>SFGI01000039.1 GCA_004557645.1 [Eubacterium] saphenum | reverse complement strand
TACCAAGAAACAGGCTCAGGACGCTGTAAAGACCGAGGCTGAGCGTTGCGGAATGTACTATGTAAATGAGAGATGGCTCGGCGGAATGCTGACCAACTTCAAGACCATCCAGAGCCGTATCAATCGTCTGAAAGAGATCGAGACCATGGAGCAGGACGGTACTTTCGAGGTACTGCCGAAGAAAGAGGTTATCGCTCTTCGCAAAGAGATGGACAAACTGCAGAAGAACCTGGGCGGAATCAAAGATATGAAGAAGATTCCGGATGCTATCTTCGTAGTAGATCCGAAAAAAGAGAGAATCTGCGTACAGGAAGCTCATACCCTGGGTATTCCGCTGATCGGTATCGCTGATACCAACTGCGATCCGGAAGAACTGGACTATGTAATCCCGGGTAACGACGATGCAATCCGTGCCGTAAAACTGATCGTTTCCAAGATGGCAGACGCTGTTATCGAGGCAAATCAGGGTGCTGAGGAAGAAGTTTACGAGGGAACCGACGTGGAGACCGAGGAAGCACCGGTAGAAGAGTAATCATCATACGACGGAGGGAATGTAAAAATGGCTATTACAGCAGCAATGGTAAAAGAACTGAGAGAAATGACAGGCGCAGGCATGATGGACTGCAAAAAAGCTCTGACAGAAGCTGACGGCAATATGGAAAAGGCAGTAGAACTGCTGAGAGAAAAAGGTCTGGCTGCATCCGCTAAAAAAGCTGGCCGTATCGCTTCCGAAGGTATGGTTGAAGTATTCCTGAGCGATGACAACAAAGTTGGTGCTATCGTAGAAGTAAACTCCGAAACAGACTTCGTTGCAAAGAACCAGGTATTCAGAGATTATGTTGCAGCAGTTGCAAAACAGGCTTCCGAAACAACAGCAGCAGATATCGATGCTTTCTTCGAAGAAAAATGGGCTCTGGACCCTCAGTTCACAGTAAAAGAAGCTCTGTCTCAGCAGGTAGCTGTTATCGGCGAAAACCTGAACATCAGACGTTTCGAAAAATATGAAAAAGCACAGGCTGGCAAACTGGTTTCCTATATCCACGGCGGCGGCAGAATCGGCGTTCTGATCGAACTGGCTTGCGAAAACGAAGCAGACGAACTGGTTGAACTGGGTAAAAACATCGCTATGCAGATCGCAGCTCTGAACCCTAAATTCATCGCAGAAAAAGACGTTCCCGCTGATTTCATCGCAAAAGAAACAGAAATCCTGACAGTACAGGCTAAGAACGATCCTAAAAATGCTAAGAAACCTGACAACATCATCGCTAAGATGATCGAAGGCAGACTGAAAAAAGAAATGAAAGAATTCTGTCTGGTTGAACAGCCCTACGTAAAAGATACAGATATGTCCGTAAAACAGTACATTGATTCTGTAGCAAAAGTAGTTGGCGCTCCCATCGAAATCACAAGATATGTTCGTTTCGAAACAGGCGAAGGCATGGAAAAGAAAGAAGAAAACTTTGCTGATGAAGTTGCAAAAGCAATGAACTAATCAGTAAACTGATACGCTTTTAAAAATGAAAAGGAAACGCTTATGAGCAGTGCGGCAAAGCCGACACCCCAAGCGTTTCCTTTTTTACAGGACTTTTTCCATACATTTGGGTCGGAAGAGAAAATAAGGTGGAAATTTTTTGTGATTTGTGTTACATTAGAATGGTAAGGAGGCTGTGAAAAATGTATAAGAGAATTGTGCTGAAATTGAGTGGTGAAGCATTGGCAGGCGACAAGAAAGGCGTAACCTTTGACGATACAGTGATCTGGGGGCTGATCGATCAGATCAAAGCAGTAATGGCAAAGGGGACACAGGTTTCTCTCGTGATCGGCGGCGGCAATTTCTGGAGGGGCAGAAGTGCGGATTCCAATATGGATCGTACCAAAGCAGACCAGATCGGCATGCTGGCAACTGTTATGAATGCCATCTATGTGGCTGATGCATTCCGTCAGAATGGCATCAAAGCATTCGTACAGACACCTATTATGATCGGCACGATGACAGAACAGTTTTCCAAGGAAAGTGCCATTGCACATCTGGAAAAGGGCGAAGTAGTCATCTTCGCAGCTGGTATGGGTCATCCTTTCTTCTCTACAGATACGATCACAGCTTTGAGAGGCGCTGAACTGGATGTAGACGGTCTGTTCTTTGCGAAGAGTATCGATGGTGTGTATGATGACGACCCTGCCGTCAACCCCAATGCAAAGAAGATCGATATCATCAAAGCGGAAGACATCGTGAAAAATAACCTGAAAGTCATCGATATGGCAGCCGCAAATCTTTGCTTCGAACGCAAGATCCCTGTTATCATCTTCGGCCTGAATGAAGAAAGCAGCATCATCCGTGCGGTGAGCGGCGAAAAGATCGGTACGATTGTAACCGTTTAAAGATTTTGTTATCACAGGAGGAATAGAATTATGGCATCTGAACTGACAAAACCTTATGAAGAAAAAATGAAAAAAACACTGGCAGCTTTGGACAGTGATTACAGCACAATCCGCGCTGGTCGTGCAAACCCTCATGTTCTGGATAAGATCACAGTGGAATATTACGGTACACCTACACCCCTGAACCAGGTTGGTAACATTTCCGTTCCCGAACCTCGTCTGCTGCAGATCCAGCCTTGGGATACATCCCTGCTGAAAGCCATCGAAAAAGCCATCAATATGTCTGAGCTGGGTATCAACCCCAACAACGATGGTAAAGTGATCCGTCTGGTATTCCCTGAACTGACAGAAGAAAGACGTAAAGAACTGACAAAAGACGTTAAGAAAAAAGCAGAAGCTTCTAAAGTTGCCATCAGAAACATCAGAAGAGACGCTATGGATTCTTTTAAAAAGGCAGAAAAAGCGAAAGAGCTCACAGAAGATCAGCTGAAAGATCTGGAAGAAGAAACACAGAAACTGACAGATAAATATGTTGCTGAAATCGACGCAAAAGCTGAAGCAAAAAGTAAGGATATCCTTACAGTGTAATCATTGGAATATCCATGCCCCTCTTCTTTGGAGAGGGGCTTTGTTACAGGGAGGCAATTATGTTTTTTGGAAAAGAAACCAGCTCCTACGAGCTGAATCCCGATAAAATGCCCAAGCATATCGCCATCATCATGGATGGCAACGGCAGATGGGCAACAAAACGTTCCCTGCCCAGAAAGGCAGGCCATAAAGCCGGTGCGGAAGCATTGGAAAAAATCATTTATGCAGCAAAGGATATGGGGCTGGAACATCTGACTGTATATGCTTTTTCCACGGAAAACTGGAAACGTTCTGAAGAAGAAGTCGGCGCCATTATGGATCTGCTGCGGATGTATCTGAAAAACTATTTCAAGAAATTCCTGAAGGATAATGTTCGTATGGATGTCATCGGCGATATCACTCGTTTGGACAAGGATATTCAGGAAAGCATTCTTGAGATCGAAGAAATTTCCAAAGAGAAAACAGGTCTGTTTGTCCATATCGCTCTGAACTACGGCGGCAGGGATGAACTGCGCCGTGCTGTAGGAAAGATCGCAGAAGATGTGGCAGCAGGCAAACTGGCTCCTGCCGATGTGACAGAAGATGTCATCACAAATGCACTGGATACCGCAGGTACGCCCGATCCTGAACTGATGATCCGTACCAGCGGGGAAGAACGCATCAGCAATTTCCTGCTGTGGCAGATCGCTTATTCCGAATTCTATTTTTCCGAAGTGCTTTGGCCTGATTTCGATAAAAAGGAACTGGAAAAGGCTATTTATTATTATCAAAACAGAGAACGTCGTTTCGGCGGCAGGCTGAAATGAGGTGACGCTATATGAAAACGAGAATCATTTCTGCACTGGTGGCATTGCCTCTGCTGATCTTTATCGTTGTCAGCGGCGGCAACTGGCTCCATGCCGGCATCGGTATCTTGGGGCTGATTGGGATGCGTGAATTTTACAGAGCATTTTCCAAGGAAACAAAAGGCGCATATGAAATAGCTGGTCTATTTGGTGTGTTTTATATGGTTTTCATAGACGAAATCATCTATACGGGTAATCTGTTCAGCGTCTTTGTTTCTGCTTTTTTGCTTGCTCTGCTGATTTATAGTGTGCTGCGCTATCAGCATACCAATAACAAAGAGATTATGACGGCATTTTTTGGCTTTTTTTATGCCTGCTTTTTGCTGTCCCATGTGTATCTGATTCGGGAATATACCCATGGGAAGCTGCTGGTCTGGCTAGTATTCATCACTGCATTTGGCTGCGATACAGGGGCATATTTCACAGGGTATTTCTTGGGCAAGCATAAGCTGTGTCCTGCCCTGAGCCCCAAAAAGACCATCGAAGGCTCTGTTGGCGGGGTCATTACAGCTACAGTATTGTCTGTCCTCTATGGCCTTTGGATCAATAGATACTATCCTCTGGATGGGGTTAACGTACTGCTGCTTTGCGGTCTGACCGGGTTCTTTGGTTCTTTCTTGGCACAGATCGGCGATCTGGCGGCATCTTCCATCAAACGGCAGACAGGCATCAAGGACTATGGCAATCTGATGCCCGGTCACGGCGGTGTACTGGATCGATTTGACAGTGTCATCCTGACAGCACCGGTGCTATACTATATCATGTTGTTCCTGATTCAGGTATAAACAATAAATGAAGGTGTAAGAATGAGAAAAATTTCTATTTTAGGGTCTACCGGTTCCATTGGTACTCAGACCCTGGAAGTAGTTGAAAATTTAGAAGATAACAAAGTAATGGCAATCACCGGCAACAATAATATTGAACTGCTGGAAAAACAGGCGAGAAAATTTCAACCTGAACTGGTGGCAGTCATGGATGAAAAAAATGCGAAAATCTTGCAGGACAGGCTGGCGGATATGAATATTCGTGTTGTCAGCGGTATGGATGGTCTGGTGGAAGCGGCTACTTACGAGGGTGTGGATACAGTTGTAACATCCGTTGTGGGCAATATTGGTCTGAAGCCCACTTTCGAAGCCATCTGTGCAGGCAAAAATATTGCTTTGGCGAATAAGGAAACCTTGGTTTCCGCAGGTCAGCTGGTCATGGACTTGGCAAAGAAGCATAAAATCAATATTTACCCTGTGGACAGTGAACATTCTGCTATTTTCCAGTCTCTGCAGGGGAATGCAGAAAATAAAATTCAGCGCATCCTACTGACTGCTTCCGGCGGTCCTTTCCGTGGGAAAAAAAGAGAAGAACTGGAAAATGTGACTGCGGCGGACGCATTGGCTCACCCTAACTGGAGCATGGGCAAAAAAATCACCATCGATTCCGCAACGCTGATGAATAAAGGTCTGGAAGTGATGGAGGCAAAATGGCTGTTCGACGTAGATGTTGACCAGATCGAAGTCCTGATCCATCCTCAGAGCATCGTCCATTCTGCCGTGGAATATGAGGATGGTGCCATCATAGCGCAGCTGGGCGAACCTGATATGCGCGTACCCATCCAATATGCGCTGACCTATCCGAAGCGTGTGAAAAATCCTTTTCCTCGTGTCGATTTTGCACAGCGCAGCAATCTGACTTTTGATAAACCTGACATGGATACATTCAAATGTCTGTCTCTGGCCTATCGTGCCTTGAAAACAGGCGGCACTTTGCCTGCGGTGCTCAATGGAGCCAATGAAGTGGCAGTGGCTCGCTTCCTGAAGGGAGAGATTTCCTTCCTGCAGATCCCCGCATTGATAGAACAGACGATGGATGCATATACTGTCAAATATGAATATACTTTGGAAGATTTGCTGGAAGCAGACGCATGGGCAAAAGCCTATGCCAAAAAGGTAAGCTTCTGATAAATCTATTTGGAGGTGGGGAAGATTTCCTCGTTATTGATTACAATTATTCTTCTTAGTGTATTGGTCGTTGCCCATGAATTTGGGCATTTCATCGTTGCAAAGAAAAGCGGTATCTGGGTGCAGGAATTTGCCATTGGCATGGGGCCGAAGATTTGTTCCCGCAGGAAAGGCGATACGGAATATAGCATTCGTGCGCTGCCCCTGGGTGGTTTCTGCCGTATGGAGGGAGAAGCGGAAGAAGGTTTTACTCCCAGCCCTACGTCTTTTCTGAGCAAATCCATCGGGGTGCGGCTGGCTGTTATGGCGGCAGGACCTTTTATGAACTTTATTTTGGCGTTCATTATGATTTTCGGCCTGACCTGTACCAGCTTTACAGCAACACCGGAAATCCGCGAAGTTTTGCCGGATTCCGCAGCAGCGGAGATCGGATTGGAAGCAGGAGATGTCATTCAAAAGATCAATGGGAAAACCATCCATATCTATGACGAACTGCAATATATCCTGCAGCAGAACCGTGGCGAAGCCATCATTTTGGATATCATGGGAAATGACGGTCAGCACTACAGATATGAACTGCAGCCGAAACTGGATGAAGAAACCGGACGGTACCTGATCGGCTTCAGCCCCCAGGTCTACAGTGGTCTTTTCGCCGAAGAAGCAGAGGGTTATGAAAAAATGAGCGTTGGCGAAACAGCCCATTACAGTTATTTTGCCATGATCAACTATGTGAAAATGACAGCAGAAGGCTTGCTGCGGGTATTCACATTCACAGCGGACAGCGATGAATATGGCGGCCCTATTGCCATTTTCAAAATGGTGGGGGACAGCTATGAAGCCGGCTTGGAATACAGCCTGAAAGCAGCGATCCAGAATGTGGTTTATATCGGTGCGGTATTGAGTGCCAATCTGGGCGTGCTGAATCTATTTCCCATTCCTGCATTG
This sequence comes from [Eubacterium] saphenum, assembly GCA_004557645.1. GTDB lineage: Bacteria > Bacillota > Clostridia > Lachnospirales > Anaerotignaceae > Anaerotignum_A. The sequence goes on along the minus strand of SFGI01000039.1, from coordinate 15,751 downwards.
GATGGTGGGCGTATTTTATTCCTGTTGATCGAAGCCATCCGAAGGAAGCCGATGGATGTGGAAACAGAAGCGAAACTGCAGTTCCTTGGGTTTATGTTCCTGATGGGGCTGATGGTGTTCGTAATTCTGGGAGATATCACAAAATTTATCATATAGACAGAAAGAACGCCTAATGAGAATTAGGCGTTTTCTGGATTCTAAAAATATAAGTATGAAAAGAAAGTTTCGATCATGAGTTTGCATCACAAAGGGATATGCAAGGATATCCCCTTGAGACAGTAGGAGGCAATAAAATGGAAAGAAAACTGACAAGAGAAGTCAAAGTAGGAAATTTGACACTGGGGGGAAAGAATCCTGTCATCCTCCAGTCCATGTGCAACACAGATACAAGAGACGTGGATGCCACAGTGGCACAGATCTTGAAGCTGGAAGAAGCCGGCTGCGAGCTGGTGCGTGTGGCGATTCCCGATATGGCGGCGGCAGATGCTGTTGGGGAGATCAAAAAACGCATCCATATCCCACTGGTAGCAGATATCCATTTTGACTACAGACTGGCACTGCGCGTGATGGAGTTGGGTATCGATAAAGTTCGCATCAACCCCGGTAATATTGGTGAGGAAGACCGCATCCGTCAGGTGGTGGAAATGGCGAAAGAAAAGCATATCCCCATCCGTATTGGTGTCAACAGCGGCTCTTTGGAAAAAGAACTGGTGGAAAAATACGGAGGTGTAACGCCCCAGGGACTGGTGGAAAGTGCCCTGAAGCACGTGCGTATCCTTGAAAAATATGAATTTTACGACATTGTGGTTTCTATTAAAGCATCCGATGTGCCTTTCTCCATCGAGGCTTATCGCTTGCTTTCCGAAGCCATTCCCTATCCCATCCATGTGGGTATCACTGAAGCAGGCACACCTTACGCAGGCACCATCAAATCAGCCGTTGGTATCGGTGCGATCTTAGCCATGGGCATTGGCGATACCATTCGTGTTTCCCTGACAGGCGACCCTGTGGAAGAGATCAAGGCAGGCAGAGAGATTTTGAAAAGCCTTGGTCTTAGAAAATTCGGTATCGAGTTTGTATCCTGTCCCACTTGCGGCAGAACAGAGATCGATCTGATCTCCATTGCCAATGAAGTAGAAGAAAAATGCAGACATATTGATAAAAACATCAAAGTGGCAGTCATGGGCTGTGTGGTAAATGGACCTGGCGAAGCCAGAGAGGCCGATTTGGGCATTGCCGGCGGCAAAGGTGTTGGACTTGTGTTCAAAAAAGGGGAGATCATCCGTAAGGTGAAGGAAGACGAGCTGGTTTCCGCTTTGATGGAAGAAATCGAAAAAGCCTGATGATGTGTATATTTTTAAAAAGAAGGGAGGGAGAGCATGACCGCACAGAATTTTGAAAACGTATTTCAGAAAATTTCATTGTCTCTGGCTGTACAGGAAGCCTTTCAGGGTACAGAAGTCCGAAAACTGACGATCCATAAAAAAGAACGCGATGTCAGCATGGAGATCGCAGCGAAACAGCTCATCCCTCTGCAAAAATGGGAAGACCTGAGAGGGGAGCTTCTGAAAAATCTGCCCGGTATCCGGGAAGTGGATATTGATATTACATACGAATTGGAAGAAAAAAGCCCCGAAGCCTTGGCGGAGGGCTATTGGGAAAGCATCAAAACACTGGTGAGCCACGAAAGTAAGGTCTGTGCCGGCGTCATCGCCGATGCGGAATGGAAAATCGTTGAGAACAAGATGCAGATCCTCGTGAAAAATAATATGGCTTACTATCTGGCGCAAAAGCATCTGGATGATGCCATTATGAAAATGATCCAGACGGAAACAGGACAGGATCTGATGGTCCAGTTCAAAAACGCACAGACCACAGCGGAAGAGCGGGCTTTGTTTGAACAAAAACAGCAGGAAAAGCTGGAAGAATTGAGCCGACAGATCGTCACCACGCAGGCAGATATGGTCAAAGAAAAGGCCAATGCAGAAGTGGCGGCTGTTTCTTCTTCTGTTTCCAAGGGAATTTTGTTGGGCAAAGAGATCAATGGCAGCAACATGAAGATCATCGACACGAAGATCGTTGGGGAAACTGTTATCATTGAAGGCAGTATTTATAATATCGAACCCAGAGAGATCAAGGGTGAAAAATATATTGTTTCTTTCGATATTACCGACCTGAGCGATTCTACCACAGTCAAATTCTTTGTGAAGAAAAGTGTGTTCGATCAGGAACTGAGTGACAAGATTAAAAAGGGCAAATATCTCCGTGTACAAGGGGAAGTGCAGTTCGATAAATATACAAAAGAAATCGACATTATGGCGAAAAATATCATGACTGCCACCGCACCTGCTCCTCGAATGGATGATGCCGAGGAAAAACGTGTGGAACTGCATCTGCATACCCAGATGAGCAGCATGGATGGTGTGACCCATGTCAAAAAATATATCGAACGTGCCATCGCCTGGGGGCATAAGGCTATTGCCATCACCGATCATGGTGTGGTGCAGGCGTTCCCTGATGCCATGAATGCTGTAGGAAAGTCTGACTTGAAAGTAATTTATGGCGTGGAGGCCTATCTGATCGATGACTTGGGCAGTGTCGTAACCATGCCCCGGGGACAGTCTCTGGATGACACCTTTGTCGTATTCGATATTGAAACCACAGGGCTTTCTAGAGAAACCGAAGGTATTACGGAAATTGGTGCAGTGAAAGTAAAGGACGGCAAAATCATTGACCGTTTCAGCACATTCGTCAACCCCGAAAAGCCCATTTCTGCGGAGATCACCAAGCTGACAGGCATTACTGATGATATGGTTGCCGATGCACCCGTGATTCAGGATATTCTGCCGAAATTCCTGGAATTCTGCGGAGATGCGGTTTTGGTCGCCCACAATGCTAATTTTGATACAGGCTTCATCCGTGTGAATGCGGAGCGAAAATGCGGCATTGAAGTGAAAAATACCGTTCTGGATACCCTGGAATTATCCCGTTCCTTATTGCCAGAACTGAACAAGCATAAGCTGAATATTGTTTGCGAGCATTTGGGAGTTTCTTTGGAAGGACACCACAGAGCGGTGAATGATGCGGAGGCCACAGCGGAGGTTTTCCTGCGCTTTATTGATATGCTGGTGGAAAAGAAGATCTATCGTGTAGACGATATCAACGTTTTTGCCAGCCAGACCGTCAATTATAAAAAACTGAAAGCCCACCATGCTATCATTTTGGCACAGAACTATACTGGTTTGCGAAATCTCTATGAACTGATTTCTCTGTCTCATATCGATTATTTCTTCCGCAGACCCCGTATCCCGAAAAGCAAGCTGATCCAGCATCGGGAAGGGCTGATTTTGGGCAGCGCCTGCGAAGCAGGCGAGCTCTATCGTGCCATTTTGGAGGACAAGCCCAAGCAGGTCATCGAAGAACTGGTAAATTTCTATGATTATCTGGAGATCCAGCCCTTGGGCAACAATAAATTTATGATCGATTCCCCCAGAGTGGAAGCTGTCAATTCCATGGAGGATATCGTCAATATCAATAAGAGAATTGTGACTTTGGGCGAAGAACACAATAAGCCTGTTGTAGCTACCTGTGACGTCCATTTTATCGACCCTCAGGATGCTGCGTTCCGAAAAATCATCATGGCTGCGGAAGGCTTTGCTGATGCGGATAATCAGGCACCTTTGTATTTCCGCACCACAAAGGAAATGCTGAAGGAATTCAGCTATCTGGGGGAGGAAAAGGCAAGAGAGGTCGTTATCACCAATACGAATAAAATTGCCGATATGATCGAAAAGATCAAGCCTATTCCTGATGAAACCTTTCCCCCGAAGATTGAAGGGGCGGATGAGGAACTGCGGCAAATCTGTATGGATAAGGCCATTTCCATTTACGGTGACCCGCTGCCGGAAATCGTGCGGGACAGGCTGGAAACGGAATTGAATTCTATCATCAGCAATGGTTATGCGGTACTGTATATCATTGCCCAGAAGCTGGTATGGAAATCCGTTGCGGACGGCTATCTGGTTGGTTCCCGTGGCTCCGTAGGTTCTTCCTTTGCTGCGAATATGGCGGGCATCACAGAGGTAAACTCCTTGCCGCCTCACTATATTTGCCCCAACTGCAAATACTCTGATTTTGAATCGGATGTAGTGAAGGCTTATGCCATGGAAGAAGCCAGCGGCTGCGATATGCCCGACAAAGACTGTCCTGTCTGCGGCACGAAACTGCGCAAAGACGGACATGATATTCCCTTCCAGACCTTCCTTGGATTTGAAGGGGATAAGGAACCAGATATCGACCTGAACTTCTCCGGGGACTATCAGCAGCAGGCCCATGCCTATACGGAAGAGCTGTTCGGCAAGGGGAAGGTATTCAAAGCCGGCACCATTGGCACATTGGCAGATAAGACTGCCTATGGTTTTGTGAAAAAATATTTTGATGCCAGAGAGATCACCCCCCATAATGCGGAGATCAACCGCCTGACGGAGGGCTGCACAGGGGTCAAACGAACCACTGGGCAGCATCCCGGGGGGCTGATGGTTGTTCCCAGTGACCATGATATCCATGAATTCTGTCCCATCCAACGGCCTGCTAACGATGTGAATTCTACCGTAACGACGACCCATTTCGATTATCATTCCATCTCCGGCCGTTTGCTGAAGCTGGACCTGCTGGGGCACGACGACCCTACGGTCATTCGTATGCTTTATGACCTGACAGGGGTGAATCCGCAGGATGTACCTCTGGGCGATCCTGAAACCATGTCTCTCTTTGAATCTCCTGCGGCGTTGGGGGTAACGGCAGAAGAAATCAACTGTAAAACCGGGACATTAGGTATCCCTGAATTTGGTACCAAATTCGTTCGTGGTATGCTGCTGGATACGAAGCCTAAGACCTTTGCTGATTTGCTGCGTATTTCCGGTCTTTCCCACGGCACGGATGTATGGCTGGGCAATGCCCAGACTCTGATTGAAAATGGCACCATTACTCTGAAAGAGACCATTTCCACCCGTGACAGCATTATGATCTACCTCATCAATAAAGGGGTAGAAAAAAAGAAGTCCTTTAAAATCATGGAAAAGGTTAGAAAGGGGAAGGGCTTGACAGAGGAAGATATTGCAGATATGAAGGCAGCAAACGTGCCGGATTGGTACATCGAATCCTGCCAAAAGATCAAATATATGTTCCCGAAGGCCCATGCAGCGGCATACGTAATGATGGCATTCCGCATTGCATATTTTAAAATCAACTACCCCGAAGCCTATTATGCTTCCTATTTCTCTGTGCGAGCCTGTGACGACTTTGACTATTCCTGTATGTGCAAGGGGATTGATGTAGCCAGAGAAGCCATCAAAGAGATTCATGCCAAAGGGCAGGAGGCTACAGCCAAGGATAAGAGTAAGCAGACGGTATTGGAAATTATCGTTGAATTTTATGCCAGGGGGTTCAAATTCTGTCCCATCGATCTTTATAAATCCGATGCTAAGAATTTTATTCCCACAGAAGACGGACTTCTGCCGCCCTTCAGCTCCCTGCAGGGCTTGGGCGTCAATGCGGCCCAAAGTATCGTGGAGGGCCGAAAGGACGGGGAATTCAAAACATTGGAAGAATTGAAGGAGCGTACCTCTTTGGGGCGTTCCCTGATCGATCTGCTGAAAGAAAACGGCGTGCTGGATGGCATCCCTGAAACCAACCAGCTGAGCTTGTTCTAAATGAATAACAAAAAAACCACCGAGTTTTCGGTGGTTTTTTTCATCAAAAATAGGAATCCAGTACGTGTTCTGCCAGCTGCTTTTCCGTATTCGCACGGATCGTCAAAGCCAATACCAACAAAATACGTTTCAATTCATCATCCTGATATTCTGTCAGGAGCTCTCTCCCATAAAAAGATTCATCGGGCTTGCCTTCTGCTGCATTTGCCAGATAGGTATTTGTGATCTTTTGCAGCGCCACAAAGCCTGCATAAATCGTTTCGATTTGTTTTGCCTGCTTCTCCCTATCCGGTTCCTCCAATGCGGACTGGAACAGAACGCCGATATCCTTGATGGAAAGGATGGATTTCAGATGGTAGATCATGATCAAGAGCATCAGATGGGCACGACTGTATTTTTTCTTCACCGGGGGAGGGAAGATCTTTGCCTTGGTATAGTTGTTGATCATGGTCTTTGTCAGGATCTTATCCTGTTCATTACGTTTATATTGAGCCAGACCTTTGTCCATGAAAGTCGTTACCTGATCCATGTAAAGGTCGATATTGGGGATATCTTCGATCTCAATGACATCGGATGAACGGATCTGAGCGGCATAGCGATCTACCACTTCATTGAATGTGTTCATACTTCTTCACCTCGAAATTCTGAAAAATTTAAACTTCTCAACTTCATCATTATATAGTATTTTAAACTATGTCGCAAGTTTTTATCGAAAATTTCCCTTGAAATAGCAGGAATAATGTGTTAACATATCGATATAATGATATGTAGTATTAAAAACCGCTTGTTGCGAAGGAGCTGAAAATATGGAGATGGTAATGACGAAAAGAGAAAAATTTCAGGTGAAAGATCCCCTCAGTGCATTGACACATTTTATTGGTTTTCTGGCGGTCATCCCTGTATTTATTATTTTAATGGAAAAAGCAAGGGCGGAAGCAACGATGATGCATGTGATCGGCTTTGCGGTGTTTGGTGTATCTTTACTTTTGCTGTATGGCGCAAGCACGATCTATCACACCCTGCGCCTGTCCCCTGAAAAAACAGCAGTACTGCGCCGCATCGATCACATGATGATCTTTGTTCTGATCGCAGGCACCTATACGCCTGTTTGTCTGGTGACACTGCAGGGGGGATGGGGAACAGCCATGCTGATCGGCGTTTGGGGAATTGCCATTTTCGGCATTTTTATGAAGATTTTCTGGATGGGTGCGCCTCGTTGGCTTTCTACGCTGATTTACGTGGTGATGGGCTGGATCTCCATTAGCGCATTCGTTCCCCTGAAAGCGGCTGCAGGCTGGGGCGGCTTGGGAATGCTATTGGCAGGTGGTATTGCTTATACAGTAGGCGCATTGATCTACGCACTGAAAAAACCCAATCTGGCCATACTGAAAAGCTTTGGCTTCCATGAGATCTTCCATGTGTTTGTAATGATCGGCTCTGCCTTTCATATTGCATTTATGTTCCTTTATGTGCTGTAAGAACAAAGAATTTAATCTTACTTTAATTGACAATCCTTTTATATATGTTAAAATGAAATAGTTAGGCATCTACCTTTTAGATGCCTGACTTTTTTTGATGAATTCATTTGTTCGAGAGGTGAAAGTATGAAAAAAATATGGGAATACATGAAACCCTATCAAAAACTGGCCATATTGGCTCCATTATTGATGTTGTTGGAGGTTTCAGCAGAATTGGCGATGCCCAAGATCATGACATATATGATCAATCAGGGGGTAGGTATGGGAAACACGGCTCTGATCGCCAAAACAGGCGTTGCAATGCTGATCATTTCTGTCATTGGTATCTTTGGCGGTATCGGCTGCTTGATCTGCGCCAGTATCGTCAGCCAGAAAACAGGTACAGATTTGAGAAGGGCAGCATTCCAAAAGATTCAGGAATTTTCCTTTCATAATATCGATACCTTTTCCACGCCTTCCCTGATCACAAGGCTGACCAATGACATTACACAGATCCAGCTGGTGATCATGATGTGTCTGCGTATGCTGGTGCGTTCCCCTTTGCTTTGCATGGGCAGCATCGTTATGGCATTCAGCATCAATGCGAAGATCGCATCCCTGTTTATCTTCGTCGTGCTTCTGCTGGCAGGGGCAGTTTTTCTGATTTTGAAGGCGGCATTGCCCAAATTCAAGATGGTGCAGGAGAAGCTGGATAAAGTAAATACGGTCATGCGGGAATGTCTGGCTGGTATTCGTGTCGTAAAGGCCTTTGTACGAAACGAATATGAAATGGAAAAATTCACAAATGTCAATGAAGATTATAAAAATACAACCATCAGTGCTTTTAAACTGATGCTTTTAATGATGCCAATTATGATGATCCTGGTCAATGGCACGATCATTGCAATCCTCTGGTTTGGTGGGCTTCAGGCGTATGCAGGCTCCATGGCAGTAGAGGAAATCATGGCCTGCATTACATATCTGATGCAGATGATGATGGCGACCATGATGTTGGCAATGAGCTTTATGTTCATTTCCAGAGCAAAGGTATCTACAGACCGATTGACGGAAGTTTTAGACACAGTAGTGGATATTGCAGACCCTGCGGAGCCCAAACTGCCTTCCATTGCAGCGGGCAGGGTAGAATATAAAAACGTTTCCTATCGCTATAAGATGGGCAGCGGTGACCCTGTTTTGGAAGGTATCTCTTTTACAGCAGAACCGGGGCAGACGATTGGTATTCTGGGGGAGACCGGTTCCGGCAAATCCACACTGGTGAACCTGCTGCCTCGTCTGTATGACGTTACAGAAGGGCAGATTCTGGTAGATGGTGTGGATGTCAGAGAGTATGCCATCAAAGACCTGCGCAAGCGTGTAGCGGTCGTTCTGCAGGAAACCATCCTGTTTTCCGGCACGATCAAAGACAATATCAAATGGGGCAAACCCGATGCCACAGAAGAGGAGATCATCGCGGCAGCAAAAGCTGCACAAGCCCACGACTTCATTATGGAACTGCCTGAAAAATATGATACAGAACTGGGGCAGAGAGGGGTCAATGTTTCCGGCGGGCAGAAGCAGCGTATTTCCATTGCCAGAGCGTTGATCCAAAACCCCGAAATCATTATTTTCGATGATAGTACCAGTGCCGTTGACTCCCTGACAGAAAAGAATATCCGTCAGGCCATGAAGGAATCCCATAGCAGCTGTACAAAATTTATCATTGCGCAGCGCATCAGCTCAGTCAGGGATGCAGATAAGATCTTGGTTTTGAGCGGCGGCAGAATTATTGCAGAGGGTAACCATAATTATCTTATGGAAACTAGCGAAGATTATCAGGAGATTCTGGCATCTCAGATGAAGAAAGGGGTGATGGCAGATGAGTGAGGTTAAAACGAGAAAACCTATGGGCCCTCCCCATGGCGGACCCGGTCCACATATGGCGATGCATGGCAAACCCAAAAATACAAAGAAAACACTGCTTCGTCTTTGCAGATATCTGGGGAAATTCTGGCCTTTGATTCTGATTTCTGTGATCTGTATCGCCTTTACCACATTAGGTACTGTTTATGCCACAAGCCTGATCGGTGTAGCCATCGATGAATATATTTCTGTATTCGATTTTCCCGGTCTTTGGAAGATCTGTTTCACACTGCTGTCGATTTACGTTGTTTCTTCTGTCGCTACATGGCTGTATAGTTATCTGATGCTGAAAGTAGGGCAAGAGACCGTTGCCACATTAAGAAGAGAGATCTTCGAAAAATTCCAGAAGCTCCCTTTAAAATATTTTGATAAAACGACCCACGGGGAACTGATGAGCCGTGTCACAAACGACGTGGACAACGTTTCCATGTGTCTGAACAGCAGTGTTTCTCAGATTTTGCAGAGTATCCTGACGGTCATTGGCACATTCTGCATGATGCTGTATCTGAGTATCCCTTTGACGATCGCCACAGTGGTGACGATTCCTTTGATGCTTGCCATGACAAAATGGGTAACAAAACATTCCAGAAAGTATTTCAAGGATAAACAGAACCGATTGGGTGCTTTGAACGGTCATATTGAAGAGATCATTTCTGGGCAAAAGGTCGTAAAGGTTTTCTGCAGAGAAGAGGAAGAAATCAAGAAATTTGAAAAGCTGAACAATGAGTTGCTGGATAAAAGCGTTCGCGCCGAGATTTTCTCCGGTGCCATCGGCCCCATTATGACTGCCATCAATAATATGACTTATGCCATCGTTGTTGCCACAGGCGGCATCCTGATGGTCGTTGGCGGCGGTATGACACTGGGTATCATTTCCAACTTTATCATCTATTCCAAGCAGTTTGCAAGACCCCTGACAGAACTGGCAAACCAGGCAAACACAATCATGTCTGCCATCGCCGGCGCAGAGCGTGTATTCGAAGTTCTGGATGAAACGGAAGAAGAGCCTGATACACCCGATGCCTATGACATGGGCGAGATCGAAGGGGATGTTGTACTGACAGATGTGAATTTTTCCTATGAAAAGGGGCATCCTATTCTGAAAAACGTGAATCTGTATGCGAGACCCGGTCAGACCATTGCTTTTGTTGGCCCTACCGGGGCAGGGAAAACCACGATCATCAATCTACTGACTCGATTTTATGATATCGACAGTGGTTCTATCACCATTGATGGACATGATATCTATAAAACAAAGCGAAACAGCCTGCGTTCTGCTTTGAGTATTGTTTTACAGGATACTTACTTGTTTACAGATTCCATCAAAGAGAATATCCGCTACGGCAGACTGAACGCAACAGATGAAGAAATCATGGAAGCGGCAAAGCTGGCCAATGCCCATGAATTTATCCGCAGACTGCCCGATGGCTATGATACCATGCTGACAGACGGCGGCGGAAACCTAAGCCAGGGGCAGCGTCAGATGATCTCCATTGCCAGGGCAATTTTGGCAAATCCTTCTGTACTGATTTTGGACGAAGCCACCAGCAGCGTTGATACCAGAACAGAAGTAAAGATTCAGGAAGCTATGCACAATCTAATGAAGGGCAGAACCAATTTCGTCATTGCCCATAGATTGAGCACCATCAAGGATGCGGACCTGATCGCCGTAGTAAACCATGGCGAGATCATCGAAAGAGGCAATCATCAGCAGCTGATGGAGAAAAAAGGGTTCTATTATAACCTGTATACAAATCAGTTCGACCAAAATGAAGCGGTTTAAACAGAATTTGGGATAATGTGGATTGTATTCTTTTAAAAGTTTCCCAAAAATACTTGATTTATTTTGGTAAATATGATATAAATGTTCTTGTGAAAAGACATTGAAGAGGAAGAGTATGCTTTTGAACCCTTTTTCAGAGAGCTGTCGGTCGGTGCGAGGCAGCAAAAGGAGAAAGCAGAACTGGCCTTGGAGTTCTGCACCGAACGTGGATATACAAGTAGGATGCAGCGGCAGCCACCGTTATAGGCTTTGAGTGTGCCCAGGAAACACATGGGCAAACTAGAGTGGTAACACGGAGTGTCCCTTCGTCTCTAACTGAGACGGAGGGGCTTTTTAGTTTTCACGAAAAGATCAAAAAACAAAGGTTTTTTAAGGAGGAATTTGCTATGGAGAGTCGCTATGATTTCAGAAACATTGAGAAAAAATGGCGTGCGGAATGGGAAAAGAACCCCATCAACAAAGAAGACGATGTGAAACCCAGATTTTACTGTCTGGATATGTTCCCTTATCCTTCCGGTTCCGGTCTGCATGTAGGCCACTGGAGAGGGTATGTATTGTCTGACGTAGTCAGCCGTTATAAAGTGCTGCAGGGTTATCAGGTGCTGCATCCCATGGGTTGGGACGCATTCGGTCTGCCTGCAGAAAACTATGCCATCAAAACAAACACACACCCCAGAATTTCTACAGATGCCAATATCCAGAATGCAAAAAGACAGCTGCATGAGATCAGTGCCATCTATGACTGGGATAAAGAAGTAGATACAACCGACCCTAAATATTATAAATGGACACAGTGGATCTTTGTGCAGATGTTCAAAAAAGGTCTGGCTTATGAAAAAGAAATGCCCCTGAACTGGTGTCCCAAATGTAAATGCGTACTGGCAAATGAAGAAGCTGCCGGCGGTGTCCATGAACGCTGCGGTTCCGTTGTTACAAAGAAAAACCTGCGTCAGTGGATGCTGAAGATCACAGCTTATGCAGACAGACTGCTGGAAGACCTGAACAAACTGGATTGGTCCGAAAAAGTTAAAAAAATGCAGACAGACTGGATCGGCAAGAGCTACGGTGCAGAAGTTGACTTCAAAGTGAAGGATTCCGATGAAGTGATCACCGTTTATACCACAAGACCTGATACCCTGTATGGTACTGCTTGTATGGTACTGGCGCCTGAATACAAAGGTCTGGATGCTCTGGTTAAACCTGAATGCAAAGCAGAAGTAGACAAATATTGCTACGAGGCTTCCACAAAATCTTCTGTAGACCGTATGACAGATAAAGAAAAAACCGGTGCTTTCACAGGTTCCTACTGCATCAACCCCGCAAACGGCAAAGAACTGCCTATCTGGGTTGCAGACTATGTACTGGCTGATTACGGTACTGGTGCTGTCATGGTAGTAGCAGCTCACGACCAGCGTGACTTTGAGTTTGCGAAAAAATTCGGCATGGATATCATTCCTGTTATCTCTCCCGATGGCAAAGATATGGGCGAACTGGAAGAAGCATATACCGGCGAAGGTATTGTTATCAACTCCGGCGACTGGAACGGTATGACAGTTTCCGAAGCAAAAGAAAAAGTACCTTTCATCATGGAAGAAAAAGGCTGGGGCAGAAAAACAGTCAACTACAAACTGCGTGACTGGGTATTCTCCAGACAGAGATACTGGGGCGAACCTATCCCCATCATCCACTGCGAACATTGTGGTGCTGTTCCCGTTCCCGAAGATCAGCTGCCTGTATTGCTGCCTGAAGTAGAATCCTATCAGCCTACAGACACTGGCGAATCTCCTCTGGCGCATATCGATGAATGGGTAAATACAACTTGCCCTGTTTGCGGCAAACCTGCAAAACGTGAAACAAACACAATGCCTCAGTGGGCAGGTTCCAGCTGGTACTTCCTGCGCTATACAGATGTTCATAACGATAAAGAACTGGCAAGCATGGACGCTCTGAAAAAATGGGCACCTATCGACCTGTATGTGGGCGGTATTGAACACGCTGTACTGCACCTGCTGTATGCACGTTTCTATACAAAATTCCTGTATGACATTGGCGCAGTTCCTTTTGATGAACCTTTCCTGAAACTGTTCAACCAGGGCATGATCACAAAGAACGGCGGCAAGATGTCCAAATCTTTGGGCAACGTTGTTTCTCCCGATGAACTGGTAGAAAAATATGGCTGTGACTCCCTGAGAATGTATGAACTGTTCGTAGGTCCTCCTGAAATGGATTGCGACTGGGATGACAGCGGTATCGATGGCGTATTCCGTTTCCTGAACAGAGTTTGGAAAATGGTTTACAACTATAAAGATGCACCCAAGGCTGCAACAAAAGAAGAAGAATTCATTGTAAACAAGATGATCGTAGACGTTACAAACCGTGTAGAATCTCTGGCAATGAACACCATCGTAAGTACCTTCATGGAATCCACAAATAAACTGCTGGATGTTGCGAAAAAAGAAGGCGGCCTGTCCAAGGCAACTCTGGAAACAATGACAGTAATGCTGGCTCCTTTCGCACCCCATATTGCAGAAGAAATGTGGCATGAAATGGGTCACGAAGGTTCTGTATTCGATGCCGGCTGGCCCAAAGCGGACGAAAGCAAACTGGTTCAGGATACAGTTGAGATCGCTCTGCAGATTGGCGGCAAGCTGAGAGGCAAAATGGAAATTTCCAAAGATGCGGCAAAAGACGATGTTTTGGCACAGGCAAAAGAAGTACTGGCTTCCAGAATCGAAGGCAAGACAGTAGTAAAAGAAATCTATGTTCCCGGCAAGATCGTGAACCTGATCGTAAAATAATCTAAAAAAGCATCATAGAAGGCAGGGTTGATTCAACCCTGCTTTTTGTGCTTGCTTGTATCAAAAGAAAGGAGGGCAGCAAATGACGAAAATTCTTTATATGGATGTAAATGTATTCGAAGCGGACGTATTGTTTGAAAAAGGGATGTCTCTGGTTTCTGCGAAAAGAAGAGAAAAAATAAAGAAATTCAAAAATCCTATGACTGCCAGACTTTCTTTGGGGGCAGGAGTATTGCTCAAGCTTGCCTTAGAGGAATCCGGTCTGGGTGATAAAATGGATCAGATCGAAACAGGAGCCCATGGGAAACCCTATTTGAAGCAGACAGACTTTCATTTTAGCCTGTCCCATTCTGGTCACTACACAATTTGCGCATTTTCCAGCGCACCAATCGGTGCGGATCTCCAGCAGATCAAAGAAACGCTGCCTCAACGAACAACACGAATTTTATCTGATTCAGAAAAAGAATATTTGGATCAACTGCCCGAAACAGAGCGTAGCCAGTTATTCTACCGCCTTTGGGCCAGGAAAGAAAGCCTCATCAAATGGGATGGGCGTGGTCTTCAATTGCCTATGGAACAGCTTTCTTTTGTGCAGGATGGCATCCTTATGGATACAATGACATTCGAAGGGAAGCAGCTGTATTTCAGAGAGTACCAGGACTTGCTTCCTCAATATGCTATTTGCCTTTGCGATGAAATTGGAATTTTTTCGGAAAAAATCGTTGAAATTACTGCTAAAAACTTAAAAAATCCTTAAAAAACTCAAAAATCGTTGAAAATAGGGGGATAAATCCTTATAATAATAAAGTAAAATAAAAGTAGTATGAGGTTTTGACCATGAAAAAAATGAAAAAATATGTATGTGCTGCATTGGCTGCTGCGGTAGCTATCACAGCCATTCCTACCTATAGCACAAGCGCTGCTACAATTTCTGAATTGCAGCAAAAACGTAAAAATTTAGCTTCCAGTACAGAAAAGGCAAAGCAAGAAATCCAAAGCATTAAAAACAAGCAACTTTCTGCCGAACAGGAAATGGAAGCCATGGATAAAGTTCTGAACAGTATTCAGGCAGAATTGGATGCCGCAACAGAAGATTTGAATATTCTGACAGCTCAACTGGCAGCTGCGGAAGCAGAATTGGAAGAAGCTACTAAAAAAAGAGATGAGCAGTTCGAATTGCTTGGCAGCCGTATGCGCTTCCTGCAGCAGAAAGGCTCAACCGGTTATCTGGAGATTCTTTTTGAAGCAGAAAGCTTTTCAGACCTGTTCCTTCGTATGCAGTATGTAAATGATATCATGGGATACGATAAGGAAATTTTGGATGAACTGCAAAAGACCCAGGAAACCATTCAGGCTAAGAAAGAGGAAATCGAAGAAAATCACGCAGAGCAGGAAGAAGTTGTAAAACTACAGCAGGAAAAACTGGCAGAACAACAGGAAATCGTGGATGAAAAGAAAGCTCTGGTTGCATCCTATGAAAACGATGTAAAGAAATATGAACAGATGATCGCAGCAAATGAAAAAGCCGATAAAGAAGTTCTGAATCAGATCGCAAAACAAAGCAGCAGCAGTAGCTCCAAGGTATATTATACCGGCAATGGTTCGTTAGGCTGGCCTGTACCGGGATATTCCAGAGTCAGCAGCGGCTTTGTCAGTCGTATTAGCCCCATCACGGGTAAGAGAGAATCCCATAGTGGTCTGGATATTCCAGCAGCCTATGGCACACCCATCGTTGCGGCAGAAGCAGGTAAGGTTACATATTCCGGTTGGATGAATGGGTATGGTTATACCATTATCATCGATCATGGCGGCGGCTTAAGCACGTTATACGGACATAACTCTTCTTTGGTAGCGAGAGTTGGACAGGTTGTTAGCCGCGGACAGACAGTCGCAAAATGTGGCAGTACTGGTTGGTCTACAGGTAACCACTGTCATTTCTCTGTACTGAAAAATGGCGCATATGTAAACCCTAGTAATTACTTGTAATTGCATAAGAATGGAAGAAGCGGGATGATGTCGAATGATGTCATCCTGTTTTTTTGTTAATTTTTATCATCAAATAATATGTCGCTCCCGGGTACC
>SFGI01000069.1 GCA_004557645.1 [Eubacterium] saphenum | reverse complement strand
TTCAGACAGCACCATATCGGAGAAAATGACAGGGTGTGCCAGCCGCAAATACTCCCTGCGCATCCGTCCCCACTTTCCGAGACGGATATTCGGTTTTTCCAACTTAATGTCAGGGATGTAGTAATCTCCGCATTTGATAAAATTCATTTCCATAGCAACCTCCTTATAAGTCTGCATCATTGATAATTTCGATTCTTTCATACAGTCCAGAATCATCGTTCTGGAACAGATCACGATGGTACTCAGCTTCGCTCTGCGAATGGTAGAAGTATTCTTCATCGGGTTTGCCGTCCTTGCGGACAAATTTGACAATCCATAAGTCGTTCATGCTGGAATATCCTCCTTTTCTGCTTTTTTCTTATGATAATCCTCCCTGCGTTTAGCAAGGTGGGCTTCATATCGTGCAATCGCTTCGGAGTCTCCGGCTTCTGCATCGGCTTTCATTTTCTGATAGCTTCTGACAGTCGCTTCACTCTGATATTTTCTTTTCTCTGCCAGATTCCTTGCGGCTTCTGCATCGGTCTTGGCAAGCTCCACAAGAGCATCGTGTTCAGCCTTACGCTTGGCAGTCCTTGTACGGACATACTCGGCTTTTCGCTCTGCCATCATAGCGGCATATTCGGGGTCTGCCGCCATCCTTGCTTCTTCACGCTCCTTTTTACGCTGTCTGGCTTCGGCTTCCTTGGTTTTCAGAGCTTCAAACTCCTTGGCAGCTTCGGGGTCGGTCTTTGCCTTTTCTTTCAGCTCGGCTCGTGTCAGTTTCTTTTTCCGGCTGGCTCGTTCTATTCGCTTGCGCTCGGTTTCAAGCATTTTTTCACGCTTGATGCGTTCCTTTTCTTCCAACTGGCTGAGATATTCCGGGTCGGCTTCTCTCGCTTCTTTAAGTTTTTGGCGGCGTTTCTGGTTTCTCTCACGCTGATTTGCCAGATGCTCCTCATACTTTGAAATAGCTTCGGGATCTCCGGCTTCCGCAGCCATTCGCAGAGCTTCAAGTTTCTGCTTTTTGCGTTCGGCGGCTCGCTTACCTTTTTCCTGCTTCTTTCGCAGCTGATCGGCTTCGATGGCGGCAATGCGTTCTTCCTCGGAAATGGTTTCCTCCGGTGGGTAGTAGTTGCCGATGAAATTGAAATGAATATCAATCTTCTGCTGACGGTAGACGGTTCGCCCGCCTGTGGCTTCGTGAACCTCAATTCTGTCAATGAACGCATAGAGCATGGTATCAGTCAGTTCCTCGCAGTCTCGGTATTTCTTGACCAGAGCGATAAATCGGGAAGTGTCCACTTCCTTGATTTCGTCCTGCTGAACCAGACTTTCCAATTCCTCAATACGCTTTTCAAGCAAAAAAAGCAGGACCAAAAAGGAAATATGAAAGTAAGTAACATGAAAGTTAAAATAGAAAGGAGAGTATGGTTTACGAAGTAAGAAAAAATAATACAAAATAAGAAAATGAATCAAAAGCCCTAATAGGCAATAGGACCGGTGATAGCAGAAATACAATAATGATGCACATGGCGCCAATTAGACACTTGAATAAGGACCCTTTACCCAAAATGGATAGGCCAAGGTACAAAGAATTCCAATAAACGCGCTTTCGACAATACACCGGACAGGGGTATCCGCATGATAACCGCCAATGTTAAAGCGGAGCATGTCAAAAGCCATCATCCAGACTACGATCTGCCATATTCTGTTCAAAGGGAGTGCAATAGCCAGGAGCAGGGCACTACTAAACAGTTCATTTATGAAACAGATAAGCCCATATACATAAACAGCACGCTGCTCCTTATCTGCCCCATTCTCAATCACGTAATCAACCCAGCGGCTGGCCAGTTCTTCAACCATAATCAGCTCTCCCTAACTAGTACAGAATTGCATTAATTTCTGTGAATAAAATTAGTACTTCCATAAATGTTCTTCTTCGTGCATAATAGTTTTATCTACCATACTAAAGGATGACCATTATGCGTAAAAAGACGATTGATACTATCCCTGTTCTGACAGACGAAATAAAAAACATTTTAAACACTTTTTCCAGAAGCCGAACCATGCCCGCCAGTCTCACAAACCGTGCCAGTATTGCCCTGATGGCAAGTGAGGGGCTTACAAACCAGGAAATATCCGCCCGGCTGAACATGCACTATAACAGTGTGGGGGGCTGGCGCAGCCGCTTCCTTGAAGCACTTCCCCATCTCCGGGAAGTCCAGGAATCCGCACCAGACAAACTTTCTGACGAAGTCAGGAAGATTTTTTCGGACAGGCCCCGTCCAGGCTGTCCCTGTGTTTTTACACAGGAGCAGATCATGAAGATCATTGACCTTGCCTGTAAGGCACCTTCCGACTTCGGGTATGAAGTAAGCCAGTGGAGCCTGAACCTGCTTGTGAAGGAGATCCGCAGACAGGGGATTGCACAAGACATTTCTGCGAAATCGGTAAGCCGTTTTTTAAAAGGAAGCCAGATTAAAACCCCATAAAATCCGTTATTGGCTCCATTCCCCGGAAAAAAGCGAGAACCCGGAAACCTTTGCTGCTAAAGTAAATGAGATATGCTCCCTGTATCTTGGCAGCACAGACCTTATGGAAGAAAATACCTGCGTTGTGTCAACAGATGAGATGACAGGGGTGCAGGCGCTGGAACACAAATATCCTCATAAACTGCCCCTGCCGGGACAGGAGGCAAAAATGGAATTCGAATATATCCGCCATGGCACTACAAGCCTGATCGGTTTCTTCGAAGTCGCAACAGGAAGGATATTCCCGCCATATTTAAATGAGACAAGAGGCGAGGCCGATTTCTGTGAAGCAGTGAGCCGGGTAGTGGAAACTGCACCGGAGAAAAATTGGGTCTTTGTTTGTGACGGCCTGAACACACATAAATCGGAAACCCTTGTCAAATATGTGGCAGAAGCTTGCGGCATTGAAGAAGATCTTGGACAAAAAGGGAAGTCCGGTATCCTGAAAAGCCTGCAGAGCAGGGAAGACTTCCTGCATGATCCTTCCCACCGGATTCGGTTTGTATATACACCAAAGCACTGCTCCTGGATGAACCAGATCGAAATCTGGTTTGGCATTATTAACCGAAAGCTGTTAAAACGGAAAAGCTACACTTCCCTAGAGGAAATGAAAGAAAGTATCCGGCGGTTCATTGAGCAGTACAACCTTACTGCCCATGCATTCCGTTGGACTTATGCAGGGGTTCCGCTAACTATATAATTCACAGTTATTTAAGCAATACTGTACTAG
>SFGI01000038.1 GCA_004557645.1 [Eubacterium] saphenum | reverse complement strand
CGATGTCTCACGCTCCCGTGGACGCTGGAGCAGTTCTACGGTTCTCCGTATCCTGGAGGATGAACGCTATATCGGCTCCTATGTCATCGGGCGTCGTGCGGTTATTGAAGTGGGCGGCACACGAAGCCGCAGGAAGGACCGGGACAAATGGTTCATTATTCCCGACCATCATCCGGCAATCGTTGATAAAGAACTATTTGACAGGGAGTACCCACTGAAAGGCAAGGTCTATTGTGGCTGCTGCGATCATGCACTCTCCCGCATCGCCCAAAAGAGACCGTTTTATATGTGCCGCCATTCCACAGCTGATTTGAACAGCCGCTGCCGCGATGTCCGGGCAGATGCTGCTGGTCTGGAAGAAGCAGTCCTCCTCACTTTGAAAAAGCAGCTGGAAGTCCTGCTGCCCGTACATGAGGACGGCACTATTCACCTGGAGGCCACCGCTGCCAAATGCTCCGAGTATGAGAAGCAGCTGGAAGCTCTGAAGGACCAGAAGCAAGCTCTCTTTGAACGGTATCTCCTGGGGCAAATCGAGCTGGACACTTATAAATCGGAAAAAGCCGTTTATGACGCAGAAATACTGAAAGTCAAAAACGCCTATGCAGCTGTCACCGCCCAGGCAAAGCTGAAGCGAGAAGAACAGGCCCGTCAAAGCAGCCGACAAAACATTGCTCACTCGATTGCGGAAGCGGATGTGCTAACCTCGGAGCTGACCGATCTGCTGATCGAAAAGGTGTATGTATTCCCCGACAACCGCATTGAGATTGTTTACAAAGTCCATGACCTCTTTGAATAATTGAAGGTACAAAAACGGAAAACCCAGGCTATCAAATCTATCTTGGTAGCTTGGGTTTTCTGCTTTTCAGAATTATATTTTTTTGTCGTGTGCTTGACATACGGGTGTCTCAAATCGTGGATTCTGATACGCTTGACCCCTGCGGCTTCTGCCCCTCTGTCCATTTCCCTGTGCAGATAGCTCTTGTTGATGGTGAAGATACGGTCTTTCTTTTTCAGCCCGTACTGCATCTTGAAGAACTCCTGCATTTCCTCACAGAGAAAATCCGGCATTTGAATAGTACGGTTGCTTTTCTTAGTCTTGGGAGAGGTTATCACATCCTTTCCTTTCAATCTCTGATAGGTCTTGCTGATTTTGACCGTCCCACGCTCAAAATCGAAATCTGCCGGGGTCAGAGCCAGCAGCTCTCCCTCACGAATGCCCGTCCAGTAAAGCATTTGAAATGCGTAATAGGAAACAGGTTTGTCCATCATTTCTTCCGCAAATTTCTGATATTCCTCTTTCGTCCAGAACAGCATTTCTTTGCGTTCCTCGTTACCCATATTACCGGCTTTTGCTGCCGGATTGGAACGGAGATCATAGAACCTGACAGCGTGGTTGAAGATGGCTGAGAGCTGATTGTGGAGCGTTTTGAGGTAGCTTTGGGAATAGGGCTTGTGTTTTTCGTCACGGTAGGCAAGTAGCTCGTTCTGCCACGCAATCACATCCTTTGTAGTGATCTCGTTGATCTTGCGCTTGCCGAAGTACGGGACGATCTTCGTCTGGATGATGTGCTCCTTGGTCTGCCAAGTGCTTTCTTTCAGCCTTGCTTTGAGATCGGTAGTGTAAATCTCTACAAAGGCTTCAAAGCTCATATCCAGATCCCCGGCGTTCTGCTGCTGGAACTTCTGCTCCCATTCCAGAGCCTCACGGCGGGTGGCAAACCCTCGTTTGCATTTCGGCTTGCGTTCTCCTGTCCAATCCGTGTACTGCGTTACCACATACCACGAACCGTTGTCCTTGTTCTTATAGGCCGGCATTTTCTTCACTCCTTTCTGCTCCGTAGAGCCTTTCATTGAAATACTGACGGTTTACTCGTCCTGCAACGGTGATATAACCTTTCGCCTCCAACTCTCGGTTGAGCTTACGCATAAGCTTGTATGCGTGGGATTCTGAAATCTCCAGCACCCTTGCAACTTCGTCCACTCTGATGAATTTCTTTTCCATTCAATTCCTCCTTTTTGATTTTTGGGTATAATATTCCTTGTTTTGTGTCGGAATACTTTCTGGCCGCCATCCGATTTGCCCGGGCGGATAAACCTTCAACGATATGTGTGTTAGAGTTTTGTTCTCTAACTTAAACATATCCGTTTAAGTTTACGACATCATTATACTAAACAAATTCCGTTATGTCAAGAGGTTTCAGAGAAAATATTAAATATTTTTGTTTAGGTTATCTTGACAAGTGCTAAACATTTATGTTATACTAATGACAACAATCCGAAAGGGAGAGAAAACTATGGCAATCGGTGAAAGAATCCGTTTTATACGCAACCTGCGTGGCATGACGCAGAAGTGGCTCGGTCAAGCCGTGGGATTTCCCCAAAAGACCGCTGATATTCGTATGGCTCAGTATGAGTCCGGCTCCAGAACACCCAAGGAAGATTTGGTAAAAGCTCTTGCGAATGTTCTGGAGGTTTCTCCTTTGGCTCTGAATATCCCCGACATTGACAGCGATCTGGGCTTTATCCATACTCTTTTCGCTATCGAGGACATTCATGGTGTGAGAGCTGAAAAGCAGGGAGACGAGGTACATATCGTCTTTGATGGCAGCAAGCGCACAATGGACGAGTCCATTTTCAAAATGCTTTCCGCATGGGCTGACCAATCTGAAAAGCTCAGAAAGGGCGAGATCAGCAAAGACCAGTATGACCGTTGGCGTTATACATTCCCGGCAGAGGACACCACACAGATTTGGGCGAAGGTTCCGTCACAAGAATTGAGCGATGCTATTCTAGAAGCCTTCAATGACAAGTTGATTGACTAATCAAGGAGGATTATAAATGGGAGCATTCTTTGCTTGGTTGTTCACTTGTGAGCATATATTCACTTTAGTAACCGTACTTTTGTCGGGATTGATTTCGTGGTGGATTTCTGCAGCCTATTTCAAAAAAGGTAACCGAAATGCACTAAGATTAAATGTCTTGTTTCCAATGAAACGAATTATTTCCGAACAGCGTTCTTGGAAAAACTACAAAATTCTCGAAGAGACTTCTAAAGCACATGATGTAAATGGTAACATAAAGTGCACAGATTATCGCCATTAGAACTGCGCAGATTCTCGCCACAAACTGCACAGTTCTTCGCCACAAAGTGCACATCTCCACTGCCATCTTGATAAAATTAATTATCTAGATGATGGAGGACGGCGAAAATGAAAGGATACTCTGTGTACAATGCAATAAAACAGCTTAAGGACCAGGGCTTCAAGAAAGCTGCAGTGGCACGGCAGTTAGACATCAACCGTAGGACGGTAGACCGATACTGGGATATGGCCGTTGATGAATATGAAGCCATGAAGTCCGAAGTGCGCCGCAAGCAGGCACTCGACGAATACCGCGACGCGATACTCGGATGGCTAAACGATTATCCATCTATCTCATCAGCTCAGATACTTGACTGGCTGAAGGAAAACTATGATGAGGATTTCTCTGAACGGACAGTTTCTCGCTATGTCCGGGATCTCAGAGAAGAACACAATATTCGAAAACACAAGAATCCACGGACATATGAAGCCGTACCGGAACTTCCAATGGGCAAGCAGGTACAGGTGGACTTCGGGGAAATTCATCTTAAGAATTCTGCCGGAGGATACACCAAGGTCTATTGTGCCGCGTTTTTGTTATCGCATTCCAGATACAAATACGCTGAAATGCAAAGCAGGCCATTTACCGCATCGGATCTTGTCAGATCTTGTTACAGATGCTTTAGCTACTTCGGCGGAATGCCAAGAGAGATGGTATTCGACCAGGCCAGCATCGTATGTGTAAGTGAAAATATTGGCGATATTATCTATACCTATGAATTCGAAAAGTTCCGCCAGGAATGCAGCATGAGCATATACATGTGCCGAGGAGCGGATCCCGAAAGCAAAGGTAAGATCGAAAATACCGTTAAGTATATCAAAGGCAACTTTCTTGCAAATCGCATATACATAAGCGATGAGATACTTAATGCCTGCTGTCTTAAATGGCTTGAAAGAACCGGTAATGCAAAAGTTCATGGAACTACTAAACGCATACCGTCAGAAGTCTTTAAAGAGGAACGAGAAACTCTAAGACCTCTGTACAGCGGTGTGCGGCTCCCGGAAACGAAACTCTGCCGAACTGTACGTAAAGATAACACCATCATCTACGACAGTAATCGATACTCCGTGCCATTCAATACATACAATAACTACAAGGAAGTCTGCATTGAACCAATCGATGGCATTCTGCATATTTCTACGCCGGAAGGGAACGAAATATGCGAGCACCGAATCCATTCCGGCAGAGGGCAGCTCGTGCAGAATACCGACCACAAACGCAACAAAACCTCTGCAGTAGATAAAATCCAGAATGATCTGGACAAAAGGCTTTCATACCAGGCAACAGAGTTCCTGGAAGGCATTCGTGCAGAAAAGACCCGCTATGCCCGGGATCAGTTTAGGTTCATTGAAACACTTCTTGATATCTATGGCATAGATAACTGTCTGAATGCGATAGAGTTCTGCACCAGAAGCCGTCTGTACAGTGCCAATACAGTAAGGGACTACCTAGAACATCAGCATGCTGTATCTGAATTGCCAGAGCCGGAATTCAATGTGAATGTCATTCCTGTAAACGATGCCAAATATCATATCTCTACAGAGAAGAGACCTCTTGATGTATATACGAAAGTAGGTGAAAAACTTGCAGACACCTACTGAACGCATCAACAGCTTAATTGCAGATCTCAGACTGCAGTCTGTTGATTTTGATGAACTCTACAGAGGCAAGAACAAGCTTACTCCTTTAGAATGTATCGAACTGTTTCTACAGGAAGAATCAAAACTCCGTACAGAAAAGCAGAACCGATTACGAAGACGGAATGCTAAACTGCCCTATGAAAAGACAATTGAGCAATTCGACTTCGGATTCCAGCGAAGTGTCTCCAAGGAGCAAATGCTCAGGCTCAGCGATATGACCTGGGTTGAACAAGCCTACAATATCTGTTTTCTTGGGCCTCCGGGTGTGGGTAAAACGCATCTGGCATTATCGCTGGCAGTTAAAGGTCTGGATCTTGGATATACGGTCGCGTTTGAAACGTTGGACAATTTGATGAAGTTACTAAAAACGTCCGAAATCTCAGGTAGCAGCAAGCGAAGACTGAAATATCTGAAAAAGGCGACGCTCATCATTGTCGATGAAGTGGGATTTATGCCACTTACTCCGGCGGAAGCAAATCTATTCTTTACCTTCGTATCAGCTATGTCGGAGAAGATATCATTAATCATTACATCCAATAAAGGATTCGATGAATGGGCTGATTTTCTAGGCGATGCAACGATTACAACGGCAATTCTTGATCGGCTCGTTCATCACTGCGAGATAATCAATATGACTGGCAACAGCTATCGCTTAGAACACCACAAATCTATCACTGGCTAAATTAATGCCGAACAAGTGTGCACTTTGTGGCGAAAAAATGTGTATTTTACTTGACCGATTACACATGATGCAAAATATCTTACTAAAAAGGAGCGGACTGCATTAACAGCTTTTCTATCAGCTTATAAGAGTGTATGTTCATATAATTATTCATCCGTTTGTGCAGAGAGTCTGTTTTCATATTTTTGTTATAAACTTGAGCAAAACGGTATTAACACAAAACCTGTCCCTATTGAAATTGATGGTGAAATAGTCGATTATGATATACCAACAGATTTGCTTTATTTACGAGATGATCTTTTTAAAATCATTGACGATCGACCTTATGAATATGATGAAGAAGGTCGAACAACTGATATGATTAAGGCTATATTTGAAGACTATTGTAAACGCTATTTCAGCGATGAGAAAATCGACTACTTTGATGATTATTCATTAGAAGAAGTTCTCAAAAAAGCTAAAATTAGGAACGAATGGAACGAAAAGCTTTCTGCATATAAAGTTGCTGAAGAAAAATTTCTCGGACTAAAAGTGTTCGAAAATAATTAACCCTATAAACGACAAAAAGCCCGTACTGACATCCGATCAGTACGGGCTTAAATGTCAATATGGGTATTTTGTGAGCAAAGTGCAATTACTCTTTACTCTCAAGCCACTCGGTACGCAGAATAATTGCGGTAGAGTGGATTCTTATCAAAACCTTATCAGAAGCGGTGGGCGGAGTCCGAAAACCGTTGGTATTACTGAACTTTTCGGCTTTTTCAAATTATTCCCATTCAATGGTTGCGGGTGGTTTGGAAGTGATATCGTAAACGATACGGTTTACGTGTTTCACTTCATTGACGATACGAGTGGAAACCTTATCCAGCACGTCATAGGGAATACGTGCCCAATCGGCAGTCATAAAGTCTGTTGTTGTCACGCCGCGCAGAGCGATGGTATAGTCATATGTTCTGAAGTCGCCCATAACACCAACGGAACGAACATCAGTGATAACAGCGAAATACTGGTTGATATCTCTGTCCAGACCGGCTTTTGCGATCTCTTCCCGGAAGATGGCATCGGCATCCTGCAAAATAGCAACCTTTTCTTCTGTTACTTCGCCAATGACACGCACGCCTAAGCCGGGACCGGGGAAGGGCTGTCTCCATACCAGATATTCAGGCAGACCCAATTCCAGACCCATCTGGCGCACTTCATCTTTGAACAGCAGACGCAGGGGTTCGATCAGTTCTTCAAAATCAACAACGGAAGGCAGACCGCCTACGTTGTGGTGGGATTTGATGACTGCGGAATCGCCAAGGCCGCTTTCGATGATATCGGGATAGATGGTACCCTGTACCAGGAAATCTACTTTGCCGATCTTCTTCGCTTCATCTTCAAATACACGGATAAATTCTTCACCGATCAGTTTCCGTTTCTGTTCGGGGTCTGTTACGCCTTTCAATTTGCCAAGGAAACGTTCCTGGGCATTTGCTCTTACAAAATGGGAATCGAAATAGCCGTCGAAAATCTGTTCTACTTCGTCACCTTCGTTTTTACGCATCAGGCCATGGTCAACGAATACACAGGTCAGCTGTTTGCCGATGGCTTTGGAAACCAGAGCAGCAACCACGCTGGAGTCTACACCGCCGGAAAGGGCACAAAGTGCCTTGCCGTCGCCCACCTGTTCGCGGATGCGTTTGATCTGGTCTTCGATATAGTTTGTCATGGTCCAGTCGCCCTTGCAGCCGCAGACTTCAAAGAGGAAGTTGCGGATCATTTCAGAGCCTTTGGGTGTATGGTTTACTTCTGGATGGAACTGAACACCATAGAAGCCTTTTGCTTCACATTCTATGGCAGCCGCAGGGCAGGTAGGTGTCGTACCGATGACACGGAAGCCTTCGGGCAGTTCGGTTACATAGTCTGTGTGGCTCATCCAGCAGATTTCGTTGGCATCGATGCCTTTCAGCAGCTTGCTTGTGGTATCAAATTTCACTTCTGCTTTGCCATATTCGCTCAGCTCAGCAGCGTGACCAACCTTGCCGCCCAGTGTGTATGCCATCAGCTGGCAGCCATAGCAGATGCCCAGCACAGGCACGCCCAGTTCAAACAGGGCAGGGTCAACCTTGGGAGAGGCTTCTTCATAAACGCTGTTGGGGCCCCCTGTGAAGATGATGCCTTTGGGGTTTTTTGCCTTGATCTCTTCTAAGGATTTTTTCCAGGGCATGATCTCGCAGTATACGTGGTGTTCTCTGACACGGCGGGCGATCAGCTGGTTATACTGGCCGCCGAAGTCCAGAATGAGGATCATTTCTTGATTCATCGTATCCCTCCATTTGAATATCTTTTGTTTGAAAAATAGGAAAACCGTCGGTCAGGCCGACGGTTCGTCTGTCATCTTTACTTTATTAATTTTAGCATAGGCGCAGTGGATTGACAAGAGAAAACGTCGAGTTTAAGAGTATTTTTCCATGGAAAAGGCTAAAATATTTCAGGAAAAAGTTATATTTTCATATGAAAAAATAGTCCTTTTGCTTCAGTAAGAAAAAAGGGTATCTTGCGGATTTTGGGAAAAACAAGTATACTTTATTTGGTTATATTTTTTTATCAAAAGAAGGAGGGAATGTTTTGAGTTTTATTGAGAAAAGCTTTCAATTAAAGGAAAACAAAACAACGTTGAAAACCGAGATCATGGCTGGTGTAACGACATTTATGACCATGGCGTACATTCTGGTGGTGAATCCCAGCATCCTGTCTATCACGGGTATGGACTATGGTGCATTGCTGACGGCAACTTGTATCGCATCTGCTCTGGGTACTTTCTTTATGGCGTTCTTTGCCAACTATCCTTTTGTTTTGGCTCCCGGTATGGGGCTGAATGCCTACTTTGCTTATACGATCTGTGCACAGTATGGGTATGGATGGGAAGTGGCTCTGGCTGCTGTATTTGTGGAAGGTATCATCTTTATCATACTTTCTGCGGTCAATGTGCGTGAAGCTATCTTCAATGCGATCCCTGTAAACATGAAAAAAGCGGTCAGCGTGGGGATCGGTATGTTTATTGCCTTTATCGGTCTGCAGAATGCAGGTGTGATTGTAAACAATCCAGCTACCTGCGTCAGTCTTGGCAACGTAAGATCCGTATCTGTTGCACTGGCACTGATCGGCACGGTCATCACACTGGTGCTGGTCATCAGAAAGGTAAAAGGGGCGCTCTTGCTGGGTATCCTGATCACATGGCTTTTGGGTATCGTCTGCCAGCTGACCGGCATCTATGTCGTAGATATCGAAGCAGGGGTATATTCTCTGATTCCCACAGGCATTGTTTCTGCACCTCCCAGCATCATGCCCATTGCAGGCAAGATGAGCTTCTCTGGTATTTCTATTTTTGATTTTATCGTGGTTATCTTTGCGTTCCTGTTCGTTGACCTGTTTGATACACTGGGCACATTGATCGGTGTATCCACAAAAGCAGGCTTTTTGGATCAGGACGGCAAGCTGCCCAGAATCAAAGGCGCACTGTTTGCCGATGCCCTGGCAACAACCATTGGTGCGGTTTTGGGTACATCCACAGTAACTACGTTCGTGGAATCTGCCTCCGGCGTTTCCGATGGCGGCAGAACCGGTCTGACGGCTTTTACAGCAGGCATCCTGTTCCTGGTGGCACTGTTGTTCTCCCCTATCCTGACAACGATCCCTTCCTTTGCAACAACGCCTGCTTTGGTCGTTGTTGGTCTGATGATGGCAGAAAATGTGAGAGATATCGACTTTTCTGATTATACAGAAGGGTTCCCTGCATTTATGACGATCCTGATGATGGTAGTATGCTACAGCATCTCCGAAGGTCTGGTATTCGGTGTTATCTCCTATGTCCTGCTGAAAGTATTCAGCGGCAGAAAGAGCGAATTGAACCTCGTGATCGTTATTATCGCTTTCCTGTTCTTCCTGAAGCTGATTCTTGGCTGACCGCACTGCTTGCATTTGAGGGGGAAAGTGTTATAATGATTAGGAAACAAACAAGGGGTATCCCTTTGGGGTAAGAAAGGAAGTTTACTATGAAAAATCTTTTGGTTGCACAGTCCGGCGGCCCTTCCGCAGCCATCAATGCTACTCTGGTGGGCGTTGTGGAAAAAGGGCTTTCAGATAAAAATATCGGCAAGATCTATGGTGCGAAAAACGGCATCATGGGGATCCTGACGGATAAACTGATCGAACTGAACGACAAACTGGCAGACCCTGAAATGCTGCAGCTTTTGTGTCAGACACCATCTTCTGCACTAGGCTCCTGCCGCATGAAGCTGTCCCATTGGGAAGAAAGTACCTTTGAATATGACAAGATCATCAAGATCTTCCGGAAATATGATATCGGTTATTTCGTTTATATCGGCGGCAACGATTCTATGGATACCGTTCATAAGCTGGCTGGATTCTGTGAACGGATGCATATTGATGATATCAAGATCATCGGTGCCCCCAAGACCATCGATAACGATTTGATGGAGACAGACCATTGCCCAGGTTTTGGTTCCGCGGCAAAATATGTGGCGACTACCATGTCCGAGATCTCCTGTGACTGTAACGTATACGCACAGCCCTCCATCACCATCGTTGAGATCATGGGCAGAGATGCAGGCTGGCTGACAGCGGCATCCGCTTTGGGCAGACTGAATGGTGATTCCGCTCCTGATCTGATCTATCTGTGCGAAAGACCCTTCTGTGTGGATCAGTTCCTGGATGATGTCAGAGAAAAAATGGCGGAAAAACATTCCATCATTATCGCAGTCAGCGAAGGTCTCAAAAACGAAGAGGGCGATTATGTTACAGACAGTCTCTCTGACCGGGCAGCAGATGCCTTTGGTCACAAGATTTTGGCTGGCGCATCCCGCTATCTGGAAGAGATTCTGCGTTTTGAGATCGGCTGTAAGGTAAGAAGCATTGAGCTGAACGTAATGCAGCGCTGTGCTTCCCATGTGGCTTCCGCATCTGATATTTATGAAGCAAGAATGATCGGTGCCGCAGCTGCCGATTATGCAATTTCCGGCGGTACAGGCAAAATGGCCTGTCTCCGCAGAATTTCTACAAAGCCGTATCGCTTTGAAATCGATTTTGTAGAGATCGAAAAGATCGCAAATCAGGTAAAAACCGTACCGGATGCATGGATCAACGAAGCCGGCAACGATGTAACACAGGAAATGATCGATTATCTGCTTCCTCTGATCCAGGGGGAACTGCCTTGCACATATAAAAATGGTGTTCCTGTTCATCTGAGATTATATTGATATAGGAAAGAAAAATCTGCTGATGGGATTTTCTGCCCGTCAGACTTAGCCTTAGGCCTTTGGTCTAAGGCTTTTTTATGATGGTATAAAAGTCATTTTTCCTGTCCATACTCTTTCCAAGAGGTGGTAATATGCGAAAAGCGATAGCGTTGGCAGCTCTGTCCAGCTTTTTGCTCTGTTTGCTGGCTGGGTATTATATTTCCCTGTGGATGGGGGAACGGGACAAGCAGATGGCAGCGGGGGCAGAAAGTCTGGATGTTCTGCAAACCCCAAAAGAGATCAATGCACAGACAAAGATGATCTATCAATATTTTTATACCAGCGACCGTGTGACAAAGGAGCAGATCGAGCCTGCCCCCGATTTTCTCCAGGGCTTGAATCTGGAACAGCTGAAAAGTGTTTATAATGGCTGGCAGGTGGTTTTGTTTTCCCCCGAACGGGTGATTCTGCGCTGCAGCATAGACGGGCTGAGCAGCGAATCCTTTATCCTTGGAGAGGATGAGGGCTATCTGGCAGTCTTTTATGAGGATGGGAATAAAGCAGTCCGCTTGAAAGAACGAACGGACGTGCCCCTTTCTGCGCTGCCGGATGGGGAGGCACAGCAAATCAGAGAAGGATTGAGGGTTACCGGGGAAGAGAATCTGGCGAAGCTTTTGGCGGATTATATGAGCTGATTTTTTAGGAGGAATCAGTCTGGTCGGTTTCGTATTGCAGTAAATACAATCTGTCATGACTTTTCGCTGGACATTTTTCATCCCACGTGCTATAATAAGCTTGTGAAAACTCCCCAATATTTTCACTAATTTTGTGGCATTTTTGCCACGCAAACCCAATAAGAAATACCTTCTCTTTTTGAAGAAGAGCAGCCATCGGCAGGCTGCTCTTTTTCGTTCTGCAAAAAATATGATTTTGTTGAAGAAACGAAGAAATTGACATGGTATCCATTCACAGATTATAATAGAAAAAATCAATCAATTTAGGACCAAGGTGGTGTAATTTATGCCAGAGCACATTGCATCGGGCTTATCAATGACCGAGGACGATTTCCGCGTTCAGGCCATATATAGTGATGAAACAAAACAATTCCGCTCTCCCGCAGAGCCTTTGTCTACGGATGAAGTGGAAATTTCCATTCGTGTGGGCAAGGGGACATTTTCCGCTGTATTTCTCTGCACAGCGGAGAGGGAATACCTGATGGAAGAAGGGGAGGAAGACGGTATTTTCGAATATTTCAAAATAACTTTGCCCCCCACAAAAGAGAAAACGACCTATTATTTTCGTCTGCAAAATGGCGATGAAGTTGGATTCTACACAAAATATGGGTATTTTGATGAATTCAAAAACGAAGGGGAATTTCAGATCATCCGCGATTACCAGACTCCCGATTGGGCGAAGGGTGCAGTCATGTATCAAATTTATCCCGACCGTTTCTGCAATGGTGATCCTACCAATGATGTTAAGACCAATGAATATGTCTATCTGAAACGTATGGTAGAACAGGTGAAAAATTGGGATGCCCCCCCTTCGGCTACAGATGTGAACCATTTTTATGGCGGCGACCTGCAGGGTGTCATCGATAAGCTGGATTACTTGAAAGATCTGGGGGTGGAAGTGATCTATTTCAACCCGATCTTCGTTTCCCCCAGCAACCATAAATACGATGCTCAGGATTATCATCATATCGATCCCCATTTGGGTAAGATCGTCGTCGATGGCGGTAAAGTACTGAACAACTGTGCCACGAGCAACGTGGGGGCGACTATGTACGCCACAAGAACCACCAGAGAAGAAAACCTGACTGCTTCGGACAAGCTCTTTGCGGAGCTGGTGGAAAAAGCCCACGAAAAAGGCATCCGTGTGCTTGTGGATGGTGTATTCAATCATTGCGGTGCCTTCCACAAATGGCTGGACAGAGAAGGCTTTTATAAAGGAACAGGAAAGGGAGCATACCACTATAAGGACAGCCCCTATCATGATTATTTCTATTGGAATGAAGATGGCACCTTTGAAGGCTGGTGGGGCTATGAAAATCACCCGAAGCTGAATGAAGAGGGCTGTGAAGAACTGAAAAAAGAAATTCTGGAAATCGGCAAAAAATGGGTATCTCCGCCTTTTAATGTGGATGGATGGAGACTGGACGTAGCAGCAGACTTAGGGAAAACGCCCGAATTCAATCATAAATTTTGGGCGGAATTTCGGGATATCATCAAAGGGGTTTCCTCGGATAAGTTTATCCTTGCGGAGCATTATGGTGATGCCGCAAGCTGGCTGCAGGGGGATCAGTGGGATTCCATTATGAATTACGACGCTTTCATGGAGCCTGTCACATGGTTTCTGACGGGCGTTTCCAAGCACAGCACAGAAAAACGAGATGATATGTATAACAATGCGGATGTGTTCTGGTGTACGATGATCTATCAAATGGGCAAGCTGCCTTCTCAAGCCATTGCAACGTCGATGAATGAGCTTTCCAATCATGACCATTCCCGTTTCCTGACAAGGACGAACCGCCGTATCGGCAGATTGCAGACAGAAAACTCTGGAGATGCATCTGATGGCATCGATCCTGCAGTGATGCGGGAAGCCGTTCTTCTGCAAATGACATGGAATGGGGCACCTACGGTATATTATGGGGACGAAGCAGGTCTTGTGGGCTGGACAGACCCCGATAACCGCCGTACCTATCCCTGGGGCAGGGAAGATAAAGAGATGATCGCATTTCATAAAGAAGCCATTTATTTGAGAAAGGAAAATCCTGTCCTGCGCCATGGCTCCTTGAAGCATCTCTATGGGGATTATGGCGTGATCGCCTATGGCCGCTTTGACAGAGAAGAGAAATTCCTTGTTGCTCTGAATAATACCGAAGAAAGCAAGCAAATTTCTGTTCCCGTTTGGCAGATCGGCATGAAAGCCGATGGTTCTCTGGAAAACTGTTTGATGACCAATCGGGATGGCTTTACGGTTTTTGGGTTCCAGTGCCCTGTAAAAAATGGCTTGGCGGAACTGACGCTGCCTCCTAAGAGTGCAGCAGTATTGAAGGAAGTGGAATAAAATGAACATCCTTTTTGAAGATGCGTATATACTGGCGGCAGTGAAACCCCAGGGGATGCCTTCTCAGGCGGATAAGACCGGTGATCCAGATCTACTTTCCGAACTGGAAGCCTATACGAAACAGCCCCTTGGCTTGCTCCATCGTCTGGACAGACCTGTGGGAGGTGTGATGCTTTTCGCAAAAACAAAGGCAGCCGAAGCGATCCTTGCCAAGGATTTACAGGAAAACAGATTAAACAAACGCTATTTGACGGTTCTCTGTGGGAAATTACCTGCAGAACAGGGAACGTTAGAAGATTATCTCCTGAAAAATGCCCGCACGAACCTTTCCGAAGTTGTTTCAAAGGATAGAAAAGGAGCGAAAAAAGCAATTCTGCACTATACGAGAATTGCGGAGAAGGAAACGGATATGGGCTGGCTGACGCTGGCGGAGATCAAGCTGGAAACAGGCAGACACCATCAGATCCGTGTGCAGACCTCCCACGCTGGCTTTCCCATCTGGGGAGACAGGAAATATCATAAGGATTTCCCTAAGAGGGGAAAAACGGACATCGCCCTTTGGTCTTACAAATTAGAAGGACTGCATCCCAAAACGAAAGAACCCTTTACCTTCGTTGCAAAACCCGAAAAGGAGCCTTTCTCCCTCTTTTTGGAAGAATGAAAGGAATTGTAAGAAATCGACAGCAAGTATCCTTTGCATTTTCCGGCACGATGGGATATAATATGAAATTGTATAGAAATTACAAAAATAAGAGAACGGTTTCGTTCTTTTATTTTCTCTTATAAATTAGCAATCACAACTTTGATTGGCTAACAAACCGACTGAGGAAGGTGAAAGAAATGCAAGGCAAATTTACAAAAAAAGCAAATGATGTTTTGGTCAGAGCCAAAGAAGCCGCGGCGAAACTGGGCAACGAATATGTGGGCACAGAGCATATCCTGCTGGGGCTGACGCTGGTCCAGGAAAGCGTTGCCGCAAAGGCACTGGAAGGCCAAAATGTGACATATCATCAGGTGATGGAACGGATTTCCGAAATGAATAAAGGAAAGACCAATTTCTCTATCCCCACGGATTTTACCCCTCGTGCAAAACGGGTGGTAGACCTGAGCGTGCAGGAGGCCCTGCGTATGGGTACCAATTATGTGGGCACAGAGCATATCCTGATTGCTCTGCTGCGGGAAACGGATACCATTGCCGTGAAGATCGTGACAGGTCTGGGGGTAAATATCCAGCGTTTGTATGAGGGTATCATGGTGATGCTGGGGGAAAGCGAAGCACAGCCTGTTGGCACCATGGGAATGAACGGCAACGCTGAAAAAGAAGAAAAATCTGCAACGGAAACACTGGATAAATTCAGCAGAAACTTGACTGCACTGGCAAAAAAAGGCAAATTTGACCCTATTGTCGGCAGAGATAACGAGATCGAACGCATCGTCCAGATCCTGAGCCGCAGAACGAAAAACAATCCCTGCCTGACAGGGGACCCCGGTGTGGGCAAGACTGCCATTGTGGAAGGGCTGGCCCAGAAAATCGCCGAAGGCAACATCCCCGATACTCTGAAAAATAAAAAGATCATTTCCCTGGACCTTTCCGCTATGGTGGCAGGCTCAAAATATCGGGGGGAATTTGAGGAACGTATGAAGAAAGCACTGGAGGAAGTCCGTGCTGATGGCGATATCATCCTGTTTGTGGATGAAATTCACACTATCATCGGCGCAGGTGCCGCAGAAGGGGCCATCGATGCCTCCAATATCCTGAAACCTGCCATGGCAAGAGGCGAGATCCAGCTCATCGGCGCCACTACTTTGGAAGAATACCGCAAGCATATTGAAAAGGATGCGGCCTTCGAACGTCGTTTCCAGCCTGTGCGTGTGGAAGAACCTACAGAAGCAGTTGCTATCCAGATGCTGACTGCATTGAAGGATAAATATGAAATGCACCATAAA
Source organism: [Eubacterium] saphenum (assembly GCA_004557645.1). Lineage (GTDB taxonomy): Bacteria > Bacillota > Clostridia > Lachnospirales > Anaerotignaceae > Anaerotignum_A. The sequence goes on along the minus strand of SFGI01000038.1, from coordinate 7,198 downwards.
GTAACGATCTCCAAGGAAGCATTGGAGGCCGCAGTAAAGCTTTCTGCTCGTTATGTTTCCGATCGTTTCCTGCCGGATAAAGCCATTGACCTGATCGATGAAGCCGCATCCCGTCTGCGCCTGCATGCCTACACTGCCCCCACAGCTGTGAAGGAACTGGAACAGCGTATCGCAGAAATGGAAAAAGAAAAGGAATCTGCCATCAAAACAGAGGAATTTGAAAAAGCGGCAGCAGTGAAAAAAGCCCAGGATTCCCTGCGGGTCAGCCTGCGGGAAGCGAAAAAGGCATGGGAAGTTTCCAACGACAGCGGAGAAGCCGTCGTTACAAAGGACGATGTGGCAGAAGTGGTATCCCGCTGGACGGGTATCCCCGTGCAGAGTATGAAGGAAGAAGAAAGCCAGCGTCTGCTGCGCCTAGAAGAGACTTTGCACCAGAGAGTCATCGGTCAGGAGGAGGCAGTCAAAGCTGTTTCCAAGGCAGTGCGCCGTGGTCGTGTGGGCTTGAAAGACCCTAACAGACCCATTGGCTCTTTCCTGTTCCTTGGTCCTACGGGCGTCGGTAAGACAGAGCTTTCCAAAGCACTGGCAGAAGCCCTTTTTGGGGATGAAAATGCCATGGTGCGGATCGATATGTCTGAATATATGGAAAAGCACAGCGTATCCCGTATGGTCGGTTCTCCTCCGGGCTATGTGGGCTATGAAGAGGGCGGTCAGCTCAGCGAAAAAGTCCGCCGGAACCCTTATTCTGTTGTTCTTTTTGATGAGATCGAAAAGGCTTCTCCCGAAGTGTTCAATGTCCTCCTGCAGGTATTGGACGATGGGCATATTACCGATGGTCAGGGCAGAAAGGTGGACTTCAAAAATACCGTCATCATCATGACCTCCAACGCCGGTGCCCGCAGCATTGCAGCACCCAAACGCCTTGGCTTTACCAGCGTGGAAACGGCGGAACAGAGCTATGAGATCATGAAAAAGGGTGTCATGGATGAAATTAAAAATATCTTCAAACCCGAATTTTTGAATCGTATCGACGATATCATCGTGTTCCATCCTCTGGAAAAAGAAGATATCGTGAAGATCGTAAAACTGATGACAGATGTTTTGGCAAAGCGGGTGAAAGAAAATATGGGCATCACCGTTTCCTTTACAGAAAAAGCCATCGAAAAGATCGCCGAAGAGGGCTACGATAAGGCCTACGGTGCAAGACCTCTCCGCCGTGCCATCCAGTCCAAGATCGAGGATGCCTTTGCGGAAGAATTCCTGCAGGGGAATTTTAAGGCAGGGGATAAGGTATCCATTGGATTAAAGACCAATGGCTTCAGTTTTCGTGTTGTGAAATGAACCTGAATTTTATTCAAAAGATTTGAAAAAATTGACTATACCTAAAGTACATTTTGTGATATAATATTTAAATATATAGCCTGCCGTATTTGGCTGTATAAACAATAAAGTTCAAACCAGTCTGCGGCTGCATCCTGAAAAGCTGCCGCAGGCGAAACACGATAGAGAAATGACTGGAGGTACTGAAATGGCAGTAATCGAAGAATTGATCAGACAGGAAGACAACGGCACAATCAGCTTCGGCAATCATTTGATGGATGAAAAGAAAAAAGTCCTGGATTTCGAAGTCAACGGTGATTTGTATAAAGTAAAAACCTTCAAAGAGATCACAAAGCTGGAAAAGAATGGCAAGATGCTTCTGGAAGCAGTTCCCGGCGCAACCGTACATAATTTCGGAATGGATGAAAAAGGTGCACACTTCACAGTAGAAGGGGAAGAAGATGTTCAGATCACAATGGAGCTGGAGCCTGAAACAGAATATAAAATTTTGATCGACGATGTAAACGTTGGGAAAATGAAAACAAACCTGGCAGGCAAGGTAACCTTTAGCGTAGAGCTGCAGAAAAATGCTCCTTCCGTTGCAATCGAAAAAATCGGCTAATGTACACCAAAGTGGACTGTAATCTTGATTACAGCCCACTTTTTGCTATGAAAGCGTTGTCAAGTGTCTAAGCGAACGTGAAAGCTTGCTTACACGGGCGCTTAGACATTTGACAACCTGATGATATGAGTAAGGCAAAGCCTTACGAATGTCATCAGGAATTCGCTTTCATAGTATTGCAGAAGAATTGTCAAATGGAGGACTGATGGAGAATGAAAGTCAAAACAGTCTATAAATGTGCCAATTGTGGATATAAAAGCCCCAAATGGGCAGGGAAATGTCCGGATTGTGGTGAATGGAATACGCTGGAAGAGACGGAAGAAACAAAAAGCGGCGCAAAAGCGGCAAAAACCGCTGTGAAACATCCTATTTCCCGTTTATATGAAGTAGAAGCAGGGAATGACCAGCGTCTTTTGACAGGCATCACGGAATTCGACCGTGTCATGGGCGGCGGTATCGTTCGCGATTCTGTTACCATCATCACATCGCCCCCCGGCGGCGGCAAATCAACGTTGTCTCTGATGGCGGCTTCCGCTCTGGCAAAGCAGGGCTATCGGGTGCTGTATGCTTCCGGTGAGGAAAGCGACAGCCAGATCAAAAGCCGTGCAGACCGTATTCTGGAAAAAATTGAAGAAAATATTTGGATCTTAGCAGATACTTCCATGGATCGGGTTTTGGAAGCCATCACGGAAACAGACCCCGATTTTATGATATTGGACAGTATCCAGACCTTCTCTCTGGCAGAATTTTTGCCTTCCCGTGCAGGCAATCCTACCCAGACCATGGAATGTGCGTCCGCATTGGTGGCACAGGCAAAGAATAAGAAACGCCCCAGAGCAGTTCTGATGATCGGGCAGATGAATAAAAGTGACGAGATCGCTGGGCTTCGTGCCTTGGAGCATCTGGTGGATGCGGTGCTGGTTCTGGAAGGGGAAGGGGCCGATGAGCTGCGCTGCCTGGTGGCAACAAAGAATCGCTTTGGCAGCACTGGGGAAATGGGCTTTTTTACTATGACAGAAACAGGATTGGCTTCTATTGAAAATCCGTCTGCATATTTTGTAACAAAACGGGAAAAGGGTGATGCTGTTTCCGGCAGTGCCATTGCCGTGCTGCGGGAAGGTTCCCGCCCTGTCATTGCGGAGATCGAAAGTCTGGTTTCCCCGTCCTTCACGCCATATCCTTCCCGCATCAGCGAGACTATGAAAAAGGATACCATGAATACACTGATATCCATTCTGGAACAGCGGGGCGGCATCAAGCTTTATGATAAAAATGTAGTAGTCAAGACTACAGGCGGTCTGAAGCTGAAGGAACAGGCGGCGAATCTGGCTGTTCTCATGAGCATCGCCTCTTCTGTATATGATAAACCTATCCCTGCCGGCTGGGCGTTTATCGCCGATGTTGGCCTGACGGGAGAATTGAAACGGGTGCCTTCCATGGAAAGCCGTGTGAAGGAACTGGATCGCATGGGCTTTGAAAAAGTATTCATTCCCGCTGGGGGAATGCGTGAGATCAATCTGGAGAATATCCAGGTGGTCGAGGCAAAATTTTTGTCACAACTTCTAAAGGATGTCTTTGGAAAAAAAGGAAACTGACTGAAAAATCCTTGTTTTGTCCATGTCGTATAGACATAAGTGTTTCTTATGAGGAACAATGTGATTTTTTAGTTTACGAATAGGGATTCCTGTATTATAATAGAGAGAAAACTATGCTTTGGTAAACTTAGCCAAAATGGTATTTGAAAATAAAGCGTTATGTACAAATAGCGAAAAGGAGGTAATTCCCATGCAGGAGGTACAAATTAAAAAATTCAAAAAAGTACTCGTTGCAAACCGTGGCGAGATCGCCATTCGTGTGTATCGTGCCCTGAATGAATTGGGCATTCAGACAGTAGGTATTTTCTCCAAGGAAGATAAATACGCACTGTTCCGCACAAAAACTGATGAAGCTTATATGCTGAACCCTGAAAAGGGTCCTCTGGATGCATATCTGGATATCGATAATATCATCAAGATCGCTAAGGCGAAGGGCGCAGATGCCATCCACCCCGGTTATGGCTTCCTGTCCGAAAATCCCGATTTCGTAGAAGCCTGCGAAAAAGCGGGAATCGCTTTCATCGGTCCCAATGTAGATGTTATGTACAAAATGGGCGATAAAATTTCTTCCAAGAAAATGGCCATCGAATGTAATGTGCCCATCATCCCCGGTGTTGACCATGCAGTCAGAAGCCTGGATGAAGTCATGGAAGTTGCTCAGGCGGTAGGCTATCCTGTTATGCTGAAAGCTTCCAACGGCGGCGGCGGTCGTGGTATGCGTATCGTAAATTCCGCAGATGAAATGCCTAAGGAATTTGAAGAAGCAAGAAACGAAGCCAAAAAAGCCTTTGGTGATGATAAGATCTTCGTAGAAAAATATCTGCGTGACCCCAAACATATCGAAGTACAGGTTTTGGGCGATAAATATGGCAATGTGGTCCACCTGTTCGACCGTGACTGTTCCGTACAGCGCCGTCATCAGAAAGTAGTGGAATTTGCCCCTGCTTTCACAGTAAGCCAGCCTGTTCGGGAAAAGATTTTGGCAGACGCTGTCCGCCTGTCCAAATATGTAGGCTACAAAAATGCCGGTACACTGGAATTCCTGGTGGATGCCGATGAAAACTACTACTTCATCGAAATGAACCCTCGTATCCAGGTTGAGCATACTGTAACAGAAGAAGTAACAGGCGTTGATATCGTTCAGGCACAGATCCTGATCGAAGAAGGCTACCCTCTGAGCGCACCTGAAATCGGCATTGCTTCTCAGGATGATGTAAAGTGCAATGGCTATTCCATTCAGCTGCGTATCACAACAGAAGACCCTGCAAACAACTTCATGCCCGACACAGGCAAAATCAGCGTATATCGTTCTCCTGCCGGCAACGGTATCCGTCTGGACGGCGGCACAGCCCACACAGGCGCAGAAGTAACCCCTTATTACGATAGCCTGTTGGTTAAGATCATCGCCCACGACAGAACCTTCGCAGGGGTTACAAGAAAAGCTGTTCGTGCGATTAAAGAAACTCGTATCCGTGGCGTAAAGACCAACATTCCTTTCCTCGTTAACGTACTGCAGAGCGATACTTGGAATGCTGGTAAATGCACGACAACATTCATTGAAAAAACACCCGAACTGTTCCATATCGTTCTGGGCAAAGATAGAGCAAGCAAGATCGCTGAATTTATCGGCAATCAGATCGTAAACGAATCCAAGGGCAAAAAACCCGAATTCGATCCCATCATTGTGCCTTCCTTCGGTAAGGCAGAAGATGGTTCTACCATTCCTGTACAGGGTGCAAGGGATGCCTTCCTGAAAATGGGTGCGAAGGACTTTACCCAGTCCCTGCTGAAGGAAAAACGCCTTTTTGTAACAGATACGACCATGCGTGATGCCCACCAGTCCCTGATGGCAACTCGCCTGCGTACCAACGACCTGATCGCTGCGGCTCCCGCGACCAATATGGCCATGGCGAATGCTTTCTCCGTAGAGGCATGGGGCGGTGCAACCTTCGACGTTGCTTATCGTTTCCTGAAAGAATCTCCCTGGATCCGTCTGCAGCAGCTGCGGGAAGCAATGCCCAATACACTGATCCAGATGCTGCTGCGTGCTTCCAACGCCGTTGGGTACGCAAACTATCCCGATAATGTGGTACGTGAATTTATCAAAGTATCCGCAGAACGGGGCGTTGACGTATTCCGTATCTTCGATAGTCTGAACTGGCTGGAAAATATGAAGATGCCCATTGAAGAAGCTCTGAAAACAGGCAAGATCGTTGAAGGTGCTATCTGCTACACAGGTGATATCCTGGACCCCAACGAAACAAAATATACATTGGACTACTATGTACGCAAAGCGAAAGAACTGGAAGCTTTGGGCTGCCATACTTTTGCGATCAAAGACATGGCTGGTCTGCTGAAACCCTATGCAGCTAAGAAACTGTTCAGCACACTGAAGGAAGAACTGCATATCCCTCTGCATCTGCATACCCATGATACAACAGGCAATGGTGTCAGCACAGTGCTGATGGCCGCAGAAGCAGGCGTGGATATTGCCGACCTGGCGATCCAGTCCATGTCCTCTCTGACTTCTCAGCCTTCCATGAATGCGGTTGTAGAAGCACTGAAGGGCACAGAAAGAGATACAGGTCTGGATCCTGATCAGCTGACAGAACTGAGCCATTACTATCAGGGTGTACGTCAGATCTTCACAGGCTTCGAAAGTGAAATGAAGACACCCAATACAGAAATCTACAAATATGAGATCCCTGGCGGTCAGTATTCCAACCTGCTGGCACAGGTTAAAGCTATGGGCTCTGCCGATAACTTTGAAGAGATCAAACACCTGTACAAAGAGGCAAACGACCTGCTGGGCAATATCGTAAAAGTAACACCTTCCTCCAAAGTGGTAGGTGATATGGCGATCTTTATGTCCAAAAATGGTCTGAATAAAGACAATATCCTGACAGAAGGCGCAGAATTGTCCTATCCCGATTCCGTAGTAGACTATTTCCTGGGAAATATCGGTCAGCCTGAAGGCGGTTTCCCTGAAGAACTGCAGAAGATCGTGCTGAAAGGTCAGAAACCCATCGAAGGCAGGGCCGGTGCATTGATGGAACCTGTTGATTTGGAAGGCATCGAAAAATACTTACTGGAAGCACATTCCATGAAATCCATCAACCCCAGAAATGTCATCTCCTATGCCCTGTATCCCAAGGTATACGATGATTACTGCAAACACTGGGAATACTACACAGACGTATCCAAGCTGACCAGTGATGTTTACTTCTTCGGTCTGGCAAAGGGCGAAGAAACCTCCATTGAAATCGGCGAAGGTAAAAATATCCTGATCAAATATATTGATATGTCCGAACCTAACGCAGAAGGCTTCCGTTCCCTGACCTTTGAAATCAACGGCGTAATGCGTGAGATCAAAGTTCTGGATAAGCATCTGGAAGTTAAGAGCGATGGTAAGCTGAAAGCAGATAAGAATAATCCTTTCCACCTTGGCTCTTCTATCCCCGGTACCATTTCCAAAGTACTGGTAAAAGAGGGCGAAGAAGTGAAGAAGAACCAGCCTCTGCTGACAGTAGAAGCAATGAAGATGGAAACTTCTATCGTTGCAAACCAGGATGGCGTGATCGACAAGATCTACGCAAAAGAAGGAGAAAAAGTAAACCAGGGCGACCTGCTGGTTTCCTTTGTACAGGAAGCATAAGCTTTT
>SFGI01000068.1 GCA_004557645.1 [Eubacterium] saphenum | reverse complement strand
CTGGGTAGGTGCACCTACTATATATTACGGAGATGAAGCCGGATTATGTGGGTTTACAGACCCGGACAACCGGAGAACTTATCCCTGGGGAAGAGAGGATAAGGAGCTGATTGATTATCATAAATCGCTGATTCGGATACATAAGACCAATTCGGAGCTGATCACAGGCTCGCTTAAATTTGTGCTGTCCGAGCATAACATCATTGGTTATGGAAGAATGAAAAAGGATGAGTGCAGTCTGATTATTCTAAATAATGGAGAGGAAGAGATTACCAGGGAAATTACGGTGTGGCATCTGGGCGTACCCATGGAGGCAGTAATGGAAAGACTGATGCTGACTACAGAAAAAGGCTTTGATGATCATATAGAGGAGTACCATGTGATTGCAGGAAGAGTGGTGGTTACCCTTCCCAAAACCTCAGGCATCATCTTGAAGTATAAGCCGGTATCCGAGAAAAACTTCTTGCATTTTCTGTAAGATTATGATATAAATAAAAATTGTCAGGCTTCGTTGGAGCCTGTCTATGGATGGATTCCCGAGTGGCCAAAGGGGGCAGACTGTAAATCTGTTGGCAACGCCTTCGAAGGTTCGAATCCTTCTCCATCCATTCTATATAGGCTGGTGTGGCGGAATAGGCAGACGCAAAGGACTTAAAATCCTTCGGGAGCAATCCCGTGCCGGTTCAAGTCCGGCCACCAGCACCAGATAATGATAATCCGAACCCGGTTCCAATCGGGGACGGCTTCGGATTTTTAGTATATCTTGAGTGCTAAAGCAAAAGCGGCGGTATCGCGAGTGATACCGCCGCTTTTGTCATACGCTCCTTTCCTTTTCTGTTTCCTTTGCCCTCTGCGCTTTCCATTCTTCAAATTCTTTCTGCCCCTCCGGGCTTTCAAAGAATTTTTGGATTTCGGGAAGTAAGCACCGGGCAAGGGCTTCTATTTCATGCTGGGGGATATTTGTATCCGGTTGCTTTTTTGCCATATATCGCCTTTCTCTGTATTCAGTTGTCAAGGTACAATACCGCTGTGCGGCGTGAAATGTTTTCTGCCATCAATCACCGTTCCCTTGTGTGCCGCTGTTGGTGTTTCAGTTCTGCCAGTACCTCCGGTGGGATACGGTCAACCAGCCGCTGAATGTCGTGCAGCTCGCTTTCCAGCTTTGCCCGTTCCATCGTATCTTTCATCTTGCCTTTTTCGCTGGCTTTGGCTCTGGCTTCCAACTGTTCATTCTCTGCCAAAAGGTCGTTTATCGTGACCTTGTATTTTTTGAGCTGACCGGAGAAGTTCTCCATCTGCGGAAACCACTTTTTCAGCAGGGAGAGGGCTTCCTCTTTCTTTTTTCCGGCGTTGAACGGGGTAATACCGTCCAGCGTGGCTTCAATAGCCCTTGCCTGTTTAGAGAGATTGACCGCCTGCTTGAACAGACGGGTTGGGATATGCTTCCTGCCTGTCTTGCTGGCACTTTCCCCACGCTCCAAGTCGGGATATTTCTCTACCATATAGGCGTGAAAATCGTCCTGCCATTTTGTGAGGTTGGCTCTATTCCCTATAATCTCCTTTGCACACAGGCGGTTGTCCTCTGTCAGCGGGACAAAGACCAAATGCAGGTGGGGCGTTTTCTCGTCCATGTGTACCACCGCCGACACGATATTTTCTTTCCCTACCCGCCCGATTAAGAAATCAGCCGCCCTCTGGAAAAATTCCTGTATCTCCTTTGGGGACTTCTTTTTAAAAAATTCCGGGCTGGCGGTAATCAGCGTATCCACAAACCGGGTGCTGTCCCTGCGGGTGCGGCAGCCTGCCTGTTCAATGCGGTTTTGAATGAAGTGGTAGTACCTGCCCTCCGGCTTGACGATGTGGAAATTGTACTTGCTCCGGCTGGTGTCAATGTCGGGATTGCTGGCGTACTGTTCCTTTTGCCGTTCGTGATGGGCTTCCAGCGGTCTTGCCGGATTGCCCTTGTGTTTTTCAAATCGCAAAATTGCGTGTTGTGCCATGAAACTCCTTTCCCCGTTCCGTTCCTTTCCGGGACTTTTTCACAGGAAAATCCCGCAGAAAATATCTCGGATAGGAAGGGAATGGATAGAATATAAATCAATATTTTTATCTTTGTATTTCTATATACCGTCCGTTTTTCGTACTTCAAGAGGATTGATTATCGTACTCTATGAGTACGGTTTTCAGTCCTCCGGCGTTCCATAACCGGATTTCTTGAAGTCGGTGTTTGGAACAGCTTCGTAGGATTTTGGGTAAATGCGGTTGGGTTTTCCACAGCCCTGTTTCTGGATTTCTACCAGTCCGGCATATTGCAGCTCCCGCAGGGTATTGACCGCTTTCTGCCGCCCACAGCGGAGCAGCTCCACTACCTCATTGATGGGATAGTAGAGGTAAATCCGCCCGTATTCATCTGCCCAGCCGTTTTTCCGAGACAGGTCTGTCCGGCGCAGGATAAAGGCATACAATACCTTTGCTTCGTTGGACAGTGGCGTGAATGTGGGGGCTTCAAAAAGGAAATTGGGAAGCCGGGTAAAGCTGACCGCCTTTTCCGGCTGATGGATATAAATGGCTTTTGTCATATCGTGTTTTGTGGACGGTTAGAAGCCCGTTTTCTGGGGCAGACGGTAGTTTCTATTGCCTGCCCCTGTTCTGTGCTTGCAAAGCCTTGTAAATCAAGGACTTTTCAGCCCCTAACTGTCCACAGTAGACCTCCTTTTCCGTTCACTTTCTGTTTTCTGCCGCCTGTGAACTCTGGCGGCGCAGTCGGGACAGTATTTCGCTCGGTTGGACTTTGGGACGAACACTCTGCCGCAGACCACACAGCGTTTTAGCTCCTTATCCCGGAAAATCTCCGCTTCCAGCGTCCCGATTTGCGGCAAGACCGACCAGCGGAACCACTTACAGCAGACCGAGAAAGAAATGGTCTGGGGGCAGGTGTGGGTGTCCCCATTGTCAAGGAGCATACAGTTCCCGTCCTCATAACAGCAGCACTCCCGGCGGATCAGGGCGTTTGCCTGTTTCCTCTGTGCTGGTGCCATGCGGTAAAGGGAACCGTCCTGCTTGCGCTCTATGGGCGGCAGTCGTTTATATGGGTTCTCTCTCATGTGTTCCCTCCATTTTTCCTTTGCCGTTCTCCCCGAAAAGGCTTCCTGCCCCATTCCTGCGGCGTGTTCCAGCGTTGGCACGCTCCCCGGACTTCGGGACATTTTGGTATGCTCCCAATAAGACAGACAAGGAAATAATATTAGGAGGGAGCAGAAGATGGGCAGAAGAAAAGC
>SFGI01000037.1 GCA_004557645.1 [Eubacterium] saphenum | reverse complement strand
GCCACAAGCGACAGCTTGAACATTACATGGAAAATCTGACGGGCGGTAATCCTCCCGTCAGACCGTTACCCTGTGTAGTCCCTTGTAAACTGTACTTTGCATCGTTTTATACTACTTATCCGAACTTTTATTATAACAATATTTTTATTCTTTCACAAGGTTTGTACCGCTTATTCTCTTTTTGCCTTTGTCAAAATCTGTTGCCCATGCCAGAGAAAGTAACGGTTTTTTCTCTCCAAACAGCAAACAATAACAGAGCAATCAAAAAGCATTGCAAAAATAAAAAATGAAATCTGGGAGGGATTTTATGTTTGGCAAGAAAGCAGGACTTTTTACGGTGCTGGCAGTATCCATGATGCTCTTCGGCGGCTGCGGCAATGCCGGTGCCAACCTGGGCGGTACCAGAAACGGCAGCAATGGAAGCTATAATGGTTATAACACAGGGACATATTCCAGCGGCGGCACAGGCTACTGGGATGGCTATGGCATCAACAGCGGCACAGCCTATAATGGCACAGGCTACAACGGCGCCTACTACAACACCTATGGCACAAGAAACGATGGCGTGAATGGCGGCAACACCCTGGGGCAGGACTTGCGGAACACATGGGATGACCTGACAGGCACCAACAGAACCACAACAAACACAAATACGAACGTTAATACAAACAAAACGGCAAGGTAAAGAGAAAAGCGTGGGTTCCCCCACGCTTTTCTCTTTTGCAGTACATAAAAAAGGGTGCGTTTTCCATACTAAGGGCGAAAGGGGGCGGCAGATTTGACGCAGAAATGGAAAAAATGGCTCATCGGCATAGTGACAGGCTTTGCCAATGGGCTCTTCGGCAGCGGCGGCGGCACCATCGTCGTGCCTGCCATGGAGCGGTTTTTGCAGGTGGAGGAGCATAAAGCCCATGCCACTGCCATCGCCATCATTTTGCCCCTGTCCATCCTGTCCCTTGCCATTTACCTTTGGAAAACGGGCTTGGGGCAGGTCTGGCAGATCGCCCTTTGGGCTTCGGCAGGGGGCTTGACAGGGGGCGTTGTGGGGGCGAAGCTCCTCAGTAAGGTCAGCGGTATCTGGCTGCACCGCATTTTCGGGGGATTCATGCTGGCGGCAGCCGTGAGGATGATCTTATGATGTGGGGCGTGGCGGCCATTGGTTTTTTCTCCGGCATCATCAGCGGTATGGGCATCGGCGGCGGCACGATTCTCATTCCTGCCCTGTTGTTTTTGACGGGCATCGACCAGCATCAGGCCCAAGGGGTGAACCTGATCTATTTCATCCCCACAGCCATCACGGCCCTCATCACCCACCAGAAAAAAGGAAACCTTTCCTGGGGAACGGCAAAGCCCCTTGCCCTCATGGGCTTGGCGGGGGCGGCGGCAGGGGCCTTTCTGGCGGTGTCTCTGGAATCGGAAATTTTAAAGAAAATATTCGGCGGCTTTTTGTTTTTGATGGGCTTAAGCGAGATCTTCAAAAAGAAAAAAACGGACAAAGGAGAGAAAACAAATGCAAAAGGATGATTTTATCAAGCTGAAGCTGAAATTTGCCCAGGCGGATGTGGCGGAAAAGATCGCCATTTATACGGAAACGCCGGGCCTCAGCACCACCCAATATAAGGAACTGCTGCGGATGTATCCCATGGAGCGGCTGAACGAGCTGGAAACTGCATTGGCGAAATTATAAGGAGAAGGGCTGTCTTTCGGACAGCCCTTTGCCATAGTATGGAGAAAGGATTTTGCATTTTCTATATCTTCCTTTTGGAATTTATGGTATACTTTTTAATAACTATAGGTATTTTTCGGAAACTGGAGGAAAGGGGCTGCAGCAATATGGAACTTATCGATGATTTATTCGTTGGCGGCAATGTGACGGATCTGGAAACGATCGTATACAGCCTGCGTCGCGGCATCCCTGTGCTGCATTTGCACTGCATCGTCTATTTCGAGGACAAAAACCGTCTGGAGATCTTATCTTCCCATGAACTGTTCCATGAGCGGAACAAAAACCGTCCTGCAAAGATCGCAGGCATCGCCATGGGCAGGCAGGAAGCGGTGGATCTCTTGGTTTTCATGGCGGAAGAAGCTCGGAAAAACGGACGCAACCCCGGAAATCCGAAGGAATTGTTCTGATCAGGTGAAAAAATGAAGGCTTTGTATCATGCCACGGGGCTGATGGTCGCTTTCTGTCTGATGGCTGTGGTGCTCATCACATCGGTAGAGGCTGCAGTCTATTGGAACGAGGGCTATTTTGAAAAGGAATATACGAAATATCATGTGCTGGAGGAAGTTTCCATGGAAATGGACGACCTGCTTTTCGTCACCGATGAAATGATGGCTTATCTTCGGGGCGACAGGGATGATCTGGTGGTAAACACCATCGTAGACGGGAAACAGCGGGAATTCTTCAACGCGAAGGAAAAACGCCACATGGCAGATGTGCAGGGGCTGTTCCTGGGCGCTGTCGGGCTGCGCCGTGGGGCGGCGGTGTTCATGGTATTGGGGGCAGCGGCTCTTCTGGTGAAAAAACAGGGCTTGGTGCTGCTGCGGATGCTGCAATGGGGCATCGGGCTTTTCATCGGCGGCATGGCAGGGCTGGCAGCCTTGGCTTCTACGGATTTTACAGAATATTTTACCTATTTTCATCTGCTCTTTTTTGATAATATGGATTGGTACTTGGACCCGGAAACGGATCTGCTCATCAATATCGTGCCGGAAGGCTTTTTTCAGGATACGGCCTATACCATTGCGGGCTTGTTCCTTGCGGCCAGCTTCATCCTCTGGCTGGGAGCGGGGCTGCTGCGGAGAAAGGCGCAGAAATAAAGGAATGTTGTTATGAAGGTTTTACTGATTTTGCTGGGAATTTTAAAAGGGATCGGCATCGTGCTGCTGGCACTGCTGCTGCTTCTCCTGCTGCTGGTGCTGGTGGTGCTGCTTTCACCCATCCGTTATCAGCTGGCGGGGGAAAAGAAGGCAGAGCTGGGCGGTTCTTTTGGCGTGTCCTGGTTATTCGGGGCAGTCAAGATCGACGGCGGCTATACCCCGGCGGAATCGCTGAAATTGAAGGTAAAAGTGTTGTGGTTCACCCTCGTAGGCGGGGAACCCAAGGAGAAAAAAGAAAAGAAGCCGAAAAAGAAAAAAGCACCGAAAAAAGAGAAACTACAACCCGATTTGCAGGCGGCGGAAAAAAACACGAAACAGGCAGAAAAGCCTGCGGAGGAGAAAAAAGAGGAGCCGCCCAGAGCTGAAAAAAAAGAAGAACCACCTGTTGCTGAGAAAATGGCTGAGAAAAAAGAGGAAAAGCCTACGGAACAGCCCAAGGTGAAGCAGCAGCGAATGGCCCAGAAACAGCCCAAAACCATCCGACGGGTAAAGCTTTCCGAGGTGGAAGAAAAACCTCCTACAGAGGATATGGATATCCAACTGGAATGGAAGGAGGACGATGCCTTCTTCACGGGAGAAGAAACGGAAGGGGAAAAGAAAGGAAAAATCCCCCCTATCGTGAAGGAGTTTTGGAGCATCGAGGAGAAAAAAGAAATTTTCAAAGCATTGAAAAAACTGCTGAAGCGGCTGATGAAGGGCATTCTGCCCGGCAATTTGTTCATCAAAGGCACCATCGGCACCGGCGACCCCACCACCACAGGCTATGTGCTGGCACTGGCGGGGGTGCTGACAGCGAAATTCGGCAATGACATACAGATCAAAGGGGACTTCACCAAAGCCACGGCGGAGGATATGGAAGTCCGGGTCAAAGGAAAGATCGTACTGGGCAGACTGCTCTGGGCAGTACTGGCTTTTGGTTTGGCGAAGCCCGTACGAAAAGCTATCTGGAAAACGATCAAATTCCTGCGAAAAAAAGACTGAGAATCAGACGGAAAAGATGAAAGGATGCGGTGAGACCATATGAGTAAGGATTTCAATGAAGCGGTAGATGTATTATTTAATAAAGTAGATGATCTGGTTTCCACAAAAACAGTAGTCGGGGAAGCCATCGTCATCGGCGATCTGACCTTGCTGCCCCTGATCGAAGTGGCAGTGGGCGCAGGGGTTGGTGCCAAGGAAAGCGTAAACGCTGCCGGCGGCATGGGGGCAAAGATCACCCCCTCTGCCATTCTGATGATCCGCCCCGACGGCGCACAGCTCATCAACGTGAAGAATCAGGATGCCCTGACAAAGCTGATCGATATGGCGCCCGGTGTGGTGAATAAGCTGAACTTCGGTTCTGTTTTCACAGGCAGAAACAAAAACGCAGAATCCAAGGAAGAAGTAAAATTTGAAGAAGAGACCATCGTGGAAGAATAAGAAAATGGAGCCGAAAGGGGGAACGCTCCCAATGAAGGTTTTGATCGAATATTATGATAAGGATGTTCTGAAAAATATCGTGGCACCCTTGACGCTGCAGCCCGATAAGGTGATCTATCTTTATGACAGAGGGATGGAGGATATGAGTGTGTTCCGTTCCCTCATCACCTGCTTTCAGAAAAGCCTGCCCCATATCATCGTGGAGCATTATCCCGTGGATATCAGCTCCGTGGAAAAGCTGCGGATGGCCACCTGTCGGGTGATAGAACGCTATGGCGGGGAAAACTGCACGCTGGAGCTGACCGGCGGCAGTGAATTGATGATGATCGCCGGATATAAGGCAGGCATGGAAACGGGCACCCGCATGGTGCATACGGACTTGGTGAAACGTTGTATCACCGATATCGAAACCGATGAAAAGGTAGCCGATACGGTGACTTTGACTCTGGAAAATTTCATTGATGCCAAGGGGGCCTGCTTTATGGGGGAATCCCATCGTGCCCCTCAGCCGGAAAAATATGAGCCCATCAACAAAATGGCGAAATATCTGTTCCGCCACCTGAAAGAATGGAAAACCACCTGCAGCTGGCTGCAGACGGTGGCGGCAAGGGGATTGCCCCACGAGCTGCATATGGAAAGCCCCAGGGATATCCACATGAAGAACGGCAGACCCGTTGCCCCCGATGATGGGGTTTTGACGGAATTTCAGGAAAATGGGTTTATCCAAAACCTGGAATCCAATGAAAATTGGATACAGTTCGATTTTTGTTCTATGGAAGATAAGCAATACGGCATCAGCTACGGCGTATGGCTGGAACTGTATGTTTACGTGGCGGCAGCCGGCAGCGGCGTGTTTGACGATGTGAAGCTGGGCACTATGATCGACTGGGATGCCTATGATGGCTTGAAGATCGGCGGAAACGAGATCGATGTGATGCTGATGGATGATTCCCTGCCGGTGTTCATTTCCTGCAAGCTGCGGGATGCGGATACGGCAGCGCTGAATGAATTGCTTGTGGCAAAAAAACGATTGGGCGGCTGGTTTTCCAAGGGCGTTATCGTTACATACAGCAAGGAAAAACAGGAAAAGACTGGTACCTATGAACGCTGTAAGGAGCTGGGGCTGGAAATGCTGGATGAAAGAGATATTCTGGCGGCGGATTTCCGGGAACGGCTGGTCAGAACCATTCGGGAGCATGACCTGGTAAACCTGAAATGGAAAAAAGTATAAGAGGAGGAGAGCGCCTTGGCGAAGAAAAATACCCGAAACACCAAGAGCCGCATCGTTTCGGCGGCGTGGAAGCTGTTTTATGAAAACGGCTACGATGACACCACGGTGGAAGAGATCGTGGAAGAATCCGGCACCTCCAAGGGCTCTTTTTATCATTATTTCAGCGGGAAGGATGCCTTGCTCAGCTCCCTTTCCGATCTGTTCGACGACAAATATCAGGAGCTGATCCCTACGTTGGATGAGAATATGGACAGCTTCGACCAGCTGATGTATCTGAATCAGGAGCTGTTTTTGATGATCGATAACAGCGTTTCTCTGGATTTGGTGGCACGGATGTATTCCTCTCAGCTGGTGACGGCAGGGGAAAAGCACCTTCTCGACCACAACCGTGTTTATTATAAGCTGCTGCGGCAGATTGTAACAGAGGGGCAGAAAAAGGGCGAGCTGCGGGAGGATATGTCCGTCAATGAAATTGTAAAGGCCTATGCCCTTTGCGAGCGGGCGTTGATCTATGACTGGTGCATCAGCAATGGGGATTATTCCCTTTGTCAGTATGCCAAGAGCATGATGCCCGTTTTTTTGGGCAGTTTTCGGACAAAAAAGGCTTCGGACGAAAAATAATACAAAAAGAATTTTTTTTGAATAAATCTGAGTTCTGAAAATCGTATAGTCAGAAAATATTGATATTCAAATATTTCTGGCTATTTTTTATTTTAATCGTACAGGATTTGATTCAGACTTTGTTCTGTATTTCGTTCTAGTAAAAGTTGTGCTAAACTGTTCAGCAGAAGAAGGGAACAAAAGGTTTCCCCTGAATTTAGTTTTTAAAGAGAGGTAAGGTATTATGGTATCAGCAAAAGTTTTGATTATGCTCACCATTATCGTTTATCTGGGCGGTATGGTCGGCATCGGCGTTTATTGGTCTAAGAAAAATGAAAATGTTGGTGACTTCTATCTGGGCGGCAGAAAGCTGGGTCCCTTTGTGACAGCCATGTCTGCGGAAGCCTCCGACATGAGCGGCTGGCTTTTGATGGGTCTGCCCGGTCTGGCATACATTGCCGGCATCGCGGAGCCCGTATGGACAGCCATCGGTCTGGGCATCGGTACATATATCAACTGGCTCATGGTAGCAAAACGTATCCGTATGTATACCCATGAAGTGGATGCTATCACCCTGCCTGACTTTTTCTCCCTGAGATACAGAGATGATAAAAACGTGCTGATGGGGATCGCAGCATTGTTCATCATCATTTTCTTCATTCCCTATGCAGCATCCGGTTTTGCGGCCTGCGGCAAGCTGTTCAGCAGCATTTTTGCCATCGATTATCTGCCCGCAATGATCATCAGTGCTGTCGTTATCGTAGCATATACTGCAACGGGCGGTTTCCTGGCAGCCAGCACAACTGACCTGATCCAGAGTATTGTTATGAGTATCGCATTGGTCGTTGTTGTTTTCTTCGGTATCCATGTTGCCGGCGGTATCGACGCTGTAGCGGCAAACGCAAATTCCATGGTGGATTATCTGAGCCTGACAGCAAGCCATGCCGTAGGCGAAGGCACAACAACACCTTATGGTTTCCTGACCATTGTATCCACATTGGCGTGGGGGCTGGGTTACTTTGGTATGCCCCATATCCTGCTGCGCTTTATGGCCATCGAAGATAAAGAAAAACTGAAACTTTCCAGAAGGATCGCAACCATCTGGGTATTCATCGCTATGGGCGTTGCCATCTTCATCGGCGTTGTGGGCAATGCTATGACAGCGGCAGGCGTACTGCCTTTCTTGGAAGGCTCTTCTTCCGAAACGATTATCGTAGTCATTTCCGATTTCCTGAGCAAATATGGTGCATTGGCAGCCATCTTGGGCGGCGTGATTTTGGCAGGTATCCTAGCATCCACCATGTCCACAGCCGATTCTCAGCTGCTGGCAGCATCCTCCAGCTTCTCTCAGAACCTGGTGCGCGGCTTCTTCCGTGTGAATATTTCCGAAAAAACAGCCATGGTACTGGCGAGAGCATCTGTACTGGGTATCGCTGTCATCGGCGCATTCATCGCCAGAGACCCTAACAGCTCCGTATTCCGTATCGTATCCTTCGCGTGGGCAGGCTTCGGTGCTACCTTTGGCCCCGTTGTGCTGACATCCCTGTTCTGGAAACGTTCTAATAAACAGGGCGCACTGGCAGGTATGATCGTTGGCGGCGTGATGGTATTCGTATGGAAATATCTGGTTCGTCCCATGGGCGGTATCTGGGATATTTATGAACTGCTGCCTGCATTCCTGCTGGCACTGGCAGCCATCGTGATCGTGAGCTTGGCAACAGCAGAACCTTCTAAAGAAATTCAGGATGAATTTGATAGAGTGAAAGCATCCCTGTAATAAGAAAATAATAGTAGGAAAAATAATAGAAAAATGAAAACCCCTCTGAGCGGAAATGCCCAGAGGGGATTTTTTTGTAAAAGCGGAGAAAAGCATTTCAGTTCCTGTATTGACTGGCTTTGCTTGCAAGGCGCAGTCAATACAGGGAATGAAAGAGATTTGCGGAGCAAATCAATGAGTAAGGCAAAGCCTTACGAATGCTTTTTTGTCTTTGGTTAAGTTCACAGGCTTAGGGGTTCTCGAGCTGCCCCCTTCCCTCGGCAAATCTCCTCAGAAATAGGAAAAACACTTCGTGTTTTAAATATTTCTGCGGAGAATTACCTGCGCGGGGGCGGGGGAGGCTTGTGGAAAACGAAATTCTGGCAAACGTTGATGTTTTATCCAAAATCATGTCTTTCATTTATGCCACTGCCTAGTTTTTCAAAAACAGAGATGATACTTTCGATGCTTTCAAAGCAATCTCTGTCATCTATAGTTTCATCTTCCAGAATTTTTTTGATTTCATTTAATGCCTGATAGCATTTCATTTCTATCATTTCTTCTACGTTCATTTTCCATTTAGGCAACAGAATTTCAAATTCCTCAGATTCCAATATTCTGCATAGCATATCACGGTATAATTCCATTTTTCTCACCTCTGATTACATATTAACGGAAATACCGTTAAAAATCAATACTGGTATTTCCGTTATGGTCTAATAGATATATAGACTGACATGAGATGGGGTGAGGGAATGCTTCAAAGACTGAGAGATTTTCGTGAAGATAGAGATATATCACAAAAAAGAATGGCGGAGATTCTCAAAGTAGCACAAACGACATATTCAGATTATGAACTTGGCAAGATCAATATTCCCTTAGATACTCTTAAAAGACTTGCCCTCTTTTTTGATACTAGTATCGATTATCTTTTGGAACTAACTGATGTTTCAACCCCATATCCTCGCAAAAAATAACAGTCCCGAATGATTCGGCGGCTGTTTTTTGTTTACAGCTATTTGGAAAGAGGGTAAGCCATGCAGGAAAGGCAATAAGCCTGAGATTATCTGAAAATATGAAATTGCTTTCATAAGTCTTGAGCCTTCATTTTGCCATGAACTTTCTCTACCCCCGCGCAGGTGGGTGTCGTTGGGAATGTATACTTGTATCTCTTTCCCAACGACACCCACCGAGGGAAGGGGGTAGTTCGAGGAGCGGTAACTTGCATTTACAGCCGATGCAATAAAAAAAGCAGTGCCAATGCACTGCTTTTCGCTTTTTTATCAAACATTGAATCTAAACAGCACTACGTCGCCGTCCTTCATCACATATTCTTTCCCTTCGGAACGAACCAGACCCTGTTCCTTCGCTGCGTTATAGGAGCCCAGACGCATCAGGTCATCATAATGCACCACTTCTGCACGGATGAAGCCACGTTCAAAGTCGGAATGGATTTTCCCTGCTGCCTGAGGTGCTTTTGTGCCTTTTGTGATGGTCCAGGCGCGGGATTCCTGGGGGCCTGCTGTCAGGTAGCTGATGAGACCCAGCAGCTTATAGCTTGCGGCGATCAATCTGTCCAGACCGCTGGTTTCCACGCCCAGTTCCGCCAGGAATTCTTTTTTATCTTCTTCCTCCAGATCGGAAATTTCTTCTTCGATCTTTGCACACAGCACGAATACTTCGTTATGCTCTGCAGCTGCGTATTCTCTCACTCTGCCCACAAATTCGTTGGATGCGCCGTCGTCCGCCAAGTCGTCCTCTGTCACGTTTGCTGCATAGAGAACAGGTTTCGCTGTCAGCAGTGTCAGGGACTGCACGAATTCATAATCCTCGGGAGCATCAAATTCCACGCTTCTTGCGGATTTGCCGGCTTCCAAAGCTTCCTTCAGCTTCATCAGGATATCCAGTTCCCGCTGCAGGGATTTATCCTGTTTTGCCAGCTTCACTGTTTTGGAAATGCGGCGTTCCAGAATTTCGATATCGGAGAAGATCAGCTCCAGATTAATGGTTTCGATATCACGGATGGGGTCGATGGAGCCGTCAACGTGTACCACGTTTGTATCCTCGAAGCAGCGCACCACATGGCAGATAGCGTCCACTTCGCGGATATGGCTCAGGAATTTATTGCCCAGACCTTCGCCCTTGGATGCGCCCCGCACCAGACCGGCGATGTCAACAAATTCGATGACTGCGGGGGTGGTTTTTGCGGAATCATACATTTCTGTCAGCTTTGCCAGACGTTCATCGGGTACGGCAACCACGCCTACGTTGGGGTCGATGGTACAGAAGGGGTAGTTGGCAGCTTCTGCCTTCCCCAGTGTCATAGAATTGAATAAGGTACTTTTGCCTACGTTGGGCAGACCTACGATACCAAGTTTCATAGTTTATTTCTTCCTTTCATGTCATATAGGCGGAGAAAGAGAGCCGATGAGATGCTTTTTGCAAACTTGTTTGTAAAAAAGCATTTCATTGGATTTTTTGCATAGCAAATGCACCGAAAAACCCGAAGGGTTTTGAGGGGCGACTCCGCCAGTAATTATGCTACCCTTTAGTATATCGAAAAGAAAACGTCTTGGCAAGGCGAAACCTCAGCCTTTTCGGTTGAAAAAGGCGAAAATCGTCAGGAAAACGAACAGGAAGCCGGCAAAGAGACCATATTTTTTCAGCTCTTCATTGGTCACATAGATGCCCTCTGCGGGGGATTCCTTGATCTCCTTCAATGCCACACGGTAATGTCTTCTTTTTTCATGCATAAAAAAGTCCTCCTTTTTTATTGATTTCCTTATAGTATACACCATTTCCGTGCCTTTTTGATGACAAATCTTGTTTTTATAAAAATCCGCCAAACCGCCATACTAATGGAAAAGGAGGCGGCGAAAATGAAAAAACAGGCAGGTCTGATCCTATTTTTAATGGCGGCTATGCTGCCGGGCTGCAGGGCGGAAATGACGGAGAACAACCTATCCCAGCTGCATTTCGTAAAATATGATGATATGGAAGGGGAAAAAAGCCCCGAAGAACGGGCGGTCGCCATCAAGCGGCGCATTTATCAGATCGATGAGGTGACGGGCTGTGCCGTGGTGGTGGAAGGGCATACGGCGATCATTGGTCTGCGGCTGAAAGAAAACATGGAACAAAATGATATGAGCCGCGTCAAAAAAGAAGCAGATTCTGCTGCCAAGGAGGCGGATGAATATATCCAAAGCACATCCATTACCATGAATACCCATATCGTTTCTCTTATCGAGGATATGGAGCAAAAGCGGGCAGGATGAGATGATGAAGGGACTTTTTTTCTTGTTTCCAAAAAACAGTAAGAAAACCTTAAGACGTAAGGGCTAGGCAGAATCAAACAAATATGGTAAACTTAAGGGTAACAATGGAGAAGTAGGATCTATTGTATTGCAAAAACGATTCCTAAGGGGGTAAAAAGTATGAAACGAAAACTGGCGCTGCTTTTGTCTGCGGTGATGGCAACTTCCTGCCTGCCTATGACAGCCTATGCAGCAAATTTCAAAGATATCAACGAGGTGGCCTGGGCAAAAACGGTCATTAATAATGTGGCGGACAAAGGTCTGCTGAGCGGTTATGAAGATGGTACATTCCGTGGGAAAAACAATGTAACATACTGCGAAGCAATGGTGATGGTATATAACTCTCTGGTGAAAACAGGGGTAGCAACGGCAATGGATGCAGTAGATATATATTCTTATATGTCCGTGCTGAATACATATAAAGTACCCAGCTGGTGCCAGACAGCAGTGGCCTATGGGCTGCATCATAATATCATCGATATGCAGATGGTAGCTTCCAAATTTGCAGGCGGCACCCAGAAGGCAACCAGAGAGGACGTTGCGCTGATGTTCGGCAATGCGCTGGCGGTTCGTTATGATGCGGATGGTACCACACCTGACGCAGTGAATTTTAAGGATTACTGGAAAATTTCCGCCAATGCGGTGATTCAGGTAGACCTGCTGAAAAGACTGGGCATCCTGAGCGGCGATGAATATGGCTGCTTTAACCCCAAAAACAATATCACCCGTGCGGAAATGGCTGTTATGCTGAATAATACCTATGAAGTGCTGACCCAGGGCATCGGCAATACCGGTGTCATCAAGGATATTACCAACAATGCCGGCACCTATTACTATATCGAAGTGGAAATGGATAACGGCGATGTGGAAGGCTTCCATGCCACAGCTGATAAAGTAACAGTTTATGTGGGTGAAAGCGACCAGGAAATGGCTCTGAGCCGTGTTTCCAAGGGCGACCGCATCAGCCTTGTCCATAACGGCGGTGCGCTGAGTGCCATCCGCGTGCTGGATGCTGTGCCTGCTCAGGCAAAATATGACATCACAGGCTATATCACATCCATGAAGGATAACACAGTTTCTCTGGAAAATGAAAATACAGGGGAAACAGACAAATATACTCTGGATTCCGACTGCGTATGCTATCTGGAAGGCGTAAAAGTAACACGTAAGGTGCTGAGAGATACCCTGGAAGAACGCTATGACGAACACGCTTATGCCGGCATGATCACAGAAGTGAAGCTGGAAAAGGTGGGCAGCACTAGGGAAGAAGTCAGCTATGTAAGAGAATTGCACGTAACCTTCACTGATGAATATACCATGACAGGTACAGTGGATGATTTCAATAGCAGCTGTGTGACATTCAAACCCACCGGTACAAGTACAAAGAAAGATGTGAAATTTGCTTCCGACTGCGCTTTTTATATTGCAGATAAAAAGGTTTCTGTAACAGATATGGAAAAACTGGCAGACAGCGGCACAACTTATGTGAAGGTAACAGTCAATAAGAAGGGGGACGCTGTGAAGGTCATCCTGTCTGAAGATACCTTTGACGAAGGCGGCGGCAAATCCAGCAGCACGACTTACGAAGTGACCAGCTTCACAGATTCCAAGATGGTTGTGAAATCCGGCGGCAAGGAAACCACTTACCGATTTGGTTCTGAAAACCCCACGAAGAATATTTCTTTCTACAAATGGGACGACAGTGAATTTACAGATGTGACAGTCAGTGCAGCAGAAAACTATTATGATAAATATGATACTGTTTACTGTCGTATCGAATTCAACAGCGGCGGCAAGATCAGTGCAATTGAACTGTCCAATAAGAAGAGCGCATGGAAAGATGATGAGGACAGCTATTCCGAACGGAAGGGCACAGTGGCTTCTGTGGAAAACGGCAAGCTGAAATTCAAGACATCTACAACTACATACACCATGCTGACAAAGTACAATGCAGATTATAATCCCGATAAGGATGACGATCTGGTAACCGGCGACGATGCCAATGGCAAAAAAGTACGGAATCCTCTGGTCGTAAAAAGCGCATGGACCAGTTCTTTGAAGGTATTTGAAAGAATGGCAAATGATGACGCTGTGGAACTGTATGCAGAGATTTCTGCTGACGGGGACAATAATGTGGTAAAAGTGGATTCTTGGCTGACAGCTGCAACAGGCAAGCTGGTGGAATACGATATGGATGATAAATACATGATTATCGAAACAAAGGACGGCAACCAGTTCAAGCTGAACACCACAAAAACACCCAAGCTTACCGACGAGGATGAAGATACCTTTACACTGGAAGACGTGGCCAGCGTTGGCTACATCGGCTCTACTCTGGAGCTGGGCTTCAACAGCGATGGTCTCATCAATAAGATCACCGTGACAGACAGCACCTATGGCAATAGCATCAAGCGAGTAAAAGGCGTTGCAACCTCCGCGAAGGATGGTCTAAAGGTGAAGGGCGACAGCAATACTTATGAATGGCTGGGCCGCAGCCGTATCCAGATCAAGAACCACAGTATGCAGAGCACAGATCTGGAAAAACTGAAAGCAATGATCGACGATAAGGCCGTTGAGGTTTACGTAGAAGCAAGACTGGACGACAAAGAAAGAGTCGAAAACATTGATATCTATGTAAGAGAAGCAGAAGGCAAGCTGAAGGAATACGATGCAGATGACGATATCATCCGTATCGAAACAGCATCCGGCAACACCTTCTCCTTTGACTGCATCGGCAAGCCCAGCTGCGATGTAGACGGCGTGGGTCGTGATAAACTGGACGATAAATGCCGCGGCAAAAATGTAAAATTGACATTCAATGACGATGGTTGGGTTTCCGAAATCCAAGGATAAGATAATATTTTAAAAAGAGGGGGCAGCTTGGCTGCCCCTTTTTGTATAAGAAGCGGAGGCGATGGCATTGAAAAAAAGCATCAAAGCATATAATCTGATTTTTCCTATGTGGAGCATCTATTTCTTTGGGCTGCTGTTTCCGCCCATGTTGCTGATCTTGCTGCCTGCGAATTTTGCCGTGGACAGCCTGATGCTGCTGCTTTTGTTTGCATGGCTGAAGCTGCCGGAAAAGAAGGAATGGTATAAAAAGACTATATTAAAGACATGGGGCTTTGGGTTTCTGGCGGATATTCTGGCATCGGGTGTTTTCGTGGCACTCAGTGAGGTCCTGAGCAATATTTTTTCGGATACAGATGTGAATATTTATCTGCCTTGCAGCAGTATTCCCTCGTTTCTGTTTACAACGGCGGCGGTGGTTTTGGCAGGCATTTTGATTTATCTCTTCCAGAGAAAATGGGTGCTGAAAAAGCTGGAACTGGAGGAAGGGCAGCAGAAGAAGATCGCCCTGGGCATGGCGATTCTGACAGCACCCTATCTGATGTATTTGCCCCCGATGTAAAAGAATATATCGATACACTTTGAAAAATTGTATGGATACGATTATGGATTTGCTCAGACAACAGGTAGATTTTCCCTCAGGCTGTATGCTATGCTGACAGCAGAGATTGCATTATTAATGAAATGGGGGATTTTAAAATGAAAATGACAACAAAAGAGCTTTGTATCCATGGCTTGCTGATCGCGCTGGTGGCAGTATGTACGATGGTATTCCAGATACCTGTTTCTGCTACGCAGGGGTATATCCATTTAGGGGACAGCATGATCTTATTGGTAGGCGTATTCTTTGGTGCGAGATATGGCATGGTAGCCGGCGGCATTGGCTCCGCACTGGCAGATATCCTGAGCGGCTATGCTCACTGGGCACCTTTCACTCTGATCATCAAAGGTCTGATGGGCTGGCTCATCGGTAAGATCGCCGGCGGCGCATGTGACAGAGAAAAATTCTTCACAGGCCGCAACCTGGCAGCATCCGTTGTTGGTATCGTTTGGATGGTCATCGGCTATTTCATTGGCGGCGGCATCCTGAAAAGCAGCTTCATCGTAGCGGCTACATCCATTCCTGAAAATATCGTTCAGGGTGTGGCAGGCATGGTGATTTTCTTCGTGGTTGGCGCAGCTTTCCATAAGGCGAATATCTACAAGATCGTATCTCAATAACAAATGGGAGAAAGAAGCTGAAAAGCACTTTTCGAGGCGTACTCATAAAAAAACGAAGACCGAAAGAAATCCTTGTGACCGAGGGTTCTTTCGGTTTTTCGTTTTTCGCGGTACCATGGAATAAGGTTCTTTTTACGATACATTTCTCGTTGACCATGGGATATCCTATATGGTACGATGAGATCCATGGAAAAGGATAAAGGAGGTCGCTGTATGGAGTGGCTTTTGGAAATGGACGGGCAGTTTTTACTCTGGCTGAAGGAGACCTGCGCCCATCCGGTTTTGGACAACATCATGATTTTTGTTTCGGCTCTGGGGGACGGCGGATTTATTTGGATCGCCTTGGGGCTGTTATTTCTTTTCATAGGATCAAAACATAAAATCTGGCAGAGACGGGGGCTTTTCCTTCTGCTTTCTTTGGCAGCAAATGCTTTGGTATGCAATCTGCTGTTGAAGCCCCTGGTGAATCGCACCAGACCCTATGACCTTTTGGGATATGCTATCCTGATCCCGCCGGTGGGGGATGCTTCTTTTCCTTCGGGGCATACGTCGGCTTCCTTTGCGGCGGCAACGGCCATCTATGCCATGAATAAAAAATGGGGCATGGCGGCCTATGCCTTTGCGGCACTGATGGGCTTTTCCAGACTGTATCTGGGGGTGCATTTTCCTACGGATGTGCTGGCAGGGGCGGTCATCGGTGTTTTGATGGCAAAGGCAGTACAGCGGTTTTTTTGTATGGATAGAAATAAAAAACCTATTTAATAAAATGAGATATCTTATTTTTGAAAATGAGACATCTCATTTTTTTATAAAAGATTAAAAAATTGGAAATTCCTTTGAAAAAACGTTGCAAAATCAGGGAGCCTGCGGTAAAATAAAAACTAGTTTATGGAAAAAAATAGGATGAAATGCTATACCATCTAGGAAGGAAGTTAAAACAATGGCAATACCTGTAATTTATCAATTGATCACAATGGTCATCCTGATGGTCATCGGGGTGGTATTACATAAAAAGAATTTCTTATCTTTGGCAAATGCCAAGGGGCTTTCCATCGTCCTGACCCGAGTGGCAGTGCCCTGTAATATGGTGGTTTTGCTGCAGAGAGAATATTCCCCTGAAATCTTCAAGGGATTTCTGGTGACCTGTATCGCTACCTATATGATGTGCTGCATCGGTGCGCTGATGTTCTTTATCGTTGGTAAGATCATGAAGCTGCAGCCCAGAGAACTGGGGCTGTTCAGCGGCGGCGGCGTTTACAGCAACGTCATCTTCATGGGCCAGCCCTTGATCCTGGCTATGTATGGCGCAGAAGGCCTGATCTTCTGTGTGGCTGTCATGTTTACCTGCAACGTATTCCTGTTTACTGTCTGCTCCGTGCTGTTTGCCATGGGCAGCGGCATCAAAAAATCCGCAGGCCGCATGATGAAGGAAGCATTTATCAACCTGATCTGCCTTTCCGCAGTGGTGGGTGTATTCTGCTTTGTAAATTCCATTTCCCTGCCTCAGCCCATCTTTGATGTATTGCAGTATTCCGCAAATACTACCGTATGTCTGTCTATGATTTATATTGGCTCTCTGTTGGCGGCGGCAAATGTGAAAGAGATCTTCAAGGACAAGCTGGTTTATGTATTCAGCTTCTTCACACTGATCGTGATGCCTATCATCACAAAGCTGATCTGCGGCACTTTCATGAGCGGCATGGCCCTGAGTGTGCTGGTGGTGCTGATGGGGACCCCTGCGGCGGCGGCACTGCCTTCCTTTGCAGACCAGTATGGTGCCGATGAAAAGCGGGCTTCTCAGTATACCTTCGTTTCCACCATCATTTCTGTGGTGACCCTTCCCTTAGTGGCTCAGTTCCTGTGCCAGTAAAACCGAATGAAAAATCGACCCTCTCCCCTTGTGGGAGAGGGTTTTTGTCTTTTGCATAGAAATACAGGGGGAAATTGTTCAAAAATAACAAAATTTACCGGCAAATTTAGTATATCTGCGTGCGGTATGGGGGTTGATTTTTCTGAACCCTTTCGTTTATACTTATGTGTGGGACAGAATATGACTCGGTCCACAGGGAGGGACGTTTGGAAAGGATACACGCCGCCCGTGTGCAGATCAAAGACAGGGCTTTCGCGCACACAGGAAATCGGCAGTGTATTTGTTTTTTCATGACATCCCCTTTGGGGGACGCCATGAAAGGAATGAGCCGGACGCTGACCCGTGGAAGCGCCGTTTGCTTCGGCAAGCCGGCAGGCATATTCCACGTTATTATCATCCTAATTTTATGAAACAGGGGGATTATTATGGAAAAATTGATTTACCTGGCGCCTGTGCTTGGCATTGTGGCGCTGCTGTTCGCTTTCGTCCTGGCAAGCAAAGTTAACAAAATGGACGAAGGTACGGACAGAATGAAAGAAATCGCTGCGAGCATCAGAGAAGGTGCAAAGGCTTTCCTGTCTGCAGAATACAAGATTCTGGTTATCTTCGCAGCTGTACTGTTTGTACTGATCGGCTTCGGCGTAAGCTGGCCTACAGCGATCTGCTTCGTAATCGGTGCGATCTTCTCCACCATTGCAGGTTACTGCGGTATGACAGTAGCAACAAATGCAAACGTTAGAACTGCAAACGCAGCTAGAACAAGCGGTATGAACAAAGCCCTGTCTATCGCATTCAGCGGCGGTGCAGTTATGGGTATGTGCGTAGTTGGTCTGGGTCTGCTGGGCGTAGGCGCAATTTACGCATTCACAGGCAACGCTGACATCCTGTTCGGCTTCTCTCTGGGTGCTTCCTCCATCGCGCTGTTTGGTCGTGTTGGCGGCGGTATCTACACAAAAGCTGCCGACGTTGGTGCTGACCTGGTAGGTAAAGTAGAAGCAGGTATCCCTGAAGATGACCCTCGTAACCCTGCCGTTATCGCCGATAACGTAGGTGACAACGTAGGTGACGTTGCTGGTATGGGTGCCGATCTGTTCGAATCCTATGTTGGTTCCGTGATCTCCGCGATCACACTGGGTCTGGTTTACTACTCCGTAGAAGGCGCGATCTTCCCTCTGGTGCTGGCTGCTACAGGTATCCTGGCTGCTATCATCGGTACATTCTTTGTTAAGGGCGACGAAAACTCCAACCCTCACAAAGCTCTGAAAACAGGCTCCTACACAGCAGCTATCTTGGTTGCTATCGCTTCCCTTGCCCTGAGCATGAAGCTGTTCGGCAACATGAAAGCTGCCATCGCAGTTATCGCTGGTCTGGTTGTTGGTCAGATCATCGGTATGATCACAGAAGTTTATACTTCCGGTGACTACAAATCCGTTAAGAAAATCGCAGACCAGTCTGAAACAGGTCCTGCTACAACAATCATCTCCGGTCTGGCTGTAGGTATGGAATCCACAGCTATCCCCATCATCCTGATCTGCGTAGGTATCTACATCGCATTCACAGTATGCGGTCTGTATGGTATCGCTCTGTCCGCAGTAGGTATGCTGGCAACAACAGGTATCACTGTAGCCGTTGACGCTTACGGCCCCATCGCCGACAACGCTGGTGGTATCGCTGAAATGAGTGGTCTGGATCACTCCGTAAGAAACATCACAGATAAACTGGACGCAGTTGGTAACACAACAGCTGCTATGGGTAAAGGTTTTGCGATCGGTTCCGCTGCCCTGACAGCACTGGCTCTGTTCGTATCCTATGCAGAAGCTGTTAAACTGACAGAAATCTCTCTGCTGGAACCCAGAGTTATCATTGGTCTCCTGATCGGCGGTATGCTGCCTTTCCTGTTCTCTGCATTCACAATGCAGTCCGTAGGTAAAGCTGCATTCCAGATGATCGAAGAAGTTAGACGTCAGTTCCGTACCATCCCCGGCATCATGGAAGGTACAGGCAAACCTGACTACAAGAAATGTGTAGAAATCTCCACAACAGCAGCTCTGAAAGAAATGCTGGTTCCCGGTATCATGGCAGTTGCAGCTCCTCTGGTAGTTGGTCTGCTGCTGGGTACAGGCGCTCTGGGCGGTCTGCTGGCTGGTTCCCTGGCAACAGGTGTTATGATGGCGATCTTCATGTCCAACGCCGGCGGTGCGTGGGATAATGCGAAGAAGTATATCGAAGAAGGCAACCACGGCGGTAAGGGCAGCGATGCTCACGCTGCAGCCGTAATCGGCGACACAGTTGGTGACCCCTTCAAAGATACTTCCGGCCCTTCCATCAACATCCTGATCAAACTGATGACAGTAGTATCTCTGGTATTCGCTCCTCTGTTCATGAGCGTTGGCAGCCTGCTGTAATTGGTTTCAAAAATCAAATACGAAAATCAAAGCAGCCTCTTCGGAGGCTGCTTGTCTTTTAGTTAAAAACGAAAGTTTGTCTGAGGAAACACAATTTTTCTGAAAAAAGTACAAAATACGCTCTTGCGTATTGCGGGGAATTGGAGTACTCTTAATATAGGGGAAGAATTTTCCTTTGGTACATAAGATGAAAAAGTGGTACCAGTGGGGCGTATTTTGTCCTACATGGCAATTTGCTGACCCACGTGGGAGAACTTCATCCATCTTTTGGCAAAAAACCATAGATTTTCCGCTTGTTTTGGGGGCTTCCTTTTGTGGAATTGGCAAAAGGAATTTTGCCGGATTGGCACAGAAGGAAAAACTGACGAGAAAGTTTTGGAAATATTGTGGTTTTTTTACAGAGGTGGTATAATTTTTACTGGATCGTTTTTGATTTGAGATGCAGCCCAAGGGCTGCGGCCAAAGACCCTAAATTTATATCCAATAAGGATACAGGAGGTAATGTGTAATGAGCAAGAAATATGTTTATATGTTCAGCGAAGGGAACGCGTCCATGCGTAACCTGCTGGGCGGCAAAGGCGCGAACCTGGCTGAAATGACAAATTTGGGACTGCCCGTTCCTCACGGCTTCACGATCACAACAGAAGCTTGTACGGAATATAACGAAGGCGGCAAAGAACTGACACCCGAAATGATCGAACAGATCGACGTTGCTCTGGCTAAGCTGGAAGAAATGGCTGGCAAAAAGCTGGGCGACCCCGAAAACCCTCTGCTGGTTTCCGTTCGTTCCGGTGCAAGAGCATCCATGCCCGGTATGATGGATACAGTTCTGAACCTGGGTCTGAATGACGTTTCCGTAGAAGGTCTGGCAAAGAAAACAGGCAACACAAGATTTGCTTATGACTCCTACAGAAGATTTATCATGATGTTTGCAGACGTTGTTATCGGCGTTTCCAAATCTAAATTTGAAAGAAGACTGGACGAATATAAAGAAAAAGTTGGTGCGAAATATGACACTGACCTGACAGCTGACGACCTGAAGGAAGTAACAGCAATGTTCAAACAGATCTATCTGGATGACCAGGGCAAAGAATTCCCTCAGGATCCCAAGGAACAGCTCTTCGAAGCTGCAAAGGCTGTATTCCGCAGCTGGGATAACCCCCGTGCTTTCGTTTATAGAAGAATGAACGATATCCCTTACAGCTGGGGTACAGCAGTTAACGTACAGATGATGGTATTCGGTAACATGGGTGATACATCCGGTACTGGTGTTGCTTTCACAAGAAACGCTGCAACAGGTGAAAAAGCAATGCTGGGTGAATATCTGGTAAACGCACAGGGCGAAGACGTAGTAGCCGGCGTTCGTACACCTAACCCCATCGCAAAACTGAAAGAAGATATGCCCGGTGTTTACGACCAGTTCATGGATATCGCAAACAAACTGGAAAACCACTATAAAGATATGCAGGATATGGAATTCACCATCGAAGAAGGCAAACTGTTCTTCCTGCAGACAAGAAATGGTAAGAGAACAGCAAACGCTGCTCTGAGAATCGCTGTTGAAATGGTAGAAGAAGGCCTGATCACAACAGACGAAGCTCTGCTGAGAGTAGAACCCAAACAGCTGGACCAGTTGCTGCACCCTGCATTCGACCAGGATGCCCTGAAGGCTGCAAAACCTCTGGGCAAAGGTCTGCCTGCTTCCCCTGGTGCTGCTGCAGGTAAAATCTACTTCACAGCAGAAGAAGCAAAAGCAGCTGCAGAAGGCGGCGACAGAGTCATTCTGGTTCGTCTGGAAACATCCCCCGAAGATATCGAAGGTATGGCTGCATCCCAGGGTATCCTGACAGTTCGCGGCGGTATGACATCCCACGCTGCAGTAGTAGCTCGTGGTATGGGCACATGCTGCGTATCCGGTTGTGAAGAAATCAAGATGAATGAAGCAGCAAAAACATTCACACTGGGCGGCAGAACATTCAAAGAAGGCGACTACATTTCCCTGGATGGTTCCACAGGTAACATCTACGGTGAAGATATCCCTACAGTAGAAGCTGAAATCACAGGCAACTTTGAAACATTCATGAAATGGGCAGATGCGAAGAGAGTGCTGAAAGTAAGAACAAATGCTGACACACCTCACGATGCACAGGTTGCCATCGACTTTGGCGCAGAAGGTATCGGCCTGACAAGAACAGAGCATATGTTCTTTGAAGCTGACAGAATCATGAAATTCAGAAAGATGATCATGTCTGATACAGTAGAAGAAAGAAAAGAAGCTCTGGCTGGCATCGAACCTTTCCAGAAAGAAGACTTCAAGGGCATCTACAGAGCAATGAAGGAAAGACCAGTTACTATCCGTCTGCTGGATCCTCCTCTCCATGAATTCATGCCCAACACAGAAGAAGAATTCGCACAGCTGGCAGAAATGACAGGCAAGACAGTAGAAGAACTGAAGATCAAAGCTCGTGGTCTGCACGAACTGAACCCTATGATGGGTCACCGTGGCTGCCGTCTGGCTGTAAGCTATCCTGAAATCGCTGAAATGCAGGCAAAAGCCATCATCGAAGCTGCTGTTGAAGTTTCCGAAGAGGAAGGCATCAACATCAGACCTGAAATCATGATCCCTCTGGTTGGCGAAATCAAAGAACTGAAATTCGTTAAGAATATCGTTGTAGAAACAGCTGAAAAAGTATTCGAAGCAAAAGGCAAGAAACTGGACTACCTGGTTGGTACAATGATCGAAATCCCCAGAGCTGCCTTGACAGCTGATCAGATCGCTACAGAAGCAGAATTCTTCTCCTTCGGTACAAACGACCTGACACAGATGACATTCGGTCTGTCCCGTGACGACGCTGGTAAGATCCTGGCTGACTACATCGACAAGAACATCTACGAAGTTGACCCTACAGCCAGACTGGACAGAACAGGCGTTGGTCTGCTGATGCAGTGGGCAGTAGAAAAAGCAAAACCCGTACGTCCTGACATCCACCTGGGTATCTGTGGTGAACACGGCGGCGATCCTTACTCCGTTGAATTCTGCCACCAGATCGGTCTGGACTATGTATCCTGCTCTCCTTACCGTGTGCCTATCGCTAGACTGGCTGCGGCTCAGGCGCAGATCAACTTCCCCAGATAAGAAGTACATAAAAATAAGTTGAAATACAAAAAGCGCACCGTAATGGTGCGCTTTTTTACGAAAAAAGAAATCAAAGGATTTTGGGAAAAATGTTGCAGGACATTTGGGAGGTGCAAGAGAAAATATGAAAAAGAAAGTTGCGTTTATCTGTGTACACAATTCCTGCCGCAGCCAAATGGCAGAAGCCCTGGGCAGAGCATTAGCCGGGGATGTGCTGGAATGTTATTCTGCAGGGACGGAGACGAAACCTCGGATCAATCCTGATGCTGTAAGGCTCATGAAAGAACGGTATGGCATCGACATGGAAGAAAAACAGTATTCCAAACTGCTGAGGGAACTTCCTGCGGTGGATATCGTCATTACCATGGGGTGCAACGTCAGCTGCCCGTATCTGCCCTGCCAGATGCGGGAGGACTGGGGGCTGGATGACCCCAGCGGCAAAGAGGATGCTGCCTTTTACGCAGTAATGGATCGCATCGAGGAAAACATCCGAAATCTGCGAGAAAGAGTTCTTTTGATGGAATAAAACGAAGAAACTGAAAAATACTGGAATATAAAGCGGCTTTTTTGCGAAAAAAGCTGTTTTTTGTTTATCAAAAAACCCCCAGATTGTCTGGGGGTCAGTACAAGCTTTAGCGGAGTGATAATGAAAAACCTCCGTGTTACAATAAAATTGCGGCT
>SFGI01000036.1 GCA_004557645.1 [Eubacterium] saphenum | reverse complement strand
TGCTTTAGCAACAAAAACCTACCTTTTAAAATAATAGCTATTTCTCTGGAATGTTTGTAGTAGCGATACTACAATTTGCAACTTTCGTTGCTAGTTCATTTAAGAAAATAGAAAATTTGTTTTCTCGATTGACTCTATATTGCTTTACTTGTATTCAGTTTTCAAGGTGCAAGTTTTCGTTTGTTGCGGCCCTTTTTGCGACCGCTTAGATATATTATCACGGGAACAACCTATTGTCAACAACTTTTTATCTTTTTTTCAAAATTTCTTTACAAACATGAAAAAAGCCTGATTTTATCAGGCTTTCAAGTAAATATCGTCAGGATCAGATACAGTAAAATATTGTTTTCATATAAAGTATTTGCTACATAAGTTTGTTCCATAGCTGTGAAAACCCCATTCAATTTCGCACTGCATTGGAAGAAGGTCAGCACCATGCAGCCGATCCAAACGAAGAACAGCCCTTTTGTGCCGCCCACCAAAAAACCGCTGAATCGATTGAAAAAATTCAGCACGGGCAGTTTACTGAACAGATGCAGCGCATTCAGCACCACCGTCACCCCAATATAAATCAGTACGAAGGCCAGCGTAACACTCAGCACATTCATGCAGACATTGGCCAGAAATCCGGCCATATATTCCTTCAGGCTATCCACATCCAGCAGCTGATAGATCACAGGATTGTTATTTTCCAGCAAAGCCTCCTTCAGAAAATCCGGCAGGGGCATCCCTTCGATGATCTCCGTTTGGGTAGCCATTGCTCCCTCCCGGATCGCCGTATCCAGCCCCATAGAGTTCTGAATAGAGCCGGACATTTTTTCGAATAAAAAGGTCTCCCGCAAAAACCGTCCCACATAAGGACTGATGAACTTGGACCCGATCAACGC
This sequence comes from [Eubacterium] saphenum, assembly GCA_004557645.1. Lineage (GTDB taxonomy): Bacteria > Bacillota > Clostridia > Lachnospirales > Anaerotignaceae > Anaerotignum_A. The sequence continues at coordinate 23,063 of SFGI01000036.1, read as the reverse complement.
CGCCAGCATGGGCAAAAACCCCAGCGCTGCCCGAATGAACCCTTTTCGCCATGCCGCCACGGCACACCCCAAAATCACCGCCACTACAATGGCATCTAAAATCAAACTCATCCGTTTTCCTCCTTTTTCTTCTATAATAATATAGAAAGAAGAAAGGCGGCATACTAGATTTTTTGCCGCCCATTTTATTCTTCTTATTCTTCCTTTTCCACAGATGGTTCAGCATTATCCCCATCTCCGGTCTCTTTCTGGGTTTCCCCAGATGTGTTCTTTTCCTTGGCATCCTCTGTACTGCTTTCCGCAGTTTTCTTTTCCGAAGCATTCTCCGCCTCGGAATTTTCAGCAGGTTTTGCCGTTGTTTCCTCGCTCTGCGCCTTTGTCATATCATAAATAGAAACCTGTTCCTTACTTACTGCCATGACTCTGTTCAATTTTTCCATAGGGATCAGATCGCTCATATCCGCCGTTGCAGTATAATTCCAGCTTTCATTGCCGCTATGGGACACACCGGTGTAGCTGCGCTCATTACCAATGACAACTCCTTTTTCAGAAGAAAGCAGATATGTTACGCTTTCCCCCGTTTCAAAGGAAGCCTTTTCTTTGCCGCTGCCATCCAGCCAGCAGACTGTCCCCTTCGCTCTGCCGTCTTTATCTGCCACACTATCGCCCAGAGCCAGAACGATATATTCCTTATTTCCTAAAGCTGCCTGGTCAATGGTATTTTCCAGAGGGTAGCTCCACAATTCGGAGCCATCACTGCCAATGCCATAAACCCCTTTATCAGAAATGGCTGCCAATGCGCCATTTTTACGATAGCTTACCACAGGAATGATCTCATCTGTTTTTTCCACTGCTGCAAACATACTGTCTGTGAAATCCTCGCTATCTTCTGCCTTGATGTAGAACAGAAGCACACGACCAACAGGAGAAACATCTGTAGTATCCAGATAGCTGACTGCAAATACACGGCTGTCATCGGAAATATCAGAAGAAAGAGGATAGATCCCGCTGCTTTCTTCCACCCGTTCCTTCAAAAGCGTCCCCTTGGCATTGTAAATACGGATACGATAAGCATTGCCGCTTTTTGTAATCAAAGAAAGATACCCGCTTTCATTCAGGGCAAACTGTACAGGGGAACCCTCCGCCTGCAGATCGTAGAGCATGCCGTTTCTGTTATAGACACGAACCACCTTGCCGCCCATATCCCCTACAGCAATATATTCCCCTTCCTGTATCAGGGCAGGAGAGGACATATTAAAGGTATCACTCCATTTCTGGTCACCCATGGAAGTATAATATTTCACACCGTCTTTTGTACAAAGCAGAAATTCCTTCCCAAAAACCGCCATCGTCGCCTTGCTGCTGATATCCACCGCCATGCTTTCCGCAGGGGCTGTTTCCTCTGACTGAGCAGTTTCTTTCTGCCCCATTTGGTTCAGAAAAGACTGGAACATTCCCTTCCCATAGAAGGTATCGATATAGATGCCCCCTGCCACCAGGCAGGCCACCGCCAAGATGCAGACCAGCACCGTCAGGCTTTTATTGCTCATATTCAGTTTCATTCTGGGTTTCTTTCTGCCCATTGCCGCCTCCGCTTATTCCTGCAAGTTTCTCTGTACCAGAAACATTGCTCTGTCGTAATCTTCTTTTTTCACGTAGATCAGATATTCTGTCTGATGATCGATAACATTTTCAGTATTGTCAGAAGTCATTCTGCCCCCCACGAAAAAGTCTGCACGGTCAGAAACACGTACTTCATAGGAAATATCAAATTTCCACAGGATATCCCGTACCTCCGCCTGTTTTTTCATATCGAATGTGCAAAGCAGTTCTTTTCTGTTCCATACTGTAATCATGGTGATCCCTCCTGATTTTTCATTAGAATCCTTCTTCTTATCATACTATACTCCCGTTTCTTTTGCAAATCTCCCCCGCCGCATTTTCATAAAAAATATGTGAAAAAAACACCCTGAAAATCCGCTTTTCCGCGGTTTCCAAGGTGTTTGATGGACATTCTTACATTTCTTTTAAATGTTCATACAATGCAATATATTTTTCTGCGGAGCTTTCCCAGGAATAATCGCACAGCATGGCATTTTTCACTACATGGCCCCATTCTTCCTTGCCCATGTGATAGGTACGCAGGGCTTCATCTATTGCCCAAAGCAGACCCCAGCCATCGTAATGCTCAAACAGGAAGCCATTCCCCTGTTTTGTTTCAGGATTGTAATGATGGATCGTATCCGCCAAACCGCCAGTCTTTCGAACGATGGGCACTGTGCCGAAGCGCAGGCTGAACATCTGCCCCAGACCGCAGGGTTCAAATTTGGAAGGCATCAGGAACATATCTGCGGATGCATAGATCTGCTGTGCCAGTGCTTCATCAAAGAAGATATTGGAAGAAACTCTGCCGGGATAGCTGTTCTGCATATTGCGGAAAGCGTGTTCATAATGGCCTTCCCCTGTGCCCAGCAATACGAACTGCACATCTCTTCTCATGATTTCATCCAGAACAGGTGCCAGAATATCCACACCCTTCTGATCTGCCAGACGGGTGATCATGGCGATCATAGGAACGTCTCTCTGTTCCAAGCCCAGTCTTTCCTGCAGGGCACGTTTGTTTTCGGCTTTGCCTTCGGGATGCTCTGCGCTGAAATGCTTTACGATATGCTTATCTGTTTCAGGGTTGTTTGCCACAAAATCGATCCCGTTGATGATACCGCAAAGCTGGTGGCTTCTGCTTCTTAAGATGCCATCCATGCCATAGCCATATTCCGGTGTCTGGATCTCCCATGCATAGGTTTCACTGACGGTGCTGATATAATCCGCATAGACCAGCCCCATTTTCATATAGCTGACAGAATCATAGAATTCCACATTGTTATATACCCAGCCAGGCACACCCAACATCCCCATGGTTTCAGGAGCAAATCTGCCCTGATACTGCAGATTGTGGATGGTAAACAGTGTTTTGATCTTGGAATACTGCACTACCTTGCTGTAAATTTCCTTCAGATACATACAAAGAGGGCCTGTCTGCCAGTCGTTGCAATGGATGATATCGGGATAGAAATCCAGCATTGCCAGCATATCCAGCACTGCCTTGCCAAAGAACGCAAAGCGTTCGTCATCATCCCCAAAGCCATACAGACCGCCACGGCCAAAATAATAATCGTTTTCAATAAAATATACGGGCACATCGCCATGTTTTACCAGAACCTTTGCTCTCTGTTTGCGCCACTGCAAATGAACATCGAATTCCCCTGCGAGTTCCACGTCATACATTGTTTCATTTTTGATTGCTCTATGTCGAGGGATCACCACACGGACATCCACGCCTTTTGCACGGAGTGCCTTTGGCAAAGAACCAACAACGTCGCCCAAGCCGCCGCTTTTGATAAAAGGCGCCGATTCGGAGGCAACCAGAAGTACCTTCAAACCTTTTTCCATAATTTATCACCTCATTCTTATGATACAATGAAAATTGTCCAACAGCAAGAAAAATCCGTTCAATTTTCTATAAAAATCAACGATTTTTTAAATATATAGAATTTTTCCTGCCTTTATATCTTTTTCTAAAAGTGTTATACTATGATTTGAATTGAAAAATATAGCATACAATATCCATATAGAAAAGAGGTATGAACCATGAACCATTCTATTCCTGAAAGAAAGGATACTGACCCTCGTTTCCACTGGCATATCGAGGATTATTTTAAAACAGACGCCGATTGGGAAGCTGCCTATACCGCTCTGGAAGCCAGCATCCCAGAAATGACAGCCTTTTCCGGCAAACTGGCAGATTCTGCAGAGACTCTACTTTCCTGTCTGCAAAAAAACGAGGAACTTTCCTTAAAGTTAGACCACGTTTACACCTACGCTTCCATGCGTATGCATGAAGACAGCGCCAATTCCTTCTATCAGGGTATGGCATCCCGGGCAGAAATGCTGCTGATCCGCTATTCCGCATCCATTTCCTTCCTGACTCCCGAGATTATTGCCATTCCCGAGGAAAAACTTGCGGCATTCCGAAAAGAAAAATCCGCAGATTTCGCCATTTATGACCATTTCTTCCATACTCTGCTGCGTCAGAAAGCCCATACCCTTTCTCCCGCCGAAGAAAATCTTCTGGCAAAAACCGCAGAACTGGGGGGCGCACCGCAGCAGATCTTCACCATGCTGAACGATGCAGATATTCGCTTTCCTTCCATCAAAACAGCCGATGGCGAAGAACTGGAGCTGACAAAGGGCAGATATGTGACTTTCCTGGAAAGCCCCGACCGTTCTATCCGGGAACAGGCTTTCAAAAACCTGTATTCCGTCTATTCCGGTCAGAAAAACACCATCGCAGCAACCTATGCTTCCTCTGTGAAAAGCGATGTTTTCTTCGCAGAAGCAAGAAAATATGATTCTGCCATGGAAATGGCTCTCTCCGATGATAATATCCCCCTGTCCGTTTACGATAATCTGATCGAAACGGTCAATCAAAACCTGCCTCTGCTGCACCGCTATGTTTCCCTCCGTAAAAAGGAACTGGGTGTAGAAGAACTGCACATGTATGATCTGTATGTACCTCTGGTACCCGATGCAGATGTAAAAATCCCTTATGAAGAAGCCAAGAAAACCGTCAAAGAAGCCCTGTCCGTCATGGGCGAGGAATACAGCGCAGCTTTGGAACACGGCATGGAAAGCGGCTGGATCGATGTTTACGAAAACAAAGGCAAACGGGGCGGCGCCTATTCCTGGGGCAGCTATGGGGTACACCCTTTTGTACTGCTGAACCACAACGACACCATCAACAGTATGTTTACCCTGGCCCACGAAATGGGTCATGCCCTCCACAGCTTCTTCACCTGGAAAAAGCAGCCTTACCTCTATGCAGACCATAAGATTTTCGTGGCAGAAGTAGCTTCCACCTGCAACGAAGCCCTGCTGATGGAACATCTGCTGAAAACCACCGAGGATAAGACCATGCGGAAATATCTCATCAACTATTTCCTGGAACAGTTCCGCGGCACGCTGTTCCGCCAGACCATGTTTGCGGAATTTGAAAAGATCACCCACAGTATGGCAGAAAAGGGCGAACCCCTCACATGGGAAGGCATGAACCAGATCTATCACGACCTGAACGTGAAATACTTCGGGGAAGATATCGTCATCGATCCCGAAATCGATATCGAATGGGCACGTATCCCCCATTTCTATAATGCCTTCTATGTATACCAGTATGCCACAGGCTACAGTGCAGCCATCGCCCTTTCCAGAAAGATTTTGAACGAAGGACAGCCCGCTATCGATGCTTATCTGGATTTCCTGTCCAAAGGCGACAGCGAATATTCCATCGATCTGCTGAAGGGTGCCGGTGTTGACCTTTCCACTGCAGAGCCCATCGAAAACGCAATGCAGCTGTTCAAAGAACTGCTGGATGAATTTGAAACACTTTGATAAAAATAACAAAAAAGCCCCGAATCCCTTGATTCAGAGCTTTTTTTCTGCGGATAACAGGACTTGAACCTGCACGGGTCACCCCACTGGAACCTAAATCCAGCGCGTCTGCCAGTTTCGCCATATCCGCATGAACAAAAATATTTTAGACCTCCCCTTTGCAAAAGTCAATATAAAGGAAAGATTTTAAGAATAAAAAAAGCCTGCCAAATCCGACAGGCTTTTTCACTGAACCAGGAGGGATTCGAACCCCCGACCCACGGCTTAGAAGGCCGTTGCTCTATCCAGCTGAGCTACTGATTCATACTTACGCAAGCGGGTGATGAGAATCGAACTCACGTGTTCAGCTTGGAAGGCTGACGTTCTACCATTGAACTACACCCGCATAAAAAAAATGAACCAGGAGGGATTCGAACCCCCGACCCACGGCTTAGAAGGCCGTTGCTCTATCCAGCTGAGCTACTGATTCACGCTTAACGCAAGAGATATTATGCCATAACGCCTTTCATTTGTCAACAGGTTTTTTCAAACTTTTTGAATTTTTTTCAAAAAAGAAAAAGCGGAGCGAAATGCACCTTTGCCCCGCCTCTTTTTCTTTAATTGATCCGTTTGAAATGTTCTGCGTTCCAATATTCCATAATGGCACCTTCCACTCTGCCATTTTCAATGGTCAGGATGCCAAAGGTAGGCAGACCGCCGCCTCTGGGCAGGGAAATGCTGCCGGGGTTGAACATGGCCACTCTGCCGCCATTATCCCAAACTGGCATATGGGTATGCCCGAATAAAACTACATCCGCCCCCTGTTCCTCCGCCCAATAGCAGATGGTATCAGGATTCCAATGGACCCGCTGCTTATGGCCATGGGTCAGCAGCAATGCTTTGCCGCCGGCCCGCACCAGTTTCTTGGAAGGGGTATCTATCCCATAATCATTGTTCCCCTTCACAAAATGGAAAGGCAGGTTAGGAAATTCCTTCTGCAATTCCAGAGCATCTGCATCATGGTCCCCCAAATGGAACACCATATCCATTTTTCCGCCGATCCGCTTCAGCACATTTCTGGCATTGTCCAGATAGGAATGGGTATCGCTCAACACTAAGATTTTCATAAAATCACAGTTCCTTTTTCAGCATTTCTTTCATTTTCCGCAGAGCCTTGCCCCTGTGGCTGATGGAGTTCTTTTCTTCAGAAGAAAGCTCCGCCATATATTTGCCCTTTTCCGGCACAAAGAAAATGGGGTCATAGCCAAAGCCATTTTCTCCCTTGGCTTCGTAGCCGATGATGCCTTCTACGGTATCATAGCTGACCAATCTTCTGCCATCGGGGAATGCTGCCGCGATGCAGCTGACAAAACGAGCCGTTCTCTGTTCTTCGGGCACGCCATCCAGTTTTTCAAAAATCGCCTTGAACCGTTCGGGGTAAGGGGTATCTTCCCCCATGAAGCGGGCAGAGTAGATGCCGGGTGCCTTATCCATATGGTCGATTTCTAGACCGGAATCATCGCTTAATGTGATCTTGCCGCAAACCTCCATGATCTGTACCGCTTTTTTCATGGCATTTTCTTCAAAGGTCGTGCCATCTTCCACCACATCGATATGAATGTCTGCATCCTCCATAGAAATCACTTCTACATCCATATCTGCCAGAATGGCATTGATCTCCCTGATCTTGCCTTTATTTTTTGTTGCAAAAATGATCGTTTCCATTTTCTCCTCCTCAGTTCAATTCCAAGCCGCCCAAAGCTTCCTTCTGCAGTTCCTTCAGTTCCCCTGCAGCCTTTCTGCCCAGAGCCAGCAATTCCAGCAGCTGTTCCTGGGTGAAAGTACCATGCTCCCCGGTGCCCTGCGCCTCTACAAAATTGCCTTCATCGGTCATAATGATATTCATATCCACTTCTGCCGCGGAATCCTCTTCATAGCAAAGGTCTGCCATTGCCACACCATCTACCACGCCAACGCTTACAGCGGAAATATATCTGTGCAAAGGCATTTTTTCGATGAGCCCTTCGTCCAAAAGCTTCTGGCAGGCCATAGCCAGTGCCACAAAGCCCCCTGTGATGGAAGCCGTTCTGGTGCCGCCGTCTGCCTGAAGCACATCACAATCCACGGTGATGCTTCTTTCGCCCAGCTCTGTGAAATCCACTGCCGCCCGCAATGCTCTGCCGATGAGACGCTGAATTTCTGTGGAACGCTGATTCAGTTTCAGCTTATTGATATCTCTTTTATTTCTGGTGGCTGTTGCCCGGGGCAGCATGGCGTATTCCGCCGTTACCCAGCCTTCGCCGCTGCCTTTTTTGAAGGGAGGCACACTCTCCTCTACAGAAGCATTGCACAGCACCTTCGTATTGCCCCATTCTATCAAAACAGAACCCTCTGCGTAGCGGGTGAAATCCTTGATGATCTTCACCGGACGCAGTTCGTCTACTTTTCTTCCGTCAAAACGATTGATCGCCATATTTTTTCCTCCTTATATTTTCCTTAAATCATAGTATATCATAAAAATTCTTGAATATATAGAAAAACCACGGCAAAGCCGTGGTTTTATTTTTATCGTAATCCATATTCAAATGCTTCTTCGATGGCATCGGCGATGGCCTTGGCAATGGTATTCTGATATGCCGTCTGGGTGATCTTCAGGGCATCACCGGGATTGCTGATAAATACCGTTTCCACGATGACCGCAGGCACTGTGGTCCCATTCAGGATCAGCAGGTCTGTACGGTGCTTCGTGCCGCGGTTATTGTTTCCCGTTTCCTGAACGATACTGCTCTGGATCAGCTCTGCCAGCTTCTGGCTGGTCAGACCGGAACCGGTATCATTGGAATGCACCTTATACAATACCTCTGTACCGTTTGCCGTTGCAGAACCGGAATTCATGTGGATGGAAACCATGGCATCGGCAATGGCATTGGCCGTCTGGGCTCTGCTGGTGTTGGAAGGGTAAACATCGCTGTCTCTGGTCACATAAACTTTGATGCCACTGCCTTCCAGCTGCTGTGCCACCTTCTGCATGATGGTCAGGTTCATGTTCTTTTCAACAATGCCGTTGGCATTGGCACCGGGGTCGCTGCCGCCGTGGCCTGCATCCAGCAGCAGGACTTTATCATATACATCCTGAGGATTTTTCACAGAAATGATATATCTGTCCCCGTCATCCTTGATGCTGTAACAGTTGATGCGGTTCTGGTTGAAGCGCAGAGTCGTCTTTCCGCCGTTGGTGGAGATCTGGATATTTTTGATCACATCATCACCGATCTCGTAAGTACCATATCCATAAACATCTTCATAGTCGCCGGGCAGCACCACATCTACATATCCATTCAGATAATGGTCATTGATCTTCACGCTGCCTGTATTGATCTTTTCTTTCTTCTGCAGATACAGCACATCTTTATTTGCATCGTAGACCATATTTTTCATAGTGGAACGATAGATCTGCAAAGTCATACTGTCGCTGTCGGTGGTATAGCTGTATTCCGTCAGATCGCCCACCTCGAATACGATACGCAGGGTGGTTTCGTTGAACATAGCTGTTCTGCCCGCTGTTACAAAATCCAGCGCCTTCACATCCAGGGTGCTGTCCAATTCGGAAATTGCATTGGGGATATCCACCACAATACGGTTGGGATTTGCCAGGGTAGATACACTGGCACCCAATGCGCTGTCCCCTTCGATCTCGATGACATCCTTATCTGTATTTTTGTTATGTTTCATGGAAATATTGTCCACCGTCACCTTGCTGAAGGTGATATAAACCTTTGTTTTATCTGCGCTCTGGGTCACTTCATATTTCTTTTTGCTGTTCAAATCCAGCACCACGCGGGTATAGACAGAGCCATCTTCCGCCGTATGCTGGGCTGTTCTCACCGCAGAAACAATGGAGCTGTTTGTCGTTGTGATATTGCTTGCCAGACCACTCTTCGCCCCATAGAAATCCAGAACGATCTTGTTGTCCGCCACAAGGATCTCCTCATAGGAAGGGATGGCACCGTTTGCCTGAATGGTAAAAGTCTGCCCCGCTGTTTTGCTGGAAGGTACGTCCACCTTATTCAATGTTACATAATTGATGGTTGGTGCCGTAGGCGTTGTAGGTGTGGTAGGTGTCGTAGGCGGCTTTGTCGTTTCCGCCTTTGTGGAAATAGAAACGGTTCGGCTGGGGTCGTCCCATGTGATATTCAAATCCAACGCCGTAGCCAGCGCCCGAACAGGCAGCATGGTTCTGTCGTTGACGATCATGGGAGGGACGTCCATGGCAAATGTTTTCCCGTTTTTAATGCCCGTGGTTTTATTGATCTCAAACACCAGCGTATAGTCATCATTCACCACATACACCTGCTGGGCCGCTTCATTCCAGACCACTTCGCAGCCCAGTTCCTGGGCGATCTGGCGCATGGGCAGCATGGTTCTGCCATCGATGGCTACCGCCGGCATATCCTTTGGCGTCATCTTTTTTCCATCGATCTGCACAACGATCTCCTTGGCATTGTATGTATGATTTTTTCCGTTATAAAATAGGTTCATGCTGACATTGGCTGCATAAGCCGTGGCAGATGATAACATCCCCACAGCCATTGTTGTCAGCAGGAGCCGTTTCCACTTACTTCTCATCGTGTATTCCTCCTGCTTCATTCGTATGTAAAGTATGTTTCGACACATTTTATCCTAGTTTATTAGTATAACAAATTTTGTCGAAATGAAAAGAGACTTTCCCATTTTGAAAGAAAATCTTAATTTTTAGTCGAAAAAAGAGCGTCTATTGTTCCCAATAAACGCCCTTTTCTAATTCTCTTCTAATTTTATTCTTCCTGCCCTTGGGCTCTCTTGTCAAAAGCCTTCAGCTTTTTCATGACCTTGCCATGGACGCTGTTTGCAGGGAAATTGCCTGCCTTATTCTTCTTGCCCGCAGGGGTGCTCATCAACAGTTCGATGCCTTCGTCAATATGGGAAATGGGATAGATATGGAACACGCCTTCTTTGACCGCTTCCACCACTTCCTCCTTCAGCACCAAGTCCTTCACATTGGAAACAGGGATGATGACCCCCTGGGTGCCTGTCAAGCCCCGTTTTTTGCAAAGGTCAAAGAAACCTTCGATTTTGTGGGTCACGCCGCCGATAGCCTGAATCTCCCCTTTCTGATTCACGGAACCGGTCACCGCCAAGTCCTGGCGGATAGGCAGCTCAGAAAGGGAGGACAGGATGCAGTACAGCTCCGTACTGGAAGCACTGTCCCCGTCGATGCCGTTATAATTCTGCTCGAAGCAGACACGGCAGCTCAAGGACAGGGGGAAATTCTGGGCATAGGTCTGCCCCAGGAAGCCGGTAATGATCTGCACACCCTTATCGTGGGTCTGACCGCTCATGCGGGCCTCTTTTTCGATATTGACGATACCGGATTTGCCCACATAAGTAGTGGCTGTGATACGGGAAGGATTTCCAAAGGCATAGCTGCCCATATCCAGCACCGCCAGACCATTGATCTGACCCACCTCTGCCCCTTCTGTATCGATCATAATGACGTTTTCTTCCAGCATTTCGTCCAGTTTTTCTTCATACAGCTTCATCCGCTGTTCTTTTTCGTAAATGGTCTTTTTGATATGCTCTGCCGTCACCAGCTCCGCCCCTTCCAGCTTCGCCCATGTGACTGCTTCGCAAAGGATCTCCGCCAGATGGTTGAAACGAGTGGACAGCTTATCCTGCCGTTCCGCTGTACGGGAGGAATATTCCACAATGGCGCAAACAGCACTGGCATCAAATTCCATGCTCTTTTCCCTGTCCACAAAGCGCTTGATGAACTGGGCGATCTTCTGGATATTTTCGTGGGTACGAGGCATTTCATAATCGAAATCTGCCCGAATCTTGAAGAACTTATCAAATTCCTCATCATAGCTGTTCAGCACATCATAATAATAGCTGCTGCCGATCATGATGACCTTGATATTGGCAGGAATAGGCTCCGGCTTCAAAGTAGGCGCCACCACTGCCCCCAACTGTTCCCGAATGGAATCCATCATGATCTCTTTTGTCTTGATGACACGGCGCAATGCTTCCCATGCCTGAGGGGTGGTCAAAATATCCTGGGCCTGTACGATCAGATAGCCGCCGTTAGCCTTATGGAACAGACCACTTTTGATCTTCATAAAGTCTGTGGTCAGGTTACCAAATTCGCTGTCATATTCCACTTCCCCTACCAGATTGCTATAAGTAGGATTGAAGGTCACTACCACAGGTGCGCCTTTGCTCTTGCTGTGGTCTACAATCAGGTTGACCTTATATTTCAGGGTCACATCCTCCGCAGGCTTTTTCCCCAGCATAGGCAGCAGGGATGCCAGACCTTCCTCGCCATCCTCTTCGTCTTCGAAGAACTGGTCGATATTTTCCAGCACATCCTCCTGCACATCATTGATATAGGAAATGACTCTTTCGTAGGCCTGATATTTTTCCTGCACTGCGTTCACATGATGCCCGATGGCAAACATGCCTGTTTTATAATCCAGCTGGTCCATCTGCCGTTTGGATTCCTTATCCAAATCCCGCAATTCCCGCATGATGGTGCCTGCTTTTTCCTGCACCATCTGGGAATTTTTCTCCACGATTTCTTTGGCTTCTTCGGAAAGTTCATCATAATCCTCTTCGCCCACAGGCTTTCCCTCCACCACAGGCATAAAGAAAATGCCGGAATTGGTGGTTTTCACCTGAAAATCATATTCCGCCGCCATTTTGCTCATTTCATCCATGAGGGCATCCCGTTTTTCATCAAAGGAACGGAGCAGCGTATTCTTCTGGGCATCATAATCATCGGTGCGGAAAGCCTTCTGCAATTCCGTTTTAAACAACTGCACCAGTTCTGCCATATCTTCCTTGAACTGCTTGCCCATCCCCGCTTCAAAGCGCAGGGCAAGGGGGCTTCGGGGATTCTGGAAATTGTAAACATAGCACCAGTCGTAGGGCACATCCTCTGTTTCCGCCAGCTTTTCCGTGCTGCTGCGGGCGTAGGTGGTCTTGCCTGTGCCGGAAGGGCCTGCCATATAAATATTGTATCCCTTCATCTTCACCGCCAGGCCGAAATCAAAGGCTTTGACCGCCCTGTCCTGCCCGATGACCCCTTCCAGAGGAGTCAGTTCCGCAGTGGTCTGAAAATTCAATTCATGGGGGAAACAGTCTTTTTTCAGCTGTGTATAGTCCAATTCAAAAGGTTTCGCCAATTTTTTCATCTCCTTTGCAGAAAGCGCTGAAATGCCATAAAACATCTCAGCGCCCCCGATTTGATATCATTTATTGTTCTTTCAACGTTTCTTCGTAATTTTCATAGAATGGGAAATATTTCCACATAATGATGGCATCTTCCTTGGTATCCGGATAATAATTCTTGCGGATGCCTTCTGCCTTGAAGCCGTATTTATGATACAGTGCCTGCGCGGGGGCATTGCCCATACGCACCTCCAGGGTAATGCCGATCATTTCTTTTTCCAAAGCTACTTCGATGAGCTTTTCCATCAGCATACTGCCGACCCCCTTGCCGCGCACCTCTTCCAATACGCCTACGTTGGTGATATGGCCTTCCGTGATGACATGCCACATGCCGGCATAGCCTACGATCTTGCCATCCATCACAGCTACATAATAGATAGCCATGAAATTTTCTTTGACTTCTCTTTCAAAATCGGCGCGGGTCCATGGAATGGAAAAAGTTGCCTCTTCCAATTCCATCACGCCGTCGATATGTTCTTCCGTCATGGGGATAATTTCGATCATTGTCCCTGTTCCTCCTTCGCCAGGCGTTCTTCTCTTTCTCTTTCCGCCTGGGATTTTCTCAAATAGATCAGTTCGAACTGGTCTCCCGGCTTTGCCATGCCTTCTTCCGCCAGAATACGCCCCAAGGCTGCCACCGTTGCTGCTCTCTGCATATTGCAGTAGGCAGGAGCAAAGAGAAAATCGGGGTTCTGCTCCAGTTTTTCTCTGTGGACAGGCACACCGTCCCCCAGGAAAATGACTTCACTTTCGAACATTTCCGCAATTTCAATGATGCGGTCAATAGATTCTGCCATATGGTCTGTCAGGCGGATCAGCTTGCCGTCCTCCCACATATAGAAAGCGGCATAGACCTGATTTCTTCTGGCATCCATGATGGGGCAGATAAATTTATTTGTTTCAAACACATTATATGCCAGCGCATCCAATGTGGGAACGGCCACCAAAGGCTTGTCCAAGGCAAGAGCAAAGCCCTTTGCCGTAGCCGCGCCAATTCTTAGCCCTGTGAAGGAGCCGGGGCCGGACGCACAGGCGATGCAGTCGATGGTGGACTTATCTGTTTCCGTCCGCTCAATGATATCTGCGATCATGGGCATAATGGTCTGGCTGTGGGTCAGCTTATAATTCAATGTAAACTCCGCAATCAGTTTATCATCCTCCACCAGAGCGGCACTGGCTGTCTGCCCGGTGGTATCGATACCTAAAATTTTCATGCTCACCCCTCCTGTCTGATGGTGATACAGCGATAATCGTCGTCCTTGGTATAATCTTTTTCCACGGTGATCCAAATGGCATCTTGAGGGATCAGGTCTTTCACCAGTTCTGCCCATTCCACCAGACAAACGCCTTCGCCGTAAAAATATTCCTCATAGCCTGTGTCCTCCATTTCCTCTTCGCAGGAAATGCGGTACACATCAAAATGGTACAGGGGCAGTCTGCCTTCGTATTCATTCACGATGGCAAAGGTGGGGCTGGTCACATGCTCTGTGATGCCCAGACCCTTGGCAAAACCCTTGGTAAAAACCGTTTTACCAACGCCCAAATCGCCGCTCAGGCAGAAGATCTGTCCTGCTTTTGCTTCCCGTCCCATTTTTTCCCCCAGGGCTTCTGTTTCCCTGGGGTCGTATGTTTCGATTCTTTCCTTCATAGTCTCATCCTCAATAAATAAAGAGTGCTGTCACATCTGTATCCAAAACCCGTGCATTCTTGCCGTCGAAATAACACAGATCGCCCAGACCTTCGTTTACATCATAGCCACTGATATAAGCCAGCTTGCCATTGCCCTTATACTGGAAGGCAAAAGCATTGTCGTCAATAACAGTTTCTTTCTTGCCATCCCAATATTTCAGCTGACCATTGCCTGTAGCGCTGTCCGCATCGGCAATATAGTATACGGCATCATCGGCATACTGCACACCACAGGCACCGGGAATCTTTGTTTCACTGCCTGCCATAGCCAGTGTGCCTTCGCCGTCGGCATAATCATAGTAATAGAACAGATCGCCGCCCACAAAAGCAAAGTTTTCTACGTCCGTTGCCACAGCTTTGGCTTCTGCCGCCTTGCCGATCTCCATTTCCATCAGGATATTGCCCCCTGTGTCGGGGTCACTTGTCAGGTAGGCTGCCTTCTTGCCATCGGCAGATATCTTCATGGTATCTGGCTGTACTTTGTAGCCTTCCAGTGCTTCCAGATTGCCTGCTGCATCTGTCAGGAAGGTTTCCACGCCGCCGTAGGACAGGGACATATAGTAAATATATTCCACCATATCCAGCCCGCCATCCATAACAGACAGTCGCAGGGGTGTAAATTCTTTTGCTTTATAGCCGATCACATAGGGTCTGTCGTGTTCCGCCCCAATGGCAGAGATCACGTTATCTGCCACCAATACGCTCTTGCCGCCTGTCAGCACATAACATTCCTGCAGCAAAGGTGCAAAGCCTTCGCCATTGGCTGCTGCTTCACGGATAACATCTCTCTGCAGCTTCTTTTCATAGGCTTCGCCATCGGCTTCTGTCAGGGCTGCGTCAGATTCTGCCATATCGTCCACGATGATATCGCTGTACAAAACAGGCTCATCGGGTGTTTTGCAGTACAAAACATCCTTGCCGTTGGGCATCATTTCCATGGTGTAGATATTTTCTGCCACCAGCACAGGTTCGGTTCCATCAAAGGCATAGCTGTAAAGGCTATAGCTATCCGCCGCTTTTGCCACAAAATACAGGATGCCGCTTTCCTCTGCCATAGCATATGTTTCCGCCGCATCTGTCAGGGGCAGGGCATTGCCTTCCTTTACCACTGTGGCATTCAGCATGCCATAGGCATCGATAAATGCCAGATATTTGCCATCACCGCTGAGGGCATAAACTTCATTTTCCAGATGAATGCCATCCCCAATGGAGCGCACCTCTGTGCCATCAAAGGTACACAGTTCCATGGCTTCGCCCTTTCCTTTCAGATAAGCCACCACTTCACCGTTTTTGCTGGTCATATAATCATAGACATTGCTGTCGATCCGCTCTGCTTCTGCAGAAGGGTTCTTTGTATCCTTGCGGTACAGGTCAAAGGCACCTGTTTCATCGATATTATCGGCAAAATATGCCCAATGGCCTTCTTCTGTACAGCTTGCGCCCCAGGCTGTATAGAAGTAGTGGTAGGAACCGCCTTCGCTGATGCTTTCCTGCAACAGATAAGGGTCATTTTTCAGATCATAGAAATACAGGTCATTGTCCTTGGCATACAAAACCCCCGTATCCTGCACGCTGCCGCCGCCGGGAAGCATCCAGCAATAGGCCAGGACCGCAATAAATACTGCCAGCCCCACGATGATGCCAACGATATTGCTGCCTTCCTTCTCCGGTTTCTTCTTTTCTTCAGAAGCCGGTTCAGCTGCCTCTTCCGCCGCCGCAGGCGCTTCTTGCGCTTCTGTGGGCTGTTCTTCCGCCCCAGCCTGTGCTTCCTCTTCTATTTCTGCAGGAGCCGGCTCTGTTTCTACAGTTTCCTGTTCTAATTCCGTTTCCAATTCTTCTTTCTTTTCCAGTTCGTCCATTTGTGGCGTCCTCCTCATTTATTATGATTTATGATTAAAAATATCTGTTCCAGATCGCCAAAGCAACACGCCCTATGCTTTTGGTGTTCTTCACAGCCTTTCGGTTCCGTTTTTTACGGGTTTGTTTCTTTTCCACTTTCAAAGCCTGTCTGGCTGCTTTTTTCGCCGCCCTTTGCAAGGCTTTCCGGGTCGCCTTTTTCTTTTCACCGGGCAGTTTTTTCTTCAGATCCAGTGCTTGTTTGCCAGTCTTGACCGCTTTCAGCCCTACCTGGGCTGCGCTGATGCCTGTTTTCACCTTTGGATCCATGAAAAGCCCCCTTCCTTATGAGAGTTTTATACATCTATATAGTATAACAAATGATACCCACAAAGTCCACTCTCACAATTATTAACGAATTGTTACAATATTTGAATTTTTCATGAATTTTTAGTTTACAAACCCGTATTCTTCCATTATAATACTTTTTGGACAGAATAAAAGAAAGGTGAGAGACCCCACGTATGAGTGAAAATCAAAATCATGAAGAACACCAGAAGCATTTCCTGACGCTTCATATTTCTCATAAAGGTCAGCAGAAAACACTGCATTTCCGCATCCGCCATGCCGCAGCCATTTGTGCAGCAGCAGCGGTTCTGATAGGCGGCACAGTTTTCTCCGTTGGCGCTTATCAGAAAACGAAAACAGACCTGCAGGCTTCCGAAGAACAGCTCTTGGAAACAGAACGGGAAAACCGTAAGCTGGAGCAGAGAGCGGAACTGCTGCAGAATGAAAATAACGAATATACAGAAAATATCGATGCCATCCAGAACAAAACCACAGAACTGGAACAAAAGATGAACGAGATCCAGACTGTAAAGGATGACCTTTACGATCAGATCAACAGCATGAGCCCTTCCGATTCTTCTTCCGCTGCCCTTACAGCAGTGACCACTGCTCTGGAAACCTCTGATGTGACCCTAACTTTTACAAACATCATCAGCACATCCTATAACAAGGCATCTACCCTTTCCACACAGCTGGATAAAATGAACGCTATGATGGATGAAACAGGCATTTCCTTCACTTCCGTGGCGGCAGATGTCACATACGCTCTGGCTTGCCAGAACAACATCCCCACCGGCTGGCCCGTGGAAAGCAGAATCGTTTCCACAGAGTTCAACCCCACTGCGGATGCTTCCATCAGCGACGGCAGAAAGCATTATGGTATGGATATCTCCACCAAAAGCCAGATCATCCCCATCTATGCCACTGCCGCAGGCACAGTCACAACGGCTACATTCCATCCCGAATTCGGCTTCTATGTGGTGATCGATCACTATAACGGCTTCACAACACTGTATGCCCACTGTACAGAATTGAACGTAAACGTTGGCGACAAAGTCAAACGAGGCGATATCATCGGCACCACAGGTACCACAGGTATGTCCAGCGGGATCCATTGCCACTATGAAATTCAGCTGAACGGCGTTTACCAGAACCCCAGAGATTATCTCGGCGAAGAATAAAAAAAAGAACCTCAACTCCAATGGGAGCTGAGGTTTTTTGTTTTTATGAGCAGATGCCTTTTCCGCATTTATTCATATCTGACTGCTGTCCCGGAAGCAGTTACCATCAGCATGCCGTTATCCGCACCCAGCACTTCATAATCAATATCTACGCCCACAACTGCGTTTGCGCCCATCTGGGCCGCTCTTTCCTGCATTTCACGGATAGCGTTTTGTCTGGCATCGATCAGTTCCGTTTCGTATGTATTGGAACGACCGCCGAAAATATTCGTCAGCCCTGCCATGATGTCCTTTACCATATTGACGCCGGAGATCACTTCGCCAAATACGATGCCTTTGTACTCTACGATTTTCTTGCCTTCAATGCCGTTTGTTGTCGTTACGATCATTCTGATTCCTCCTTAATCGTTCGTCAAATTTCCATCTCCACTGACGGGGATAGCTTCTCCCAAATATTTCGGTGCCGGCTGCAGCCATGCGCTGCAGAAATCCTTGGCTCTCGCCAGCATTTCCCGCAATTCCCGATACATTTGCCCGTGATAATTCACATCCAGAGCAGCCACACCATAAGCCTCCAAGCCTAATTTTTCCGCCACATACAATGCCCTGGGCAGGTGATATGCCTGGGTCACGATGATGACCTTCTCCGCACAGAACACATCTCTCGCCCGATACATACTGTCATAAGTAGAAAAACCTGCATGATCCATGAAGATATCTTCAGAGGGGATGCCCCGTTCCATGGCGAAATCCTTCATGGTATTCACTTCATCATATTCCTTCCGTCCATGGTCGCCGCTCATCAAAAGCTTCTCCGCAGCCCCCGCTTCATACAATGCGATGCCTGCTTCCAGTCTGTCCCGCAGCATCAGGCTTGGCGTATCATCTTCCCGTACTCCACAGCCTAAGATCAGGATGCAGTCTGCATCCATATCCGCTGCTTCTTCTGCCGAAAGAATATACGCCGCCGTATGATTTTTCATATAGGAACTCAGACCAAATACCGTCAAAATTCCAACCATACCAAGGCAAAACAGACATATGCTCACCCGTTTCACCCAAATTCCCATTCTTCTCATATCGCTTACATCTCTCGAATCTCTGCGCCAAAGGGGGTCAATGCCAACATGGCAAATTTGAAATGCTGCAGCCCGAAGGGGATCCCGACGATGGTCAGACAGCAGGTGATACCCATTGCCACAGAAGCCAACGCCAGCTCTACGCCGCAAAGCAGCACCCAGATCACATTTAAAAGAATAGAGCCGGAGCCCATATTGCCATAATAGATCTTTTTTCCAAAGGGGCAAAGGGCCATCCTTGCAAATTTGAAGCATTGGGTCCCAATGGGGATGCCAATGATGGTGATACAGCAAAGGCACCCTGCCAAAAGCCAGCCGATGGCAGAGATCAAACCGCCAAAAATCACCCACAATACATTTCCTAAAACCTGAAGTATGGACATGACCATTCCTCCTTACTTTTCCTTTCGATAAAAGGCTACGGTTTTTGCATAATCTTCCATTTCCAGGGCTTCTCTTCCTTTTTCTGAAAGGGTATAGATGCCCTTTCCCACCCGCCGGAACCATTTATCGTAATTCCTGCTGAGGATACCGACGCAATCCTCCATGCCTCTTTCCCGCAGGGCCGCCGTGGAAATCTGTCCTTCCCGTTCCAAAATACAGGCCAAACGGATGCTTTTTTCCCGAAAGGCTGTGATGATCTTTCGTCTGGTCATACCGCCCACGTTCACATCCATCTGGCGGTTTTCCATTTCCGCCTGCACCTGTTCCCGCTTCTTGCGGTTTTTCCATGCCAAGCTGTCGGAAGGCTCCAACACCACATCCACCGTCTGCAAGGGACTATCCAACGCCACCGTCAGCAAGCCCAACTCCAATCGTTTCAGCAGCCGCAGCATATCCTTCCATGCCTTTTCCCACTGCCCCTTTTTCGGACGGGGAATAGCGACGAATACCTGCTCCGTCAGGCTTTGCCGTTCCAATGCCTGATAGACCAGCTTCAGGTTAAAGGCTTTTTTCAGCTCCACTACCACCAGCTGTCCGTCTTTCACCGCAGCAATATCGCAGTGCTTTACTTCTGCCTGCACCTGATAGCCTTCTTCTTCCAAAAAGGCACGGATGGGTGCATAAAGGTCTGTTTCCTTAAACTCTGTCATGGGACTCACCTGCCATAAAGGCTTCGATTTCCTCTACCGTTTTTATCATGGCAGAAGTCATCACTTCATTGCCTTCTTCTGTCACCAGTACATCATCCTCGATGCGGATGCCGATCTCCCATTCTTCAATATACAGACCCGGTTCCACCGTCAGAACCATACCAGGCTCCAAAATACGGTCGCCATATCGGCCTACGTCGTGGGTCTCCGCCCCAAGGTAGTGGCTCACGCTATGGTAATAATATTTCGCCACATCCTCTTTTGTGTCAACTAAGCCAATTTTCTTTAACGCTTCGAAATAATGGTCTTTCAGCAGTTCATTCAAGTCGGCAAAAGGCACACCGGGTTTGATGGCATCGATGACCTTCTGCTGCCCTTCCAAAACGATGTTGTAGACCAGCTTCTGCCGTTCTGTAAATTTGCCGTTGATGGGGAAGGTGCGGGAAATATCCCCATTGTACCATTCCCACTGGGCCCCTGCGTCAATGAGAATCAACTCCCCATCCTCCACAGGCTGGTTATTCGCCACATAATGCAGGATCGTGCCCCGCTTGCCGCCGGCGGCGATGGTCTGGAAAGCTTTTTCCCGCACGCCGTTTTTCATCAGTGTATAGTCATAAGCAGCTTCCACTTCATATTCCTTCATGCCTGCTTTGGCTGTTTTCATCATGGCTTCAATGCCCAAACGGGTGATGTCCATGGCTTTCCGCATCCGTTCCAGTTCCCAGTCCTCTTTGATGAGGCGCATTTCACTAAAAGCCTGATAAAGGTCACCAAAGACCATCTGGGGAGCATTGCGGCGTACCTTTGCCGCAAATTCCAGTGCGGGGGAAAGGATATCGTCCCACTCCCGGTTTTCCATATCCAGCCACAGCTTTTTGATGCCGTTCTTGAAAATATAGGATGCAAAATCCCCTTCAAATTCGTCGATCCAGCCGATGTTTTCAATGCCGCTGGCTTCTCTTGCCTCCTCCGCCGTCATGTTAGCGCCGACCCATTTTGCCATCACGCCATTCTCTCTGGGGATATAAAGGGTCTCCTCTACGCCGGTTCTGGTTTTCGCCAAAAACAGGATACAATCCTCCCTGTCGATACCCGTAGCATAGTAAAAATTACGGTCAGGAGAAAAAGGGTATTTCTCATCCCCTCTTTTGAAAGGCGCCTTTCCCGCAAATAACACCGCCGCCGAAAACATTTCGATTCGGTTCAGCAGCTTTTCTCTGTTTTTTTTGAATGCTTCTTTCATCTCTTCACTGCCTTTCGCCACAAAGATACCATATTTTAAAGAAAGATGTTTTTCTTTTTTTTAAATACTTTCTTACGATTTTCTTATTTTTTCCTATTTTTATTCTTCGATCAGGAATCCCTTGCCTTCAAAGAATGCCTTCAGTTCTTTTTTTTCTGCACTGACTCTGCCCTGTACTGCATCGGGCTTGCCGCCGCCCTTGCAGCCAAAGGGCTCTTTCATTTCATCGGCAAAGGCGCGTGCGTCCTTTTCCGTACTCAGCAGCACAAAAGCAAAGCCCTCCCCGTTTTTAGAGAACACTGCTGTGCGTTTGGCGCCTTTTTTCAGCAGCAGGTCTGCAAAATGGGTCATATCCTTACTGTTCAAGCCATCTCCAAAAAAGAGGATATTTTCTGTCCCCTCTGCCACCTGTTCCGCTTTCTGGGTGAAATATTTCCATTTCAGCTGATTCAATGTCTGGATCAGCTCATCTCTTTCCGCCAGCAGGTTTTTCACCGCACTGTCTGTCTTCACCCCGGGCACAGAAAGCAGCCGTCCTGCTTCATTTGCCACATCGTTTTTCTTCCGATAATCCTGCAGGGCACGCTTGCCGCAAAGGAGCTCCAATCTTGTGCCGCCTTTATAATTCTGGGCACCGATGATCTTGATCTGCCCAATTTCGCCCGCCAGTTTTACATGAGTGCCACAGCAAGCGCAGCAGTCATATTCGCCTACATTGACGATACGCACCTGTCCCTCCAGTTCCTTTTTGCTGCGATATTCCAGTGCATCCAGCTCTTCCTTGGAAGGATAGCGGATGCCCACAGGGGCATTGGTCCAAATGGCTTCGTTGGCTTTTTCCTCCAACCAAGGCAGGTCTGCATCGGGAATCTTTGTATTCAGATCAATGGTGATGATCTCCTTACCCATGTGGAAGCCTACGTTATCGCAGCCGTATTTTCCGCAGATAACACCGCTGAGGATATGCTCGCCGGAATGGTTCTGCATCAGGTCGAAGCGGCGTTCCCAGTCGATCTCGCCTTGATGGTGGGATATGTCGATGCCTTGCGTCTCATATCCTTCAGGGTATTGGGCGTCGCCGTAGATGGCTCTCCATCGGAATCCAGTAGGTCCGACAAAGAAATAATAGAATATGGCAATATAGATAGCAGCAACGACCGTTCCGCCAAGCCACCAAGCCCAGCGTGGAAGTTTCTTCCTTTTGGTGTTGTTTTTTCTATTGGCCATAGTTGTTTTTGCGAAAAAAAAGTGAAAGGCAAGTGGTGAAAAAGATTCACGGCTCGCCTTCCGCTTCTATGTTATAGGATGAGGCAATCATCATTTAGATGTTGTCTGTCATCTGCTTATCTATCAGTAGCTTGATATTATTTATCTTCCTGCTCAAGAGTGAGAGTCATAGTAGGACGGTCGCAAACCTCTGCAGGGCCAAAGTACTGGATAGGACCAGGATATATGAAGCTGGTGTTGCGTGCCCACTCAGTGCGGTGACGTACGAAGTACTTGTAAGGCTTGCCAGAAAGCTGTACGAGGGCCTTCTTGATTACAGGCTTCATTTCTCCAGAACGCTTCTCCATGTTCATCATAGCAGTGATAGGAATACCACCAGCAATCCATTCGTCAGCAGGCTTGAATGTGTTGCGGATAGAAGACATATAGCCAGTCTTGCCAGCAGCAATCAGCATTGCAGCATTGAAGCCGAGAGAGTAGCAGTAGTCTGCGTCCCAGTTTGATGGAGCTGCGCAACGTCCTTCGTAACCGAAGAAGTGGTGCTGAGTAGCAAACTTGCCAGTGTAGATACCATCCTTCTTCCATTCGTCGAGCTTCTTAGCTACCATTTCAGCGAGGAGCTGCTCTGTCTCGATGAGAGAAACCTGTACGTTTCCGTGTGGGTCACGCTCAA
>SFGI01000067.1 GCA_004557645.1 [Eubacterium] saphenum | reverse complement strand
GGTTTGGATATTTTTTGATATGATTTATCTATCACCCAAAGATAGGAGGATCATATTTATGAGTTTTGAGAACCTAAAAAACAACTATAGCAAACTTTTGGAGTTTCTGGAGAAGGAAAAGTACTCTGCTACAGTCATCAGGTGTGTTTCCAGAGAAATAAAAAACATACTTGAAAATGCCCAGGCAAATCAGTGGGAAACTTACAAAAACATCTACCATGCGTATGAACATCATGGACTGTCAAAAGATGTTCTCCGTAGCAGACGCCATATCCTGCGGATGATCGAACGTTACGATGTCAGAGGTGAATTTCCAGACAGGCTTCGTAGAAGCTATGCATTTGAAAGCGATGCATATGAGTGCCTCCCGGATGAATTCAAAAACCTCATCAAGTTTTACCGTAGTTATGAGGGGAAACGTGGAAAAAAAGAAACTACCATTTACCACGAAGCTTTGAATGCTGTCTCTTTTCTATGTTTCCAGCAGCAGCGCGGATGCCGCAGACTGGATGACATCACCGAAAAAGATGTGCTCGCATTTTTCCTCTCCGACGACGGCAGCCTGGCCAGAGGATGTTCCTATAAGAAGAATATATCTGCTGTGTTCAAGGCCGGCCTGCTTTGGGAAAATGCCCCATGCAGCCGAATCCTTTCCTTCCTGCCACAGCTGCGGGAGAGCCGCAAGACCATCCAGTATCTGACAGACGAAGAAGCTGGAAAGATCCGCTATGCTCTGTATGACATGGAAAACCCACTCTCCCTGCGTGACAGGGCCATTGGCATTCTTCTCCTTTATACCGGCCTGCGCGGCTGCGACATTGCAGGCATGCAGATTGATTTTATTGACTGGGACAAGGAGCTTCTGCGCTTTCCCCAGCAGAAGACGGGAGTGCTGATAGAACTGCCCCTCAGCCCAGCAGTGGGCAATGCCATCTTTGATTACATGGATTCCGGTCATCCCTGCTGT
This sequence comes from [Eubacterium] saphenum, assembly GCA_004557645.1. Lineage (GTDB taxonomy): Bacteria > Bacillota > Clostridia > Lachnospirales > Anaerotignaceae > Anaerotignum_A. Next base: position 2,508 of record SFGI01000067.1, on the reverse strand, counting down.
GCTGACGGGCATGTTTTCATTTCTGAAGTACAGCCTTACCGCCGCCTTGCCAGCCAATCGGTTGCAAACATCGCCCTCCGTATATACAAGGAAGCCGATGTACGACAAAACCCAGGTGACCGCAGAGGGACGCACATTTTCCGCCACCGGGCGGCATCGCATATGCTGGAATCCGGAATCCCCCGGCCAGTCATCAGCAGAACCCTCGGGCATACTGCGCCGGATTCCCTGGAACCCTATCTGATGGCGGATTTCAGGCATCTGAAAGAATGCTCTCTGGATGTTGGACAGTTTCCTGTCCCGGAGGAGGTGCTTGCGATATGAGGGAATATGAATCCTGTTTCGCGCTGCTTATCCGGGATTTCATTGCATACCGCAAGGCATCTGGCCGCTGGAACGAAGCATCCTATGGGCCTAACCTCCGTGTTTTTGACCGATTTTGTGCCATGAATTATCCGGATTCAGTCCACCTGACGCAGGAGATGGTGGACAGATGGTGCAGACAGCGTGACAGTGAAACAAACAATTCCTGCAGGTCACGGATATATGTCGTCTACAGTTTTATAAAATACCTGTCAGAAAGGGGGCTTTCTGAGGTTCTGCCGCCCAGGATACCAAGGAAGGAACGTGTGACTTATATCCCTTATGCCTTCTCTGGGGATGAAATACGCAGTTTTTTCAAAGCCTGTGATAATCTGCCGGACATCCCAAAAACAAGAAACGTACTCATCCGGCGCATCACGGTTCCGGTATTCTTCCGGCTTCTTTACAGCAGCGGCATACGTACTACTGAAGCAAGGCTGTTGGAATGTGCGGATGTGGATGTGGGAAACGGGATACTCAACATCCGATATTCCAAAGGCCACGACCAGCATTACATTGCCCTGCATGACAGCATGGCAGACCTGATGCGCCGCTATGACAGCGCAATCCGGGAATGGTTCCCATCGCGGAAATATTTTTTCCCGGCACCAGGGGACACCGCGCATCCACATACATGGGTGGAGAAAAATTTCCGGAGGGTATGGGCGGAAGTGTCCAATGACCGAACAGCCACAGCGTATGCGTTCCGGCATCATTATGCAACAGCAAATATCAACCGCTGGATCGGGGACGGGTTTGCTTTTGACGATAAGCTCACCTGCCTCAGCAAAAGCATGGGGCATACGACACTGGAGAGCACACGGTATTACTATTCTGTCGTTCCCGGCCTTTCCGATATCGTCCTGAAAAAAACAGAAGATGGTTTCAATGAATTGGTGCCGGAGGTGGTTAGCTGATGAAGAACAGGAGTGAAGCTGCCGCCCTGGCAAAACATATATCTGCATTTCTGGGCGATTATGTTCCTTCACAAAAAAGCGGGAGCGCCAACACGCTTAAGGCATACCAGGATTCTATTGGTTTATACCTGCAGTTCCTTGAGCAGGGAGGGGTAAGCAGCAGGGAGTTTGATGCCTCCTGCTTCGGGAGGGATCGCATCGAACAATGGCTGTCATGGCTGCGCACGGAAAGAGGATGCCAGCCGGGGACGTGTAACAACAGGCTTGCATCCATCCGGACATTTTTAAAATACCTGGGCCATAAAGAAGTCCGTTTCCTCCACCTTTACCAGGAAAGCATGGAAATTGACCGGCTGAAGGTACAAAAGAAAAAAGTGGAAGGCCTCTCCCGTCCGGCTGTCAAAGCCCTGCTTGCTGCCCCGGACCAGGGCACGGCCATGGGACGGCGCGATTTGGTTCTTATGCTGGTGCTTTACAGTACAGCTGCAAGAATTGATGAGGTCCTTTCAATGAAAGTCGGCCAGCTGCATCTTGACAGCGCAAAGCCGTATGTAAACATCATTGGGAAGGGAAATAAGGTACGGACGTTATATCTGCTTCCACGCACGGTGGCACACCTTGAAAAATACCTCCTGGATTTCCATGGGAACCCCCCATCCCCGGAGGCTTATGTGTTTTATTCGCGCAATACCGGCATTTATGGGAAATTGACAGCGGCGGCAGCGGACAAAATGTTCAAAAAACATGCGGTAAAAGCACATGGTTCATGCGCAGATGTGCCCTTGAAGCTGCACGCTCATCAATTCCGCCACGCGAAGGCCTCCCACTGGCTGGAAGACGGCATGAACATCGTGCAAATCTCTTTCCTGCTTGGACACGAACAGCTGGATACAACCATGGTATATCTGGATATCACAACAGAGGATGAGGCAAAGGCATTGGCAACACTTGAAGGGGAAGGGGATTCCAAAGTGGAGAAAAAATGGAAAAACAGCGATGGGTCCCTTCGTGAATTCTGTGGCCTGCCTGCAAAAAGATCATAAAAAATATCCAAACCTTTTCTGTTTTGTATGGCTTGTAAATCCGGAAGATTCAGAAAAAGGTTTGGATATTTTTTGGGTTTGGATATCGGAAATCATATGGGCGGATGCTGATGCCGGATCCCTTTTTCTCCGGGAAGGCGGCATACCAGAAGCGCAGAAAGTTTTCTTCCAGCCAGCTGGCACTG
>SFGI01000035.1 GCA_004557645.1 [Eubacterium] saphenum | reverse complement strand
GAAGGCAGTTTATATATTAAAATTAGAAGAGAACAAAAGAAAGGAAGAGATAATGAGAAAGCATAATAAAGTATAGAAATTAGGGTCAAATAGTATAAAGAGTGTCACTAATATGATGGAAGGAGAGTTTTTAATGAAAAAGCATATTTCTATTTTACTTTCTACAGTTTTTATTATTGGTAGTATTTTTCCTGTACAAGCAGCAACACCGAAAAAAATAAGCGATGATTTTTTAGCACCTCTTGTGGAATCCGGATTATATAAAGTTGATAACGTTGAGGTAATTTCACCATCAAAGGAAGAAATCACTTTACTTAATGAGAGTGATGAACCTGTTGCCATTGAAGTTGAAAAATCTGAAGGCGTAAAAATTTATACTTTTGCTGAAAAAGATGTGGTAACTGAAGTGAAAATTGCAGGGGATAAAGTTTATTTAAATGGAGAGCCAGTAACTGTTTCTGTAAAAACTCAAGTTTTTGATAGTTCTGTTGTATTTCGTGCGACAAGTGAGAATTGGATTTCTGACATTAAGCCATTTGATAGTGGAAAATATGGTACTAAAGCTGCTTTTGTAAAAGATATAAATATTAAAGCAAATCAAACTATTGGAGCACTTTCTCTTACGGCTTTACTAGCATTGGTTTCTTCTCCTGTAGCAAGTGGATTGGCTACGTTAGTTGCCGATATTGGAACATTTTCTGAATTAAAGGATGCCCTTGAAGCACTTCAGAAGAAAGCACCAGATACAAAAGGTCTTTACCAGAGAGAGACCTACTACAAGAGTTCTCAGGAAGATACTTCAGGAAGACCTATTACTTATTATTATAAGGTCAAATTACAATATGCAAAGACACAGGAATTCAAGACGTTTTATCCTGAATCGGCTTATTTTTATCGTAAACAGATGATTTACGCATAATATTTTTAATTTATGAAAAGGTGATTTTACCATGAATATGCGTGATATTTTTATTATAGCCATTTATTCTGCAGTGCTTCTCATAGGAGTTTTCGTAGTTGAATATTTTATATCTAAGGTCGAAAATAAACAATATGTGAAACCAAGTAAATGGATAGTAGTGTCATACATAATTCTAGTTTTGGTATTTATAATTAGATTAGTTATAAGGAAGTAAAAAGATACAATAGAAATGAGCTGTACTATTTTTAGTATTTACACAAAATAGTACGGCTCATTTTTAAGTTTATATTTTCAAAAATATGTTTTTTCTTCCCAAAGCGCCACTTCTCCCGTTTCCAAGGATTTCTTTACGTCAATGGTGCGTTGGTTTTTGCTGCCCTTAAATTTCAGCTCCAGGGAGCGTTCCGCCAGAAGGAAAGGCCCATCCACCAAAATGTCAGTTTCTTTCAGCAGAGCGATTTTTTCGGGGTCGTTTTCTTCCCAGAGGGCTTCCCAGGTATAGCCGGTATAGGTCCATACATTTAGACCCAATTTATGTGCGCCCTTTGCCAGCTCCAGACAGGGGACAGGCTGCATAAAAGGGTCGCCGCCGGAAAGGGTGATGCCGTCCAGCAGGGGATTTTCTGCTGCCGCCGCCAGGATATCTTCTGTATCCCCCCAGGAACCGCCGTCGGGGTCATGGGTCTGAGGGTTATGGCAGCCGGGGCAATGATGGGGGCAGCCCTGTGTGAATATGGTCAGGCGCAGGCCGGGGCCATCTACGATGGAATCCCCGGTGACGCCGCTGAGACTGATACGCATATTACTGTTCCTTTGCTTCTAATTTGACTTCTGTTACCACGGAGTGTTTTACTCTGTCCCGCACCTCTGCCCGTTTTGCGTTGTTGAAACGATCCAGTGTACCTACCAGATAGCCTGTGATACGGCGGATGCGCTGGAACCCGTATTCACCATCGGTTTCTTTTCTGCCGCATTTGGGGCAGGTATCACCGATGATGCCGTTATAGCCGCAGATGGGGTCACGGTCAACGGGGTGGTTGATGGAACCATAGCCAATGCCCTGAGATTTCATGTAGCGGATGACTTTTTCGAAAGCGTCCAGGTTTGTGCTGGGGTCGCCGTCCAGTTCGATGTAGGTGATATGACCTGCATTGGTCAGTTCATGGTAAGGTGCTTCCAGCTGGATCTTCTTATAAGCGCTGATGGGGTAGTATACAGGGATATGGAAGCTGTTGGTATAATATTCTCTGTCGGTCACCCCTTCGATGGAACCGAAACGTTCTCTGTCCATGCGGACGAAACGACCGGAAAGACCTTCGGCGGGAGTTGCCAGCAGGGTAAAGTTCATGTGTGTTTTCTGGGACAGATCGTCCATGCGTTTGCGCATATGACCAATGATATCCAGACCCAGGTTCTGTGCCACTTCGCTTTCGCCGTGGTGTACACCCAGCAGGGCCTTCAGGGCTTCTGCCAGACCGATGAAGCCCACGGACAGGGTGCCGTGTTTCAGCACTTCCCGCACTTCGTCATCATAATTCAGCTTTTCACTGTCGATCCAAACGCCTTCGCCCATCAGGAAAGGATAGTTGTGGACTTTTTTCTTCGCCTGGATTTCAAAACGTTCCATCAGCTGGTCAACCACCAGATCGATCTTTCTGTCCAGCTCTGTAAAGAACCAGTCAATGTTTTTATTTGCCAGAATAGCGATACGGGGCAGGTTGATGCTGGTGAAGCTCAGGTTGCCTCTGCCCAGGGTGACTTCTCTTTCAGGGTCGTTCACATTGCCGATGACACGGGTACGGCAGCCCATGTAAGCGATCTCTGTTTCGGGATGGCCTTCTTTGTAGTATTTCAGGTTGTAAGGGGCATCCTGGAAGGAGAAGTTGGGGAACAGTCTCTTGGCACTGACACGGCAGGCCAGCTTGAACAGATCATAGTTGGGTTCGCCGGGGTTAAAGTTGATGCCTTCTTTCACACGGAAAATCTGGATGGGGAAGATGGCTGTTTCCCCATTGCCCAGGCCGGCTTCTGTCACCAGCAGCATATTCTTCATAATCATGCGGCCCTCTGTGGAAGTATCCATACCATAGTTGATGGAGGAGAAGGGTGTCTGGGCGCCGGCACGGCTGTGCATGGTGTTCAGGTTATGCAGCAGGGCTTCCATGGCCTGATAAGTTGCTTTATCTGTTTCTTCTGTTGCTTTCTTTGCGGAGAATGCCTGGATTTTTTCCAGAGTATCAGCGGGCACGCCTGCTTCCAGCAGCAGTGCTTTTTCCTCTTCGATATAAGCCTCGTTCTTGTCCAGTGTAGGAACCAGACCCTGTTCTCCCAAAGCTTTGAAAACTTCTTTTGCTTTTTTTGCGTGTTCCAGGCTGTCCATGACTTCAATGAGGGAAGTCAGGTTGGAACGATACCGTTTTTTATAGGTTTTTGCTACACCGGGAGCCAGACCGTAGTCAAAATTGGCAATGGACTGACCGCCGTGCTGGTCGTTCTGGTTGGACTGGATGGCGATACAAGCCAAGGATGCGTAGCTGGCGATATCGTTGGGTTCCCGCAGGACGCCATGACCTGTGGAAAAGCCCCCATTGAACAGCTTCAGCAGGTCGATCTGACAGCAGGTGGTGGTCAGGGTATAGAAATCCAGATCGTGGATATGGATGTCACCGTTTCTGTGGGCTTCGGAATGGGCAGGGTTCAGCACATAGCTTTCATAGAAGTGCTTTGCCCCTTCGGAGCCGTATTTCAGCATGGAGCCCATGGCTGTGTTGCCGTCGATGTTGGCATTTTCTCGTTTGATGTCACTGTCTGTAGCATCTTTATAGGTGATGTCCTCGAAGGTTTTCATCAGACGATCGTTCATGTTGCGGACTCTGGTACGTTCTGCACGATACAGGATGTAGGCTTTCGCTGTGCGTACATAGCCGTGGTCGATGAGGACACGTTCCACGCTGTCCTGAATCTGTTCGACAGTGGGAGAAGTGGTGCCTTCTGCTTCAAACTTATTGGAGACCTCCTGTGCCAGGTTCAGGCAGATGGCATAGTCCTTTTTGCCGACTGTCGCCTCGAAGGCTTTTTCGATGGCGCTGGCGATCTTGTTGATGTCAAAATGGACGGTACGTCCGTCTCTTTTTTTGATGGTCGTGATCATTTCTCTTCCCTCTTTCTCTATTTTCCCTTGCTGTATCCCAATATTCTGCATATTCTTGTTTTAAACAAAAAACACAATATCTAGTTTTTTCTGAAAAGTGTAAGCATATATATTGTATGGCATATTGAGTGCAGCGTCAAGGGGAACAGAGACAAAAAGATGAATTTTATCAGAATGACGAAAGTGAGCCTGTGGACGGACGTTTTTCGCATAAAATAGAAAAAGAATTACCAAAAAAGGAGGGGAAAAAATGAAATGGGAGAGATTTTCCAGCCTGCAGGAAAAAGAGGTCATCAATATCTGTGATGGGAAACGGTTGGGGTGCGTCTGCGATCTGGAACTAGATATAGTGACGGGAAAGATCTGCACCCTTGTGATCCCGGAGGATGGAGGCAAGTGGAATTTTTTTGGAAAGGAGCGGGCGTTTTTTGTGCCCTGGCGGTGTATCCGCCGCATCGGGGATGATATCATACTGGTGGAAGTGGATGGGGATGATATCCTCCGTACAGACGATGATTAAATACTAGATATAGTGTTTGAGGTGTTGACCTGAAGTCGTTTCTCCTTTATACTGAAAACAGTAAATCTATGTAAACTTAAGGGAGGAATCTGCTTTGAAATGTCCTTTTTGCAATAATAACGATACAAAAGTCATCGATTCCCGTGGACAGGATGATAATTCTGTCATCCGCCGCCGCCGTGTCTGCGAAAGCTGCGGCAAACGCTTCACTACTTATGAACGGATCGATATGATCCCCATTACTGTCATCAAAAGCGACGGTACCAGAGAGATCTTCGATAAGAGCAAGGTCATGAACGGTATCATGAAATCCTGCAACAAACGTCCCGTCACAGCCCAGCAGATCCAGGATCTGGTGGATGATATCGAAAACACCCTGATGGGCACCGGGGAAAGAGAAGTGGAAAGCAAGCAGATCGGCAATATGGTCATGGACAGACTGAAAGAAGTGGACGAGGTGGCCTATGTGCGCTTTGCTTCTGTGTATCGCCAGTTTAAGGATATCAATACCTTCATCGATGAGCTGGAAAAACTCCTCATCGAAAAGAAACAGGGGTGATTTCATGGCAGAGCAGAAAACGAAAGCATTATTTACCTGTACGGAAGCGGGCTATGACGCAGCCATCGGCATTATGGATCTCTATCGCAAAAGTGGGATGCAGGCCTTTTTCTATGGCATTGCCGATGAAAAAGATCTGATCTCTCTGGGGGAGACCAATGGGATGACCCATGTGCTGCATTTTGTGGACGGGGAAAACCTGAAGCTGGTGAGCATCAGCGATGAAATGGGCGGCTTTACGGTGGATATCACAGTAAACGATTTGATTTTGCCCAAGTAAAAAGATTTTTTGAGACAGGCAAGAAACACCAAAATACCTCATAGGATAGGATTGTAACAAAAAACTCTCTTATCTTAAGGAGGTATTTTATTATGTGTGGATTTGGCTGTGGTAACGAAAGTAGCATCATTTGGATCATCATCCTGCTGTGCCTGTGCGGCAACCATGACGGCTGCGACAACAACTGGGGCGATGGCAACTTCTCTTGGATCTGGATTTTGATCCTGCTGTTCTGCTGCTGCGGCAACAACAACAATCGGATTGGCAACAACTGCGGTTCTTGCTAATTACGCTTTCGCGTTCGTTAAAACCGGGGGTTTTAACGAGGGTGACAGAAGAATGAACAGATGCGAGCCCGTTGGACGACGTGGTCAAAGCACTTACCTTCGGTAAGCCGCCTGCGGCGGTGCCGCCATCTTCGGCATGCATATCTGTTCTCCTCGGCGGAAGTGTAGGCACTGCTAGCAGCAGCCTTCGGCTGGTTTGCTTGCAAACTGCCACACCGCCTGCGGATTCCATCTAGGAAGCGAACTCACTGCCCAAGACGGGGCAGCAGGCAAAGCCTGCTTTGCGAAGCAAAGTGATGACCACTTCGCTTCCTAAGACCTTCCGCTGTATCATGGCTCCCGTATTTTGCGGGAGCCTGTCTCATTTTGCGGAAAGAAATTCTGAATCGGGGTGCCTCTCCTTCTAAAATGAAGGAGAGGTGATTTTTTATGTTGGAAAGAAGAAAAAAAGAAAATCAAGTGCGCTGTTGGATCGAAGCGGAGCGGGAACGGCTTTCCGAGCAGGCCTATGCCTATGAGGATGCCTTTCTGGCCTCCTTTTATGCCCAATGCGTCGAAAGCACTGCCGCCGATGCCCACGAAATATTCCTGGAAACGCCCCTGACCTTTAATTATTTCCGGGAAAACCTGGATAGGCTGGACGAGGAGGGCATCCGCCGCTTTTTTAAGCTTGCCGCCATCCATCATACCATCCGTATCGTCCGCCGCAGGAAAAAGGAACTGGATTGGGCGCAGATGAAAACAGCCATGGCGGAGATTTATGAACTGGAACAAAAGGAAATGGAACTGGCGGAGCTGCTGCACCAATGTGCTAACCTGTATCAAAGCGGCTTTCAGGAACTGTTTCATAAGACCACGGCAAGGTATCTCTTCGGTGACAAGGTGCTGTCTGGTTTTTCCTTCGCATTTATCGGCAATTTCTGGTATAATTCCTATAGTAGTTTTATGGGCTCTTTTACGGGCTATGTGCCCTTTCATATTCGGCTGAAACGGGCCCAGTAAAGCAGTAGAAAGCGGCTGCGAGGAGGAACAGGCATGGCAAACAAATGGACAGACCAACAGATACAGGCGATCGAGGCAAGGGACAGCGATCTGCTCATCGCCGCGGCGGCGGGCAGCGGCAAAACGGCGGTTTTGGTGGAACGGATCATCACCCGCATCATCAAAGAAGAACAGGAGATCGACCGTCTGCTGGTGGTGACTTTTACCAAAGCGGCGGCATCGGAAATGAGCCAGCGCATCGGCGCAGCCATCGCTAAGGAACTGGAAACCGACCCCAACAACCTCCATCTGCAAAATCAGATGGCTTTTTTGCCGCGGGCGGATATCAAGACGATCCATGCCTTCTGTTTGCAGGTCATCAGGGAATATTATCATATTCTTGAGATCGACCCTGCCGTTCGTACTGCAGACCCGGCGGAAATCAAACTGCTGCAGAAGGAAGTGCTGGAAGAACTGTTTGAAAATCTGTATGCCGAGGAAACCAATCAGTGGTTCTTTGACCTGCTGGAAACCTTCTCCTCCTCCACCAAGGATACCCCTTTGCGGGAGCTGGTTTTGGATACCTATACCTTTGCCCAAGGCAGCCCCCATCCCGAAGCCCTTTTGGATGAAATGGCGGAAAACTTTTATTTAGAAGAAGGAAAGAACGTGGATGATTGCCTTTGGTTCCCCATGATCCGGCAGGGGATGGAAACCTCTTTGGAATATGCCTTCCATCAGCTGCAAAAGGCATATTTTATGGCAGATGAAGGGGAATTCGGCGGATACCATAAGCTTCTGAAAAATGAAGTGGCTATGCTGAAAAACCTGCAGGACACCCTGCAGTTGCCCTATGCCGACTGGCGGCTGGCTTATCTGGCAATCGATTTTGCCCGCCTGCCTGCCTATCGTGGGCAGGAAAAGGAACGGGCAGAGCGCATCAAGGCCCTGCGAAACGAAGCCAAGGATGCTGTGAAAAAACTGGGAGAGGTTTATTTTGCCTATAGTCCCGAATTTCAGGCGGAGCTGGTGCGAAAGCTGTACCCCATTGCAAAGAGCCTGTTCCGCTTGACAAAGCTGTTTATGGAAGCCTTTGCGGCAGCCAAACGGGAAAAAAATATGATCGATTTCAACGATTATGAGCATTTCGCCCTGAAAGTCCTCCTAAATGAGGATGGTACGCCCACAGCGGCAGCAGAAGAACTGCGCCAGCGGTATGATGAAATCATGATCGATGAATATCAGGACAGCAATATCGTGCAGGAACTGGTACTTTCGGCGGTTTCCGGGGAATCTATCGGGCAGAACAACCGATTTATGGTAGGGGATGTGAAGCAGAGCATCTATCGCTTCCGACAGGCCATGCCGGAACTGTTCAATGCAAAATATCAGCGATATCCCGCTGCCATTGGACAGAAGGAACGGAAGATCATCCTTTCCAGAAACTTCCGCAGCAGAAAAAATATACTGGATGGGGTAAATTTCATCTTCCGCCAGATCATGCAGCGGGATTTTGGGGATATCGCATACGATGCCGAAGCGGCGCTCTACGAAGGTGCGCCTTTCCCACCCTGTAAAGGTCTCCATGGCGGTGCCAATGAAATCCTGCTCGTCGAAACAGCAGAGCAGGAAGATTCCGAATTGTCGGAAGAATTGCAGGAACTGGACAGACGCCAGGTGGAAGCCACAGCCATTGCCGCCCGTGTTCGGGAATTGATGGACAGCGGCTATCAGGTTTTGGATAAAAAAACAGGGGAATACCGCCCCCTGCGCTATGGGGATATCGCTATTCTACTGCGTTCCATGAAAAACTGGGGCAGTGTGCTGGATGATGTGTTCGGCAGAGAGGGGATGCCCTATTATGCGGAGACGGCCGAAGGCTATTTCGATGTGCCGGAGGTGGAGACTATGCTCCATATCCTGCGCCTGATCGATAACCCCCGACAGGATATCCCCCTCCTTTCCATCCTCCATTCGCCTATCTATGGGCTCAGTGCCGATGAACTGATGCAGATACGTCTGGGTGGCGGCAAGGGTGCCTATTATGACTGTATGCACCTCTATCTGCAGGAGGGGGAAAAGGAAGAGCTGCGGGGCAAGCTGTCTGCCTTCTTCGGAGATTTGGAAAGCTGGAGAAGCCAGATGCGGGATTTGTCACTCCATGAGCTTTTGCGCCTGCTCTACAGAGAAACGGGCTATTATGATTACCTGGGCATGACGGCAGGGGGCACTTTGCGGCAGGCAAACCTGCAGCTTCTCCTGGAAAAGGCGGAGCAGTATGAAAAGGGCAGCCATAAGGGTCTGTTCTATTTCATCCGTTATGTGGAGGATATGAAAACGGCAGAGGCGGAAACGGCTTCTGCCAAGCTACCCACGGAGCAGGAGGATCGGATCCATGTGATGACCATCCATAAGAGCAAGGGGCTGGAATTCCCTGTGGTATTCCTTTCCGATATGGGCAAGAATTTCAATGAAATGGATTCCCGCAATGCTGTCATTTTCCACCAGAAATGGGGCTGTGGCATGGATTATACAGATATCGAAAAACGGGCGGTCTACCGCACACTGGCAAAGCGGGCGTTGGCGGAGGCCATCAAAGAGGAAAACCTGGCGGAGGAGATCCGCGTGCTTTATGTTGCCCTGACCCGTGCTAAGGAAAAGCTCATCCTGACGGGGGCTGTGAAGGATTTTGAAAAAGCCTTCTTGAAATGGAACGACATTGCCGATTGTCCCACGGAAGCCCTGCCTGTTTCCCGCCTGCGGAGAGCCCGGAATTATCTGGACTGGGTGATGCCTGCCATCCTGCGCCATTCTGCAGGGGCAGCGGCGGCAGAGGGTTTTATAGAAAGGGATGGTTTGGAAGAAACAAAACCCCTTCTTTTCACAGAGGAAGATTCCCTCTGGGATATTCGGCTGCGGAATCGGGAAGAAACCCTACAGGGCGTTTCCCAGGAGCAGAAACAGGCAGAGGAACAGAAAAATTATTTCGAAGGCTGGGAAAGCCCCAAGGAAATGACGGAGCAGCGGCAGGCTGTTTTCCGCATCCTCAGCTGGCAGTATCCCTATGGAAAGGGAACAAAGCTGCCTGCAAAGCTTTCTATTTCAGAGATCAAACGAAAATATCAGGAAGAAATGACGGGGGAAGTGGTGGCATCTGCGCCCAAGGAGATCAGATTGCCCAATTGGGAAGAAAAGGCGGCAGTCCATGGGGCACAGTTGGGTACTGCCATGCATACCTTTTTGGAAGAAGCCGACCTAAGACAGGAATATGACCCGGAAAAAATCGAAGCCCTGGCGGCGGAATTGGTGCAGAAGGGCAGACTGACGGCGGAGGAAGCAAAAGCTCTGCGGAGAAAGGAACTGCTGCAATTTTTCCGTTCTGGGCTGGCACAGCGGATGCGGAAAGCCGACCATATCGAAACAGAACGCACCTTTTCCCTGCTGATGCAGCCGAAAGAACTGTTTTTTGGAACAGAATATCAGGATGTGACAGACCGGATATTGGTGAATGGGATCATCGACTGTTATTTCATCGAAAACAATGAAATTGTCCTCCTTGACTACAAAAGTGACAGAGTTTATGATGAGGAGGAATTGAAAGGGCGTTACCATATCCAGCTGAAATTGTATCGTATCGCACTGGAGCGCGCCCTAGGACTGCCTGTGAAGGAAACCTATCTCTATTCCTTTGCCATGGGCAGGGCGATTCCCCTGGACTAAGCATTGGAAAGCCCTAGATTCTGGTGCTTTCCTCTGTGGTTTTGACGAATAGACAAAAAATGAAGCATTGAAAAAAGCCCTGTATCCAAAGGATACGGGGCTTGGTTTTTTGCATAAAAAAAGTGAGCCGGATGACTCACCTTTTTTTAAGTAAGAATTATTCAGCTTTGATAGCGCCTGTAGGGCAGTTACCTGCACAAGTACCACAGTCGATACATTCAGCAGCATTGATAACGTATACGCCGCCGTCTTCTTTGATGCAGCCTGTAGGGCAGCCGCCTGCGCAAGCGCCACAACCGATGCATTCGGGACCGATTTTATGAGCCATTGGAAACACCTCCTTCTTCTTTCTACAAGCCTATTTTATATCAGAACTATGTAATTTGCAAGGTGTATTTCTTATTTTTATGAGAAAAATACATCAAAAAAGGGGAAATCCTGTTTTTATATGTAAAAGATGTATTTTCTGCAACTCACATCAATTTGTCGTTTTCCCGCTCCTGTCTCTGATATTCTTCCTTATATGCCTGATATTCTGCAGTGGAGACGCGGATCTCGTCATATTCTGCCTGGGTGATGGGGCGGACTACCCGGGCGGGAATGCCGTAGGCCATGTGGCCCTTGGGAATCCGCATCCCTCTTTTTACCACTGCCCCTGCGCCGATGAAGCAGTCCTCTTCGATGACAGCCCCTTCCTGAATGATGGCACCCATGCCGATGAGGACATTATCCTGGATGGTGCAGCCGTGGATGATGGCATTATGTCCAATGGTGACCCCTGCGCCAACGGAAATATCGAAGCCCACTTCCACATGGAAGGTGACGTTTTCCTGCAGGTTGGTGCGGTCGCCGATGGAAATTTTGCCATAGCCTGCCCGTACCACTGTACCGGGGTAGATGATGACATCTTCCCCCAGGTCTACGCTGCCGATGACTTCCGCTGTGGGAAAAATGAAACAGCTTTCGGGTACTTTGGGGATGAGGTTTTTATATTTGCGGATCATGGGGAATACTCCTTTCTGAAAAAGCATCTCATTGATATGGTATTTTCTCCTGTTTCCATCATACAGGGAAAACAAAATCTTGACAAGAGGGGTAGGATTGCATACAATTCTATTTGCAAATGAATTGCAATTTGAAAGAGGTTCGTTGTTCCCAAGGAACAAGAGATGATTTTCATTTTTGAAAACAAAAGCATCCATAAGATGCCATTCATCATGAATATTCATGAATAATTGGAGGAATCGATGAAAAGGAAATTTATTTCTCTGTTGCTGATGCTGTCCCTGCTTTTGACGGCATGCGGCGCAGGAGGCAATACAACAGAAAACAGCGAAAAGCTGACTGTAGTCACCAGCTTTTACCCCATTTACCTGCTGGCCCGGGAAGTGGTGGAAGGCGCCGAAGGGGTGGAGCTGAAAAATATGGCACAGCCCCAGACCGGCTGTCTCCATGATTATGAACTGACCGTCTCCGATATGAAGCTTTTGGAGGGGGCAGATGTTCTCATCATCAACGGCGGCGGCATGGAAAGCTTTCTGGAGCAGGCGATGGAACGGTATCCCCATTTGCAGGTGGTGGATACCTCCGTTGGCATCGAATTGCTGGAAGAGGAGGAACACCATCACCACGAGGGTGAACCGGAAGAGGAACACGCAGAACACGCAGGTCACGACCATGACCACGAAGGCAATCCCCATATCTGGCTTTCCCCTGCAAGGGCGGCAGAGCAGGTGGAGCATATCTCTGCAGCCTTGTGTGAACTGGATGGAGCAGAAGCAAAGATTTTTGAAAAAAATGCGGCAGATTTCCGTGGGGAGGCAGAAGCACTGCTGGAACAGGCGGCGGCTATCGGTATCCCCGAAGGGGAGCATTCCGCCGTGTTCCACGAAGGCTTTGCCTACTTTGCAGAATTGTTCCGCATGGAAAATGTATTCAGTGTTTTTGCCGACGAATATGAAATGCCTTCTGCCAGAGAATTGACAGAAGCGGCGGACGAAGCCAAGAGGCATGGTATCCGTTTCTTCCTGACTGCCGATGATACCGGTAAAATTTATGCGGAGACCTTAGCAGGGGAAGTGGACGAGCAGATTATTCTTCTTGACCCGCTGACAACGGCAGAGGAAGAAAATCTTTCTTATATGGAAAGAATGCAAAAAAATATTGAAACCGTAGAAAAACATTGGAAGGAGGTTACAAAATGAGCAAAGGCATCCATAACAGCTGCGGGCTTTGCAGCATCGAAATGAAAAATATCACTGTCATCAGCGGCGAGGATACCCTGCTGGAAAATGTCAACCTGACCTTCCATTGCGGCGAATTGACAGCCCTCATCGGCAAAAACGGCGCAGGGAAAACCACACTGCTTCGTACCCTTTTGGGCGAACGTAATTATAAAGGAAGCATTTCTTTTACTGACCACCATGGCACGGTGCTTCCCGTGCCTCGCATCGGCTATGTGCCCCAGCATCTGGATTTTGACAAGAGCATGCCCGTTTCCGTTTCGGATTTTATCGCGGCGGCGAAGGGCGGCAGAGCCGTTTGGTTTGGCAAAGATAAAAAAATGAAGGAAAACATCCAGAAGATGTTAGAAGAAATGGACTGCGGCTATCTGGCAGACCGCAGACTGGGGGCCCTCAGCGGCGGCGAATTGCAAAGAGTGCTGCTGGCTTTGGCAACAGACCCTGTGCCCGACCTGTTGGTTTTGGATGAGCCTGTTTCCGGTGTGGATATGGCAGGTCTGGATTTGTTTTATAAGAGAGTGACAGAATTGCGGGATAAACAGCACATGGCAGTGCTTTTGGTTTCCCATGATCTGGGGCTGATCCGTCAGTATGCGGATAAGGTTGTCTTGCTGGACAAGACTGTAGTGGCAGAAGGGGAAGCCGACGAAGTTTTCGCAACGGAAGCCTTCAAGGAAGCCTTTGGCTTCAACAGCGGGGAGGTGACAGCATGGAAATGATTTATGATTTTTTGGAGCTGCTGCCCTTCTCCATGTTTCAATATGATTTTATGAAGAATGCCTTTCTGGCGGCAATCCTGATCGCGCCGTTGTTTGCCTTGCTTGGCACCATGGCGGTCAATAATAAAATGGCCTTTTTTTCCGATGCTTTGGGGCATAGTGCCTTTACGGGCATTGGTCTGGGGGTATTGCTGGGGCTGGACGACCCTCTGTTGGCGATGCTGGCCTTTGGTATCTTCCTTGGTTTAGTTATTACAAAGGTGAAATCCGCCAATATGGTTTCTTCCGATACGGTCATCAGTGTATTTTCCTCGGCGGCACTGGCTTTGGGCATTGTGATTCTTTCTGCCAGCGGCGGCTTTGCAAAATATTCTTCCTATTTAATAGGAGACATCCTGACCGTGGGGCAGGGCGACCTGCTGATGATCGCCGTTGTCCTCATCATCGCCTATCTTTTGTGGGCAATGCTGTATAATCAGCTGCTGCTGCTGAGCGTGAATCGTTCCTTGGCAGCCAGCCGCGGCGTAAAAGTCATGATGGTGGAAAATATTTTCGTGATGATGGTGGCGGTGGCAGTCATGGTCTCCATCCGCTGGGTGGGTATCCTGATGATTAACTCTCTGTTGATTCTGCCGGCGGCAGCGGCAAGAAATATCACAGGCACCACAAGAAGCTACCACTGGACGGCAACGGTATTTGGTCTGGTATCTTCCGTAGTAGGCTTGGGTATTTCCTATACCTTTGGTACCTCTGCCGGGGCGACCATGGTATTGACAGCGGCGGTGCTGTTCTTCCTGACCTATTTGATCGGAAAAGGTCGTAAATAAAGTTGAGTTTTGGCGAAAATTATGCTATCTTATTTCTAATGCAGAGAGAAAGGAGATAGGATCATGCACGTAACATATAATACAAAAGGCATCTGCGCGGTTCGTCTGGAATTTGATGTAGAGGACGGCGTAGTGAAAAACATCAGCTTCCTGGGCGGCTGCGACGGTAACCACAAGGGCATCGCTGCCCTGGCAGAAGGGATGGCTCCCGAAGAAGCAGCAAAAAGACTGAAAGGCATCACCTGCGGCAGAAGAAACACCAGCTGCCCCGACCAGTTGGCCATTGCTTTGGAAGAATTTTTGAAGAATCAGTGAAAAAATTACCTGTTTTGAACGAAAAAACTGGGAAAAAGCCCGAAAACTGCGGGTTTCTATAGATTTTTTGTTGACAGCAGGGGGGACTTGTGTTATTCTTTATTGGAAGACGCAGGTCTTTTTTTTGTGTGCGAAAAGGCTTTTCCCACAAAAAAATTAATCAGAAAACACACATCATCAGAGACGGAGGTGAAAATCTTGAGAACAAGAATTACCTTGGCTTGCACAGAGTGCAAACAGAGAAACTACAGCACGACCAAAGACAAAAAAGTTATGCCTGACAGAATGGAAATCAAAAAATATTGTAAGTTCTGCAAAGCTCACACACTGCATAAAGAAACAAAATAATCATGTGTGCGAGACATTCCGTAGTTAAGGAGTGAACGTATTGGAAGAAAAGAACATCACAAACCCAACGAACGAAGTGAAGCAAACGAAGCCAGCGCAGGCAGCAACAAAAAAGAAAAACAATGACAAAGATACTTTTGCCGATTATAAGGCAGAGTTCAAAAAGATCGTATGGCCTACACGCCCTGAAGTCGTGAAGCGCACAGCGACAGTTATTGTTACATCCTTCATCATTGGCGCAATTATTTTCTGTATGGATACGGTGTTTACTGCCGGTTACAGCGCGATCATCGGTCTTTTAGGTTAATAAGCGGAAACGAATAGAAAAAGGATGGTTTAGAATGTCTGAAGAAATCAATAAAGCTGAGGAAACAAAAGCAGTGTCTGCTGAAGCCAGATGGTACGTTGTTCATACCTACAGCGGCTATGAAAACAAAGTAAAAGCCAACATTGAAAAAACAGTGGAAAACAGAGGGATGCAGGATCAGATCTTTGAAGTGAGCGTTCCCCTGCAGGACGTTGTTGAAATGAAGGACGGCCAGAAGAAAACAGTACAGCGCAAAGTGTTTCCCGGTTATGTACTGCTGAATATGATCATGAATGACGAGACATGGTATGTCGTTCGAAACACAAGAGGCGTAACAAGCTTCGTTGGTCCGGGCTCCAAACCCGTTCCCCTGACAGACGCAGAAGTGCGTGCGATGGGTATCGGCGGCGAGGTGGAAAATCTGGATGTAGAAGTTGGCGACAGTGTTCGCGTTGCTACAGGTCCTTTTGCGGATTCCGTTGGACAGATCAAAGAGATCAACGCCAACAAGAAGACGCTGGTCGTAAGTCTTTCCATCTTTGGCAGAGAGACACCGGTAGAGCTTGATTTCGCTCAGATCGATAAGCTTTGATAAAAGCTTCAAAATTTAGTCAATTGTTTGTTAAACGGCAGGAAATTCTGCCGAGTGGGAGGGAAAATCCCCGCTAATTACCACATTTATAGGAGGTGCCATCATGGCAAAGAAAGTAACAGGTTATATTAAATTACAGATCCCCGCAGCGAAGGCAACACCCGCTCCTCCTGTTGGTCCCGCACTGGGTCAGCATGGTGTGAACATCATGGGCTTCTGCAAAGAATTCAATGAAAAAACAGCATCTCAGGCTGGTCTGATCATCCCTGTAGTAATTACAGTTTACCAGGATAGAAGCTATTCTTTCGTTACAAAAACACCCCCCGCAGCAGTTCTGCTGAAAAAAGCAGCCGGCATCGAATCCGCTTCCGGCGCACCTAACAAAACAAAGGTTGCAAAACTGCCTAAGGCTGAAGTAATGAAAATTGCTGAAATGAAAATGCCCGACCTGAACGCAGCAAGCGTTGAAGCAGCTTACAGCATGATCTGTGGCACAGCAAGAAGCATGGGAATCGTTGTTGAAGAATAAGCCGAATTTTTATTCAAAAAAGAATTTCAAATAATTACGGCGAATAGAGTGGGAGGGAATTCTCCCGATACTACCACATAAGGAGGTCACGAAAGTGAAAAGAGGTAAAAAATATAGCGAGGCAGCTAAACTCGTAGATAGCGCAATGCTGTATGATACAGCAGAAGCAATCGATCTGGTACAGAAAACATCTACTACAAAATTTGACGCTACAGTAGAAGCACATATTCGTTTGGGCGTTGACAGCAGACATGCTGATCAGCAGGTTCGTGGTGCCGTTGTTCTTCCTCACGGTACAGGTAAAACAGTTCGTGTATTGGTATTCGCAAAAGGCGACAAGGCTGAAGAAGCACTTGCAGCTGGCGCGGATTTCGTAGGCGCAGAAGATCTGATTCCTAAGATTCAGAATGAAAACTGGTTCGGTTTCGACGTTGCAGTAGCAACACCCGATATGATGGGCGTTGTTGGTCGTCTGGGTCGTGTGCTGGGTCCTAAAGGCTTGATGCCCAACCCCAAAGCTGGTACAGTAACAATGGATGTTACAAAAGCAATCAACGACATCAAAGCTGGTAAGATCGAATACCGTCTGGATAAAACAAACATCATTCATGTGCCTGTAGGCAAGGTATCTTTCGGTTCCGAAAAACTGGCAGAAAACTTCCAGACTCTGATGAGTGCAGTAATAAAAGCAAAACCCCAGGCTGCAAAAGGTCAGTACCTGAAGAGCGTTGTACTGACAACAACAATGGGCCCTGGCGTAAAAGTAAACCCTGCAAAAATTTCCGAATAATCTTTGGAAAAATCCTTGACAGGAGCTTGTTTATGGGTTAAAATAAACGAGTTGAGTGAAAAAATCGTATATTGCCGTAGACAGCAGGTGTGGTTCGCCGCGTAAATCCTGCCGAGGGAAAATTGCTGATGAGCTTTTGAGCCTCTTTGTCTATGTGCAAAGAGGCTTTTTCAATGACATGAAACAAAGTAGGATTCCAAGGAGGTGTAAGGAAACAATGGCAAAGATCGAACAGAAACAGGTAGTCGTAAACGAAATCAAAGAAAAGCTGGAAAGAGCAACATCCGTAGTAATGGTTGATGCAAGAGGCTTGACTGTAGAACAGGACACTGCACTGAGAAAACAGCTCAGAGAAGCAGGTGTTGACTATAAAGTTTACAAAAATACAATGGTACACTTCGCAATCCAGGGCACACAGTTTGAAGGTCTGGATGAATATCTGGCAGGCCCCAGCGCATTCGCATTCTCTTATGAAGATGCAACAGCTGGCGCAAGCATCCTGAACAAAGTAGCAAAGGATGTTAAAGAACTGGAATTCAAAGCAGGTGTAGTAGAAGGTATCGTATACGATGCAGCTGGTATGAAGCTGATCGCAGATATCCCTTCCAGAGATGTACTGCTGTCCAAACTGCTGGGCAGCTTCAAGAGCCCCCTGTCCTCTTTCGCACGCGTTATCGATCAGATCGCAAAGAAAGACGGCGAAGCAGCAGCAGAATAATTTGTATAAAAGCCCCGGCGTGCGGTCATGCACGATGCGAGCTTGCTCGCAGGAGTGCATGAACATAGGACGGGCAAGCCGACATGAGCAAAGAAGCTGTGCGTAGCAGAGCGATTTGCGAATGTGGATGGCGATTGTGAGAGTGCCCAGCACGGAACAATCGACTTTTATGAACGAAATATTAAATTATTGAGACTAAAACCAAATATTATCGGAGGTGCTTTACAATGGCAAAACTGACAATCGAAGAAATCATCGCAGCAGTAAAAGAACTGACAGTACTGGAACTGAATGATCTGGTAAAAGCAGCAGAAGAAGAATTCGGCGTATCCGCAGCAGCAGGCGTAGCAGTAGTAGCTGGTCCCGCAGCAGGCGCAGCAGCTGAAGAAAAAACAGAATTCGACGTTGAACTGACAGAAGTTGGTTCCGAAAAAATCAAAGTAATCAAAGTTGTTCGTGAAGTAACAGGTCTGGGCCTGAAAGAAGCGAAAGAAGCTGTAGACGGCGCTCCCAAAGTACTGAAAGAACAGGCTTCCAAAGAAGACGCTGAAGCAATCAAAGCTAAACTGGAAGAAGTTGGCGCTAAAGTAACACTGAAGTAATTCAGCCCTTCTGAAATCCTAAGAATCCTTGAAATCCGCAGGAATTTTCCTGCGGATTTTTTTGTAGAAAAATATTTAAAAAATGAAAAAACTAGTTGACAGATAGGGATTGGTATATTATAATAAATCCATAAGTTAGTTAAGACTAACTATAAGAATTATTCATTTCTACAAAATCCGAAAGAGCCAATCGGAAAACCATCAAAAAACACTTTCTACATAAAAAAGCAACGAGCATGCTCGTTGCTTTTTTATGTAGAAAACCCATCTGCGTTGACTACTGGTTTTCAATGCAAAGTGTACTACAAAAAAAGAAGATATAGTGGATTTTTCCGCCTTTGAGGGGTATAATCAAAATAGTGTGTCCTGATAAAACTGGAAAATGGAGAGATTTGATTTATGGAACTATTGATTGAACTTGTAACATTAGTGATCGGCTTTGTGATGCTGGTGAAGGGGGCAGATTGGTTCGTGGAAGGCGCTGCCAATATTGCTGACCGGTTTGGCATCCCCCAGCTGGTCATTGGTTTAACGATCGTTGCTATGGGCACCAGTGCCCCGGAAGCGGCGGTCAGCATTTCTGCTGCATTGAAAGGCAGTGCGGAGATCACCATCGGGAATGTATTGGGCAGCAATATCCTAAACGTTCTGCTGATTTTGGGGTTGACGGCGGTGATCCGTGCCATTGGCGTACAGCGTTCCACCGTTCGTTATGAGATCCCCTTTGTGATCCTTGTATCCATCGTTCTGGCGGTATTGGGTCTGAGAGACAATGTCATCAGCCGATGGGAAGGCGTGATTTTGTGGGGATTTATGATCCTGTATCTGCTGTATCTGCTGCGGATGGCAAGAAATGGTGTGGTGCCAGAGGCGGAAGAAGAGGAAGAGCCAAAATCCATGCCCAGATTGCTGTTTTTGGTTTTGATTGGTGTGGCGCTGATCGTTTGGGGCAGTGATGTGGCGGTGGATGCGGCAACGGAAATTGCCCGTATCTTCAACCTGAGCGAACGAATTATTGGCTTGACCATCGTGGCACTGGGAACCTCCCTGCCGGAACTGGTGACCAGCGTGACAGCGGCAGTCAAAGGCAAATCTGAGATCGCCGTGGGAAATATCGTTGGCAGTAATTTATTCAATATCCTGTTCGTTGTAGGTACTACAGCCCTCATTACTCCTGTAGTATATAGTGCCTCCTTCCTGTTCGATAGTATCGCTACGGTGGCAGCAGTGGTGCTTTTGCTCCTTTGCGTCGTAAGAAAACATGAATTGAACCGCTTGGGCGGGGCTATCCTGTTGGTGGGATATGGGGCGTATTTTGTAAATTTAATAGCGGCATAAGCATCAGGCAGCTTTGTGTATACAGGGCTGCCTGCTTTTTGTACAAGCTGGGACAATTTTAGTCATCTGGAAACTTTTTTGTCCAAAACAACTGGATTTATTTGCATCTTTGTATCAATTCTGATACAATCGTACCATGACTTACAAGAGAGAAGGCGATTTTATGAATTTTGTATTTTTATCACCGAATTTTCCCAAAACCTATTATCATTTTACCCAGGGACTGCGAAACAATGGCGTGACCACACTAGGCATCGGCGATGAACCCTACGACCAGCTGAGCCAGGAATGTCGGGATTCTTTGGTGGAATATTATAAAGTCAGCAGTTTGGAAAATTACGATGAAGTATATAGAGCCGTTGCGTTTTTTGCATTCAAGTATGGACGCATCGACTGGCTGGAAAGCAACAACGAATACTGGCTGCTGCGGGATGCTCAGCTGCGGACGGATTTCAATATCAATACCGGTCTGAAAAATGACAATATCGATGGGATCAAATATAAGAGCAAAATGAAGGAATACTATGCGAAAGCCGGTGTTCCCACGGCAAGATATCATCTGGTATCAACCTTGGAGAAGGGCTTGGCTTTCGTGAAAGAAGCAGGCTATCCTGTCATTGTAAAGCCGGATAACGGTGTTGGTGCCGCCGCTACATATAAGCTGAAAAATGAGGATGAGCTGCGAAACTTCTATGCTGATCTGCCGAAGGTGCAGTATATCATGGAGGAATTTATCAACGGCGCCATTGTTTCCTATGATGGTATCTGCGATTCCAACAGGGACATCATTTTTGAAACCTGCCATTTCTTTACGGAATCTGTCATGGATGTGGTCAATAAAGGGCTGGAACTGTGCTATTATTCCGGAAAGCAGATCCCTGCGGATTTGAAGGATGCCGGCAGAAGGACCATCAAAGCCTTTGAAAGCAATTCCCGCTTCTTCCACTGCGAATTTTTTGTGCTGAAGGAAGACAAGGAAGGCTTGGGCAAGAAGGGTGATATTTTTGGACTGGAAGTCAATATGAGACCCCCCGGGGGCTACACACCGGATATGATGAATTATGCCAACGATATTGATGTTTACCAGATCTGGGCAGATATGGTATGCTATAATAAAGGCAATTTCGACCCCGAAAAGAGACCTTACAGCTGTGCGTATGCATCTCAGAGAAAAGGGAAAGCCTACGTGCATAACAGGGACGAAATTTTTGGTAAATACCATCAGAATATCGTAGTCTACGAGGAAATGCCGGAAGTTTTGGCTGATGCCATGGGGAACCATGCCTATATGGCCAGATTTGAAACAGAGGAAGAAATGTTTGCCTTTGTAGACTTTGTAGTACGGAAGAAGGAAGGTTAAAACGATGCATACTTGTTATTATAAAGAATATTCTCACAACCTGAATCGGGATATGGAATTTAAGGTATACGGCCACGCAGGTCTGCCCATCGTGATATTTCCCTGTCAGGATGGGAAATTTTACGATTTTGAAGACCGTGGCATGATCAATACTGTTGCGGATCATCTGGAAAATGGACGGCTGCAGCTGTTCTGCGTTGGCTGTGTGGATGAAGAAACATGGAGTGCAACCGGGGGCGACTATCATGGGCGCATCCTGTGGCATGAGCAGTGGTTCAAATATATCTGCGAGGAATTTATGCCCCGTCTGCATCAGATTCACGGGAAAACAGACCCCACATCCTACTATGGCAAGGTTATCCTGAGCGGTGCCAGCATGGGCGGATATCATTGCGTGAATTTTTATCTGCGCAGACCTGACCTTTTTGGCGGCTGTCTGTCTCTGAGCGGCCTCTTCCATGCGGGATATTTCTTCCCCCATTATGATGATGTGGATATTTATTATAATTCCCCTGTGGATTATCTGCCCCAGATGTCCTATGACCATCCTTTGGTGGAACAGTTCCGCCAGGGCAGAATCATCATCTGCTGCGGTCAGGGGGTGTGGGAGGATGAAGCCAAAGCCGATGCCCGCATCATGCAGGAGCAGTTCAACCGTCTGAACGTGCCCGCATGGGTAGATCTTTGGGGCGGGGATGTGAACCACGACTGGCCTTGGTGGCTGGTTCAGTTCCCTTATTTCGTTAATAAGCTGCTGGGATATTGAGGAAAAACAGCCTTGCCTTTTTGAAAGGGCGGGGTTATAATGAAACTGCAAGTGAATAGCCAGCGGGGAGCTTGTGAAACAGGCTGAGAGGAAGGAAAAACCTTCGACCCATACACCTGATTTGGATAATGCCAACGTAGGGACGCCTGAAAAAAGACAGTACAAGGGAAGTTGCCAAATCGGGGTAACTTCCCTCTATTATTGTAAAGGAGGTGAGAAGGATGGTGAAGATCAATGGGGAACCCCTTGATATCGCCGGCAAAACACTGGCAGAATATCTGGTGTCTACGCAGTATGACCCCAAGCGTATCGCAGTAGAGCGCAACGGCGAGATCGTACCCAAAGCAAAATATGGCGAGACGGTTCTGGAAGAGGACGATGTCATTGAAGTAGTCAATTTTGTAGGAGGTGGTTGATTTGCGCTGTATTCCGAGTAAGGAGGACATGCAGCGAGCACTGGAAGCAAGGCACGGAAAAGACCTGCAGCAGAAATTCACCAACAGCACCGTTGCCATCTGCGGCTTAGGCGGATTGGGTTCCAATATCGCCGTTTCTTTGGCAAGGGCAGGCATCGGCAAGCTGATTTTAGTGGATTTCGACAAGGTGGATATTTCCAACCTGCATCGGCAGCAATATAAGGCAGACCAGATCGGACGGTTCAAAACAGAGGCTCTGGCGGAAAACCTGCGGGAGATCGCACCCTATATCCAGGTGGAGACCCATGCAGTCCGTGTGACAGAGGAAAATTTTGAAGCACTCCTTTCCAAAGCCGATCTTATTTGCGAGGCCTTTGACAGGGCGGAAGCAAAAGCCATGCTGGTCAATGGCGTGCTGGAAAAATTACATACGAAATATCTGATCGCTGCTTCCGGAATGGCGGGGCTGGGCTCCGCAAACAGTATCCAAACCAGAAGGATTACGAACCGTTTTTATCTATGCGGGGATGGAATCAGCGATGTGGCAGATGACATTGGATTGGTGGCCCCCCGTGTGATGCTTTGTGCAGCCCATCAGGCCCACATGGTTTTGCGGATCCTTTCTGGAAATCTAGAACCATAACGATTTATGAAAGAAGGGATTTTCATGCAGAAAGAAGACAAACTCATCATCGGCGGACATGAATTCAATTCCAGATTTATTCTGGGTTCCGGGAAATATTCCCTGAAGCTGATCGAAGCGGCTGTGAAAGATGCCGGCGCAGAAATCATCACACTGGCAGTACGCCGTGCCAATACAAAGGATCAGGAAAACATTCTGGACTATATCCCCAAAAATGTCACACTGCTGCCCAATACTTCCGGCGCAAGAAATGCGGAAGAAGCGGTACGTATCGCTCGTCTGGCAAGAGAACTGGGCTGCGGCAACTTTGTGAAGGTAGAGATCATGCGTGACAGCAAATATCTGCTGCCCGATAACTATGAAACCATCAAGGCGACAGAAATTCTGGCAAAGGAAGGCTTTGTGGTAATGCCTTATATGTATCCCGACCTGAATGTGGCAAGGGATTTGGTAAACGCAGGTGCAGCCACCATCATGCCTCTGGCTTCTCCCATCGGTTCCAATAAAGGGCTGGCAACTAGAGAATTCATCCAGATTCTGGTGGATGAAATCGACCTGCCTGTTATCGTAGACGCAGGGATCGGCAGACCTTCTCAGGCTTGTGAAGCTATGGAAATGGGCGCAGCGGCAATCATGGCAAATACAGCACTGGCAACAGCAGGCGACCTGCCCCTGATGGCAGCGGCATTCCGTCAGGCCATCGAAGCAGGCAGAAAAGCATATCTTTCCGGTTTGGGCAGAGTGCTGACAAGAGGTGCATCCGCATCCGATCCTCTGACAGGCTTCTTGCGTGATTAAGGAGGGAATGACATGGAAAATCAATATTTTGTAGATTCCGAGCATCTTTCTCCCGAAGCATTGAAACGGAAGCATGAGCTGGAAACCAACCCTGCATCCAGAAAGAACCACATGGAATATCTGCCGGGAATGGAGATCATTGAATCTGAAATTTGCGAGACTGTAATGACCCAGATGAAGGAATATGATTATTCCCAGTATACAGCAAGGGATGTTCGTGCAGCACTGGACCATGAAACTTGCTCCATCGAGGATTTTAAGGCATTGCTTTCTCCCGCAGCAGAACCTTTTCTGGAAGAGATGGCACAGAAAGCCAGACTGGAAACCAGCAAGCATTTCGGCAACACGGTCTATCTGTTCACACCTTTGTATATTGCCAACTACTGCGAAACACCTTTGTATATTGCCAACTACTGCGAAAACTACTGTGTATACTGCGGCTTCAACTGCTATAACCACATCAACCGCATGAAGCTTTCCATGGAGCAGATCGAAAAGGAAATGAAAGTCATTGCCGACAGCGGCATGGAAGAAATCCTGATCCTGACCGGGGAAAGCCGTACCATGAGCAATGTGGAATATATCGGTGAGGCTTGTAAGCTGGCAAGAAAGTATTTCCGTATGGTCGGTTTGGAAATTTACCCTGTGAATACAGAGGAATACCGTTATCTCCATGAATGCGGCGCAGACTATGTGACTGTTTTCCAGGAAACCTATGATACAGATAAATATGAAACACTGCACCTGATGGGACACAAGAGAGTTTGGCCTTATCGCTTCGATGCGCAAGAACGGGCTTTAAGAGGCGGCATGAGAGGGGTAGCATTCTCTGCACTGCTGGGGCTTTCCGATTTCAGAAAGGACGCACTGGCAAGCGCACTGCATGTATATTATCTTCAGAGAAAATATCCCCATGCGGAAATGTCCTTATCCTGTCCCAGACTGCGGCCCATCATCAATAACGATAAGATCAGTCCTTTGGATGTAGGCGAAAAGCAGCTGTGTCAGATCCTTTGTGCATATCGTATTTTCATGCCCTTTGTAGGGATTACCGTATCTTCCCGTGAAAGCAAAACTTTCCGTGACGGTATTGTAAAAATTGCCGCAACGAAGGTTTCTGCCGGGGTTTCCACGGGTATCGGCGACCATGAAAGCAAATACACCGGGAAGGAGGCAGACGGTACGGAAGGCGACGAACAGTTTGAGATCAACGACGACCGCAGCTTCCAGAAGATGTATGAGGATATGGCGGAGGAAGGCTTGCAGCCCGTACTGAATGATTATCTGTATGTATGATATTTTGTGTGTAACGAACCGAAGCCTTTGCAAAGAGGATTTTTTGCAGAGAGTGGAGAAGATCGCAGCATGTAGACCCAAGGGGATCATCCTGCGGGAAAAAGATTTGACAGAAGAAGAATATAAAAAACTGGCAGAGAAAGTTATGAAGCTCTGCGAGAGATACGAAGTTCCCTGTATGCTGCATAGCTTTGCAGATGCGGCTATCGAACTGGGAGCAGAAAACATCCATTTGCCCCTGCATATTTTGCGGGAATTGGATGAAAAGAAAAAAGAAAAATTCAAGGAAATTGGCGCATCCTGCCATTCGGTGGAAGAAGCGCAGGAGGCAGAAAAACTGGGGTGTACCTACATCACAGCGGGGCATGTATTTGCCACCGATTGCAAGAAGGGACTTCCGCCCAGAGGATTGACATTTTTGCAGGCAGTCTGCCAGAGTGTATCCATTCCTGTTTATGCCATCGGCGGCATCGGCAGTGAGAATATCGATTCTGTTCGCAAGGCGGGCGCAAAGGGTGCCTGCATCATGAGCGGATTGATGAAATGCGAGGATGTGGAACAATTTCTAAGGGCTTTGAAATAAAAGCATATTTGAGAGAAAAGTAAATAGTAGGTGAGTGTATTTCTGATCGGATCCTTTCAGAAAAGGAGCGACCCGCAGCGGCGGGAGGATAGAAGGGGAGCGCCTTGTGTCCTGCAGAGATATAACAGCGATGGGAAGCCGTGTTCCGGCGTGAGAGGAAGCCATGAAGTTTCGACCGATAATTCTGAATGTATCCCCCAAGGGGGAAGTGTATGCTTCAGGGAGAGCGCTGTTATATCCGTCGTTCTCCCTGAACGATAAAAAAGGAGACGTATGATAATGAAAGACACAAAAACCAGAAAATTATGCTTTGCCGGTATCCTCTGCGCAGTGGCAGTGGTGGGCAGCTTATTCTATATTCCCGTTTTCGGGAGCAAATGTGTACCCGTACAACACATGGTAAATATTTTATGTGCTGTTATTTTAGGGCCTTTTTATGGGGTGACCGTGGCATTTTGTGCCAGCGTCATCCGTAATTTGTTGGGCATCGGCAGTTTGATGGCCTTTCCCGGCAGTATGATTGGCGCATTGCTTTGCGGCATCGCCTTTTGGAAAACAAAAAATATCCCCCTGACTTTGATCGCAGAGGTCTTTGGGACGGCGGTTTTGGGCGGTTTGTGTGCCTACCCCGTTGCGATTCTCCTGATGGGGATGCAGGCAGGGGAAATTGCTTTTTATGCCTATGTGGTGCCTTTCCTGATCTCCACGGCAGGCGGTGCCATCCTTTCCGGCATTTTGCTGGGGGCTTTGCGGAAAACCGGGATGCTGAAAAAGGTCTGAGAAAAAGAAGGAGGAAACAGATATGTTGAAGGAAATGCTTGATAATGTAAGAGAAAAATGCCCTTTGATTCATAATATCACCAATTATGTGACAGTGAATGACTGTGCCAATATCCTGCTGGCCTGCGGCGGTTCCCCCATCATGGCCGATGATGTGGATGAAGCGGAAGAGATCACTGCCATCTGCGGCGGGCTGAATATCAATATCGGTACGCTGAACCAGCGCACCATCCCTGCTATGCATCTGGCTGGCAAAAAAGCTAATGAGCTGGGGCATCCTGCAGTTTTGGACCCCGTTGGGGCAGGGGCATCGAATCTGCGGACAAAAACAGGAAAGGATTTGATAGAAGGAATCAAATTTACCGTTATCCGCGGGAATATTTCCGAGATCAAAACACTGGCTTTGGGTACAGGCGGCGCAAAGGGCGTGGATGCCGATGTGGCGGATAAAGTAACAAAGGAAAACCTGCCCCAGGCAGTGGCCTTTGCCAAGGAATTTGCCAAGGAAACAGGGGCAGTCATCGCTATCACCGGTGCCATCGATATCGTTGCTGATGGGGAAAAGGCCTTCTGCATCTATAACGGTCATCCCATGATGAGCGCCATCACCGGCACAGGCTGCCAGCTTTCCGCTATGACAGCGGCTTATGTGACAGCCAACCCGGAAACCCCTCTGGAAGCCACAGCGGCGGCGGTCTGCGCCATGGGCATCTGCGGGGAAAAGGCTCACGCAAGGCTGACGGAGCAGGACGGCAATTCCAGTTATAGAAATTATATCATTGATGCCATTTTCAACCTGAATGGGGAGGAACTGGAACGCTGTGCGAAATACGAAATTTTCTAAGGAGATGGAAGTATGAAATGTGAAAAAGAGACTATGCTGCTCTATGCCGTAACGGACAGGGCATGGACAGGCAAGCAGACCCTGATGGAACAGGTGGAAGCAGCCCTGAAGGGGGGCGCAACCTGTGTACAGTTAAGGGAAAAGGAATTGGACGAAGAAAGCTTTTTGCAGGAAGCAATGGAAATGAAGGCTTTGTGTGAAAAATACGGAGTGCCTTTCATCGTCAACGATAATGTGGATATCGCCATCAAATGCAAGGCAGACGGCATCCATGTAGGCCAGAAGGATATGGAAGCAGGCAACGTCCGTGCATTGGTGGGGGAAAACATGATGATTGGTGTTTCCACCCAGACCGTAGAACAGGCCATTGCAGCGGAAAAAGCCGGTGCGGACTATCTGGGCGTTGGCGCCATGTTCAGCACCACCACAAAGCTGGATGCCTTTGAGGTATCCCGTGAAACAGCCAAAGCCATCTGCGAAGCCGTATCTATCCCCGTGGTTGCCATCGGCGGCATCAATAAGAAAAACCTGCTGGAGCTTTCCGGCACAGGGGTAGATGGTGTGGCTCTGGTTTCTGCCATTTTCGGGGCAGAGGATATCGAAGCAGAATGTAAAGAGCTGAAAACGCTTTCTGAAAAAATGACAAAGGCGTGAGCCTTTTTGCGGCAGAAAAAGAAACGGAATGTTTGGAGGAATGAAGGATGAAAACAGCATTGACTATCGCCGGCAGCGATACCAGCGGCGGCGCAGGGATCCAGGCCGACCTGAAAACCATGACCATGAACGGCGTATTTGCCATGAGCGCATTGACAGCATTGACAGCCCAGAATACCGTAGGCGTACAGGGCATTTTTGAAGTGACACCGGAATTTCTGGGGATGCAGATCGATAGTGTATTCACAGATATCCGCCCCGATGCGGTGAAGGTGGGCATGGTCTCCTCTGTGGAACTGATTTCCGTCATTGCGGAAAAGCTGACAGCCTATCAGGCAGAAAATATCGTAGTAGACCCTGTGATGGTAGCCACCAGCGGCGCAAAGCTCATCAGCGATGATGCCGTTTCTGCTCTGAAGGAAAAGCTGCTGCCCTTGGCGGCGGTTGTCACACCCAATATCCCCGAAGCGGAAGTCCTTTCCGGCATGAAGATCGAAAGCCCCGAGGATATGGTGAAGGCGGCGGAAAAGATCAGCAAGGATTACCATTGTGCGGTTCTTTGCAAAGGCGGTCACAGCATGAACGATGCCAACGACCTGCTCTATCACGATGGCACATACCAGTGGTTCAACGGCAAACGCATTGATAACCCCAATACCCACGGCACAGGCTGCACCCTTTCCAGTGCCATTGCGGCAAATCTGGCAAAGGGCCATGATCTGGCAACAGCGGTGGAACGGGCCAAGGAATATATTTCCGGTGCGTTGGCGGCAATGCTGGATCTGGGCGCAGGCAGCGGCCCTATGAACCATGCCTTTGATCTGAAAGAAGAATACTGCAAATAAAGAGGAGTGGCAAAATTCACTTTGTCTACATAAAAAAAGAGTCCATTTGGACTCTTTTTTTATGTAGGATCATTTCTTGCGTAATTTAATCTTTGCTTCGTATTCTTTCAGAGATGCCAGAGCTTCCTTGGACATGGGGAACAGCGCCAGCATATTGAAAATCGTCATCAGACCAATGCCCACATCGCCCAGATCCCATACGAAAGTATAGGTTGCCAGGCAGCCGATGAACAGCATCACCAGTGCCAGCACCTTATAGGCTGTCTGGGATGTCCAATTATCGCCGAAAAGATAAGCAACATTGGAGCGGGCATAGAAGAGGATACCAATGAAGGTGGAGAAGCTGAACAGCAGCAGGGTCAGGGCAATGAATACCACACCAAAGGAACCGAAATGATACTGCATGGCTGTCTGCAGCAGGTCCATACCTGTCAGACCTTCCAGCAGTTCCGCAGGGGCCAGCAGCATAATCATAGCGGAGCAGCTGCAGATGACGATGGTATCTACGAATACGCCGAAGGCCTGCAGCAGACCTTCTTTGGCGGGATGGTCGATATCTGCCGCCGCAGCAGCACAGGGGGCAGAGCCGGAGCCGGCTTCATTGGAGAACAGACCACGTTTTACCCCGTTCATGATGACAGCACCAATACCGCCGGCAGCCACCTGACGGATGCCGAAGGCTTCTTCAAAAATGCGCTGGAACACTGCGGGCAGTGCGCCGATATTTTTCCCGATGATGATAAGGGTAGCTACAAAGAAGCAGCCGGCCATAATGGGCACAACGATATCCAGAACCTTTACCGTCGCATGTTTCCGCAGGACGATGATGGCGGAAACGGCTACCAGGGCGATGGCTGTGTAAAGGGGAGGAATCCCAAAGGCATTTTCCATGGAGGAAGAAACAGAATTACCGATTACCTGGCTGATGCCGCACCAACAGATCAGGCCGGAAATGGCAAACAGCACCGCCGTTACGGAATAGCGCATCTTTGCGGGGTCTTTTTTACGCTTTCTTGCGGCATAAGCGTGGATATAGCGGGCAGGGCCGCCGCGGTAACCGCCGTAAAGGGGGTCTTTTTCCTGATAGATCTGCGCCAGAGTGGCTTCCATGAATGCTGTAGCAGAGCCTGCCAAAGCGGAAATCCACATCCAGAAAACAGCGCCGGCACCGCCCATGGAGATGGCGGAAACGACACCCACCAGATTGCCCATGCCGACACGGGTGGCAGTGGAGATGATGAGAGCCTGTAAGCCGGAAATACTGTGAGCATCATTGCCCACCTTTTTTTCCGTTGTGACCCGGAGCATTTCCGGGAACAGACGAATCTGCAGAAAACGGCTGCGGATGGTGAAATAGATACCCGCGGGCACTAAGATCAGTACCAGCAAAGAAAGACCGAGGGTATCACCGCTGGGCAGGGGGATAGAGATCAGATCCGCCCAGAGGAAGTCATAGATTAGATAGAGAAGTTCCATATGGAAACGCTCCTTTCCCTTGATTTTTGATTAAGTTTAGTATACAGTAAGATTATGAATTTGTAAAATTGATAAAGAGGATAAATAGAATCGAAATTATCGATGCAAAGAGGAGAACAAATGGATATCAAAAATCTGATCACTTTCATACATGTGGCGGAGCTGCACAGCTTCACCAAAGCGGGGGACAAGCTGGGCTATTCCCAGTCTACGGTTTCTTTCCAGATCCGCCAGCTGGAAAACGAACTGGGGGTGCCCCTGTTTGAACGCATCAACCGCACCGTTACCCTGACGGAACATGGCAGCCGTCTGCTGCGCTCTGCCTACAAGATCAATGAACTGCTGCAGGGCTTTGCGGAGGATACCAAGGGAGAAACGGAGATCCGCGGGCAGGTGCGCCTGGCTATGGCGGATTCTTTGAGCAGCGAGGTTATCCGCCGCATTTTTCCGGAGCTGCACCGCAAATATCCAGGTATCACTTTAGAGTGTATTTCTGGGGGGACGCAGGAAATGTTCCGCCTGCTGAACCAGAATGAAGTGGATATCGTGTATACATTGGACAACCATATTTATGATACGAACTATGTGATCTTGCAGGAATCCCGCATTGGGCTTCATTTTGTCTGCGCTGCGGAAAATCCCTTGGCGGAGCGGGAAAGTATCCCTCTGGAACAGTTGGTAAAACAGCCTTTCCTGCTGACGGAAAAGGGCATGAGCTATCGTCGTCTGCTGGATGAACAGCTGGCAGCCCGTTCCTTGGAGATACAGCCTGTTTTTGTCAGCGGCAATGCAGATCTGATCTGCAATCTGGTGGAACAAAACGCCGGCATCGCCCTGCTGCCGGATTACGCCACCAGACCATATGTGGAAAAAGGCACGGTGCAGTATCTTCATGTGCCGGAGCTGGATATCGAAGTATGGACACAGCTGCTGCACCATCGGGATAAATGGGTTTCCGAGCCCATGCGTATCGTGATCGAATATCTGCGCCGTTGTGCGCTGTGACCTGTCAAAGGACAAGGAGGAAAGAAAAATGAAACAAAACAGAGTAGACCGGGTGATGGCAGCCTTGCAGGAAATGGGAGTTTCCCAGATGCTGATTGTTGATCCTATGTCCATTTACTATCTGACAGGGGTATATTACGAACCGGGGGAACGCTTTTATGCTCTGCTGCTGCGGAGGGACGGCAAGCATGCCTATTTCCTGAATCACCTCTTTTCTATTCCTCAGGAGGTGGGGGTGGAAAAGGTTTGGTATTCCGATACAGACCCTGTCATGGAGATCGTTGCCCGTTATGTGGACAATACAGCTCCTTTGGGGGTAGATAAGGAATTAAAGGCAAGATTTCTGCTGCCCCTGATGGAGAGCAAAGCAGCCCCGGGCTTTGTGAATACTTCCCTTGTCATCGATACCATAAGGGGCATCAAGGATGCGGAAGAGCAGGAAAAAATGCGTATGTCTTCCCATATCAACGACATGGCTATGGCAGAATTCAAAAAATTGATCCGTGCAGGGGTGACAGAAAAAGATGTGGCGGAACAGATGCTGAAAATTTACCTTGATTTAGGTGCAGATGGCTTCTCCTTTGAGCCGTTGGTGGCTTTTGGCGCCAATGCGGCAGACCCTCACCATGGCCCCGATGATACGGTGCTGCAGGAAGGGGATGTTGTCCTCTTCGATGTGGGCTGCATCAAGGATGGCTATTGTTCCGATATGACCCGCTCCTTTTACTATAAAACAGTCAGCGAAAAGCATAGGGAAATTTACGAAACTGTTCGGGCAGCAAACGAAGCAGCCATTGCCAAAATCAAACCCGGCATCCCTCTGAGGGAATTGGACTTGACAGCCAGAAACCTCATTACAGAAAAAGGCTATGGCCCTCAGTTTAACCATAGATTAGGACATTTTATCGGTCTGGCAGAGCATGAATTTGGCGACGTTTCTTCCGTGAATCCAACACCTGTCGCTCCCGGTATGATCTTTTCTATCGAACCGGGTATCTATATAGCTGGTGATACAGGCGTTCGTGTGGAGGATTTGGTGCTTGTCACAGAGGATGGCTGCGAAGTACTGAATCATTTCCCCAAAGAACTGGAAATCATCCGATGACAGATAGGAATACGACAAAAAGCTCGGAGAAAATTTCTCCGGGCTTTTTTGGTGGCTTTTATTTTGTGTCGCAGCCATATTTCTGCATAAAGAAATAGTGCTGCTGGTTCAGGTGATCACGGGCGATTTCCAATGCTTCCCCAAATCGCTGGAAGTGTACGATCTCCCGTTCCCGCAGGAAACGCAGGGGGGCCAGCACGGCAGGGTCATCGGTCAGGTCGATCAGGTATTCATAGGTGCTGCGGGCTTTCTGCTCTGCTGCCCCTTTGTAAGTGCAACCTTTTTTATTTTTTTCATAGAAGAAAGGATCAAATTTCAGTAAATTATCACGTGACCTGGGGCAGAGGAAATATAAAAAGATATCTGTGTGTCTATGGAACAAGCAGTCAGGCATAAACTATTTTGAAAGGGGAGAGCGTCATGGAGGAAAGAATGATTTGCAAAAGCGTGTTTCAGGATGGGAAAACGGAAACGACCAGAGAACAGGTCACGAAAATATGGATCGCTCTGATCAATGAAATGGAACGTTCGAAAGCAGCCCTTGCAGGGGCGATGTGATCTGAAAATGGCCGTTCTTGTCTGGAACATGGACAAGGGCGGCTGATTTTATGAAAAGGATGATGGGGCATGAAAGTGGCGATCTATTGCCGTTTATCGGAAGAAGACCGGGAAAAGCGGAAGGAAACAGAGGATAGTGCCAGTATCCAAAATCAGAAAACCTTGCTGTTGCAGTATGCCTTTGCACAAGGCTGGCAGCTTTATCAGATCTATAGTGATGATGATTATACTGGTGCGGATCGAAACCGACCCGCATTCAGGCGTTTGTTGGAGGATGCAGAGGCTGGAAAATTTGATATCATCCTTTGCAAGACCCAGTCTCGCTTCACCCGTGAACTGGAACTGGTGGAAAAATACATACACGGGCTGTTTCCCTTATGGGGGATCCGTTTTGTCAGTGTCGTTGACAATGCGGATACAGAAAATAAGGGAAATAAAAAGTCTCGTCAGATCAATGGCCTTGTAAACGAATGGTATTTGGAGGATATGTCTGAAAATATTCGCAGTGTACTGAAAAACCGAAGGGAAAATGGATATCATATCGGGGCAACGGCATTATATGGCTACAAAAAAGACCCCGATCGCAAAGGGCATCTTCTGATAGATGAGG
This sequence comes from [Eubacterium] saphenum, assembly GCA_004557645.1. Lineage (GTDB taxonomy): Bacteria > Bacillota > Clostridia > Lachnospirales > Anaerotignaceae > Anaerotignum_A. Next base: position 9,055 of record SFGI01000035.1, on the reverse strand, counting down.
AGGCAGCGGAGGTGGTCAGGGAGGTATTTACCCTGTTTTCCCAAGGATATGGGAAATCTGCCATTGCCCGCAGGCTGAATGATCGGGGGGTGCCCAATCCAACAGAATATAAACGGCAAAAGGGCATTCTCCATCAGCCTGCCAAGGGGAAAAACAGTACCCTTTGGAAATATTCTGCCATTGCGGATATGCTGGAAAATGAAATGTATATCGGAAATATGGTACAGGGAAAATATGGCAGTATTTCCTATAAAACGAAACAGAATAAGCCCCGCCCAAAGGAACAGTGGTATCGGGTAGAGGGTACCCATGAAGCCATCATCGATCGGGCATTGTGGGAAAAGGTGAAAGCCATGAGAGAGGAAAGGGCAAAGCCTTTTGCAACGGGAGAGATTGGGATTTTTGCGAAAAAGGCTCGTTGTGCCGCATGCGGTTATACGATGCGTTCTGTCAAGAATAAAGGGAGAAGGTATTTAACTTGCCCCAATCGCAATGTTTCAAAGGATGCTTGTCTAGGTGCGTTTATTTCCGTGGAGCGTTTGGAAAGAATGGTCATTTTAGAATTGAATCGGCTTCTGGAAGCATATCTGGATCAGGAGGAACTGGAGCGGCATATGCAATGGGACACCAATTTGCAGAAGCAGAAAAAGCGTATTCTGGAGAATAGGAACGCTTATGAGAAAAAAATCAAAGAATATGCAAAGGCGATCAGGAATTTATATCTGGACAAGGGAAGGGGGATTCTGTCAGAAGAGGATTTTCTTGAGATGACCCGGGAATTCACCCTGGAAAAAAAGCGGCTGGAGGATGTATTGCTGCAGGCCAAAGAACAGCTGGCAGAGGTGGAAGCCCGCATAGAGGCAGGAGATGCAAAGGAATTGATGCAGCAATACATAAATGTAGATCACCTGACACGGGAAATGGTGGAAAAACTCATCAATCACATCAATGTGGGACGCAGAATCCCTGGTACCAGAACAGTGCCGGTGGAGATTCATTGGAATTTTTAGAAGGAGCTAAAAAAGGGTGTCGATTTTTTCGGCACCCTTATTCATAGGTTTCATCAGCCGGAGCGGAATGGCCCTTCCGCCCGGTGGGGGTAGTGCCGAAATGTTTGGCGTATGCCCGTGTAAAAGACGAATAGCTGCGGAAGCCCGATCGGAAACAGCTTTCCGTTGCAGATACGCCCTGCCGTATCAGATCTTTGGCATGGATCAGGCGGCGTTCCTGCAGATATCCATGGATGGACCGCCCGGTTTCCTGTCGGAATAGACGCATCATATGGTATTTGCTGATGTAAAACTGCTCTGCCAATGTATCGATATTGATATCTTCTGTCAGGTAAGCATCGATATAGCGCAGGATGTTTAAAATACGGCTGTCGGTGGGGGTGATGGGCTTGGCAAAGGTAGTTTCCGGATTTCTGATGATTCGGGCGATCTCTATCAGGAGCCGCAAAAGCAGACCATTGCTCAGAATGACCCTGCCATAATGGTCTTCCGCCAGTTCCTGCTCAAGGGCATCAGATAATGCCCAGATTTTTTCCGGCTTTCCCAAATGCAGTACGTGTCCGTTTTCTCCGCTGAAGATATCCTGCAAATGACAGTCGGCTGTGGACTGCTGCTGTAAAAACTGGGGAGAGATATAGAGGATGACACGTTCGTAAAGGACACCATGTTCAAATTCGGGGCGGTGAACGCATTGGCTGTCAATGAGAACAACGTCCCCTGCTTCCAATGTGTATCGTTTGCCATCTACAGTATAGCCGCCGCTGCCGGAGCGCAGCATCAGCAGCTTGCAGAATTCATGATAGTGATAGTCAACATTTGTTCCGTTTTTGTCTTTCAGATGGAATAATCGGAAATCATCTAAAAGATATCCTCGTTTTTCATATCCTGTTTCCACAGTTCCGCCTCCTGTATAGCACTATTTGCAATAAGAATAGCATAAAATGCGTTTAATATGCAAGTTGTGCTGAGTAAAATGGATGTGGAAGAATGGAAATAATACGGAAGGTTTGAGATAAAGGGGTGTTGGACCATGTTGATCGTGAAAAAATTCGGCGGCACATCGGTAGAAAATAAAGAACGTATTTTTCATGTTGCAAAGAGATGCGTGGAAGAATATAACAAAGGCAACGATGTAGTCGTGGTTTTGTCCGCCATGGGCAAATATACGGATGAATTGATCGATATGGCCAAGGGGATCAATGAGAACCCTTCTGAAAGAGAACTGGATATGCTTTGTGCCATTGGGGAGCAGATGTCGGTGGCACTGATGGCAATGGCCTTCCATAAACTGGGCGTTCCTGCGGTTTCTCTGAATGCCTTTCAGGTGAGAATGCACACCACCAGTGACCATGGAAATGCATGGCTGACAAGGATCGAAACGGATCGTATCCGTGAGGAACTGGCCCAGAAAAATATCGTGATCGTGACCGGTTTCCAGGGCGTCGATGAAAATAATGATTACACCACCCTTGGCAGAGGCGGCTCTGATACCACTGCTGTGGCTTTGGCAGCGGCACTGCAGGCAGATGCCTGCGAGATCTATACCGATGTGGACGGGGTCTATACGGCCGATCCCCGTAAGGTTCCTACAGCTAAAAAATTGGATGAGATCTCCTATGACGATATGCTGGAAATGGCGTTGAACGGTGCACAGGTACTCCATAGCCGCTGTGTGGAAATGGCAAAAAAACACAATATTCCTTTGGTGGTTCGTTCCAGTATGAATGATGCGGAAGGAACAGTCGTGAGAGGACACGGAACGAAGATATGATGATATGCCGGAATCAGAAATTAGATCTGATCCCGGCTTTTTTTGTGAAAGTGGAAAACTGGATTTCAGAAAACGGAGCTGTATCATAAAAATAGAAAAGTTTGTGTTTACGCATATGCAGCATCTGCTGCCATATCCTCATACAAATCGGTGATGGGATCGCCCTTGGACTGCAGGCAAGCAGCGGAAAAGGGAACGCCGGCGGCGGAGGAGGGATATACCCCCAGGCCATGGTTTACGTAATAGGGGTCTAAGCCGGCGGCAATGATCTGATCTTTCGTCAGCCCTTGGCTCAGCTGCTGGACGATGGTGCCCATCATTTCCAAATGGGCAAGCTCCTCTGTGGCGATATCGTTTAAGGTCGCCTTTGCTTCAGGGGTGACCATGGTAAATTTCTGGCTCAGATAGCGCAGGGTAGCGCCCAATTCGCCGTCTGCACCCCCTTTCTGCATTATGGTATAGGTCTATCCGTCAAATAAAAACAGCTCAATGCTGTTATTATGCTTATTGAAAATAACTTTTTCGCAGATGGATTTAAATGCGCTGCGCTTATCCTCCATGGGTCTGGAATCATCACGCAGAATTTCTATAACAGATTTTATTCTGGCAGAGAATGCAGCACTGTCGAATGCCGCATCATTTCGTCTGCGAATTTCGTTGATCCTGGATTCAATCGTTGCAATTTCATTTTCGATATTCGTTTTATTGGTGCGGTATTCTTCCAGTGTATCGATATCATTCAAATAGGCTTCTTTTGCTTTTTTCAACCGCTGCTGAGCCTTTGCAAGCAAAGCTGTATGAACATCCAATTCATCGGATGTTGGTGTATTCCTGCGGACGGTGTAGCGGCATCCTTTAGCCTCTGGATGCTCCGCAATCTTTTCCAGCTCCGACAGCAATGCAGGAATCAGGCGATTTGATGAAATGGCGTGGGAATCGTGGCACTGGCCGTGATTATATCCGCCACACTGGAACTGCACTGCTCCGTTTTTATATTTCGTGCCAACAATCAGGCTTCGACCGCAGGAAGAGCATTTCACCATGCTAGACAGCCAATGGATACCTTCTGTATCTGGACGTTTATGTTTATAGTGCGTCTTTTTTTCGTTCTTGAAGCGGGTGACGGCAGCTTCCCAGATCTCTTCAGGAACGATTGGTTCCCAATTTCCTTTTGCAATAATAGAATCTGGGTCATTAAAATTTCGTCGTACCTTTTTTCCTGGAGTCCAGCGCATATACCCTTTATACACAGGGTTGTTGATAATATACTGGATAGTTCTGTGTTCAAACACATTTCCTCTATGTGTACGATACCCCATCTGGTTCATCTGCCGGGAGAGGGCAAACATAGATGTGCCGGCGATATACTGTTCGAAAATATAGCGTACCATCTTTGCTTCTTCCGGCACGATGGAAAGGCTTTTATTTTCGCTGCGGTATCCGAATGGGGCGGTAGACTGCCATTCGCCCATTTCCGCCTTTCTGATCATCGTTTTATTGACTTCCTCGGCCAGATTTATCGAATAATACTCAGCCATGGCATCTAGGATAGATTCATAAATGACTGCTAATTTATCATCCTGTGGAATAGGTTCTTTCACGGAAATAACCTTTACACCATTTTTTTTCAGTAACGCCTTGTACAGAACGGAATCATCTTTATTTCTAGCAAATCTATCATATTTATGTACGATGATATATTGAATATGGTTGGATTTATTTTTGGCCTGCCGAATCATGTTTTGGAATGCAGGACGCTTATCGGCACGTTTGCCAGAAATACCCTCATCCATGAAAATGAATTCATCAGGGATATGATAGCCGTTTTTACTGGCATATTCCTTGATTTCGCCCAACTGTGCAGCGGGAGAATAATCTGTTTGCTCATCCGTAGAAACACGGACGTAAGCTGCTGCGATAATCATAAAAAGACCTCCTTTTTGCTACTAAAAAATGTATAGCAAAATAGACGGTCTTATGATACAATGAACTTGCTTAGGGTTGGTTGTATCATGCGACCATCTTCTTATCCTCATCCTGTTGGCGCAGGGTGGGGATTTTTTTATTGAATTATTTATATTTTAATGGATGCATTATCCTACACATTTCTTGCATGGAGTAAGCCCCATTGAAACTGCTTTGTCCAGAGTAGTAGCATTATATGTACCGTTACCACAAGAGCTGCTATAATGATAGCGTTTACCAGTAGGAGTAATGTAAACTGTGCGGCTATCTGTCTGCTGTGATGTAGCAGTAGCGGCTTTTTCTTCTGCTGCCTTTTGCTCTGCGGCGATGCGTTCTTCCTCAGCTTTCTTTTCTGCGGCAATTCTTTCTTCTTCCGCTTTCTTCTCGGCAGCGATACGTTCTTCTTCGGCCTTTTTAACATCAACAATCTGGAATTCCAGTTCATTACTTTCAACAGAACCACTCTTTGCAGCAAGAACGAAACTACCCTCTTTTTCCAGTGTAGTCAATGCAATCTGCCCGTTTTCTGCCAGCTCTGCGTCTGCCAGTGATGTATTAGACAATTTGATGGACATATCGGATGTATCTGCATTTTCTGGTTCGTAGGTAATGGAAACAATCTGTTCATCATTGATGTCCATGGTATCCCGTGAAGCGGAAATCGTGATGGATTCAACATCCGGTGCGGATGGTACCAATGTTACAAAACACCCAAGTATGGAAAATACCAGAAAACAACAGGTGCGTATCGTAGACATCTTCCGTTTCTTTTCGTCAATAATGGAATTTCTGACATGAAACATATGGATGATGCCAGCGAAAAGAAAGCTTGGATAACACAGATTTGCATTTATTGAAGTTGCAACAAATACGATAAGGAAATAAAGAAGCCAACGAAGAATACGTTTCGGTCCTTTCCCTTTGTTTTGGGCGGAGTTTCCGCTGCTATCATACGGCGGTACATCATTGTTTCCAACAGAACTATTCGCAATATTATTTGCATAGGCAATGTTCTGTTTTGGTGCGGACAGTGAACCACCTAATTTACTGGTTTTTACATAGGAAATTCCTGTACCCGGTATTCCTACTGATTTTGTAACGCGCCCCTTAGAATTAACGGAAACGCGGGCACCCTTCACGCCGGCGCTAACACCGATACTATTTTTGCCGAAATTCAGTTTTACACCGGGAGCGATTTTAATACTTTTTCGAAATCTAAGACCCATAATATACCCTCCTTAAATTGACAAATATTTGCATATTGTGATAAAGTAACTCTTGGAGGGTTGTTCGACAATAATCTTCTATTTTCCCCTTGCGGTATGGCGGTACTGCAGGGGATTTTTTATTTAAAATCTTTTTTCGACCTTCATCAATCTTCCCCTGATGCTAATCTTTTCTGTATCTTCGCCGATGAATATTCTGGTTTCGCAATTTTGATTTTCCGGTTGAAGAATGATAGCGTTTTCCTGTTTTTTCACTCTTTTTAAGGTGGCTTCATCCCCATTTACGGCTACCACTGCGATATCTCCGTTATCAACATCTGTCTGTTGGCGGATCAGAAGCAAATCACCGTCATGGATGCCGACATTTATCATGCTGTCCCCTTTGGCTCTCAGCCAGAAATACGTTTCTCCTGTCTGGATGTCAGATTCTGGCGTAGGGATGTAGCCTTCTATGTTATCCTCTGCAAAGAGGGGAGTGCCGCAGTTGACAGAGCCGACCAGAGGGATGTTTACCATGGCTTCTGGAATGTAGGGGATGGCATCTTTTGGGAGGTTGTTTCTTTTTTCTACGAGTGCAGATTTTTCCACTCCAAAATAATTCGCCATCATTTCTATCTTGTCAATTCTTGGATACTTCTTACCATTTACCCAATCTGAGAATGTAGTGTACTTAAATCCAAGGTCATCACAAATATCATTTCTTGATTTGTTATTCTTTTTCATGTAATATTTGATGTTTTCAGCCATAATAGCTTTATTTCCGAGATCGCCCATACGGTCACTCCCTTTCTACTTATGAATATACGTCAAAAGCGGAAAAAAATCAAGATAAAAATAAAAAAATTACGCTTTTGGCATTGACAAAACGCTTTAAGCGTAATATTATGTAAGAGCAGGGAGGTGATGAAAATATGAAAGTCACATTGAAAGCGGCGAGAATAAATAAAGGTTTGACACAAATTGAAGCCGCAAATCGCATAGGAGTTACAGTTGATACACTTGCAAACTACGAAAAGGGCAAAACATATCCAGATATTCCCGTGCTTAAAAAAATAGAGGAAGTTTATGGTGTGAGTTATAATCACCTTATTTTTTTACCAAAGGATACGCTTTAAGCGTAATAAAAGGAGGTGTTCCAAATGAACCAGTACATAAAAAATCACGCTATCTCAATCGTTTCGATTTTGATAAGCGTGGTGGCAATCATTAGAACGTTCTGATAAGAGCGATGATGGAAATAATCAATGCGGCGATGTCAACAGCTTTATCCGCAAGCCAAGCCATAAGTTTTCTTTCTTTTTCAGCTTTGGTTTTCTGCTGTGTAATTTCTTGACTTACTTTGATTATTTCCGGGTCAATTTTTGGAATATACAAATTTTTCATCCTTTCTAAACGATTCTGGATACTATAACAGCCTGTATTCTTAGCATAGGAGGGGTAGAGAAAAATGTCAAGCAGAAAAAGAAAAGGACGCAAGCTAAAGGAGGTGATCCCAATGAGCGAGCAGGAATGCGCAGCAGTGCTGGTTTTTGTGGTAACAATAGTGCAGGTTTTAATAATGGCTATATCTTTTATATGCCAACAGGGAAGCCAGAGAGCTGAACTTTTGCCAAAATATATTCCTCCGTGTCCACCGAAAAAGAAAAAAGAGAACGAATAATCGTTCTCAGTTTTTCTTAGATGTTTTTGCTGGAGGAGTGGGTGGACGATAACCGGGAGTAGGGGCGTTATCACCACGGAATTGTGATCCGGTGTGCTTGACAGTAGATTTGTTGGAGCTATTGGACTTGTTTTCAGGCATATTATTCACCTCCTTCAAAATTATAGTGATAATCGAAATGCTCTTTTAACGATATATCGACTTTCTTCTTGCAGCACTTTCTGTGAGGAAACGGGTATGAACCGATATATTCTTGTTCCAATGAAATGAATTTTTCGCGAAATTCGTAAATTGACTCAGTTATTTCTTCATCACTGAATGTATCGATATATTCCCATTTTCTTCTTATTTCATTAAGAAGCTTTTTGAGGGGAGGAAGAAAGTAATCAACTCGAGTCATTCTTTCTTGAAAAGGAAGAAGATGTTGAAGGGATTGGTATGTTTGAGAAATAGTGATAAGGACTGTCCAGATTATGGGCGTTGCTTTTTCAAGCAAAATTGCTACAACACTGCTTCCGGTTGTGAATGTAGAGATTATGCGAAGCCAAAAATCTATTTTTTGAGATAAATCTCTATATTGCCAGTAGTAGAAGTATGTAAATTGCGTTTCAGAGTACATAGCCCAAAAACGATCACGCATATGTTCAGCCCCCTTTGGTTTTGAATATATCACAAAATGTAAAAAAAAGAAAGTTAAAAAAGGAAGCAGTCTAAGGAGGTGTCCCCAATGGATAAAAAGATGCAAGAAAAATGCGATAGTGCAGTTGAAAAAATCAAAGAAGCCGCAGAAGAACTCTACGATTATTTTCATCAGGGATCAGATAATTATGGAGAACTCGAAGAAAAAATTAACAGTGCCAGTAGATACCTAACATGGCCATATAGCCAAGAAGGAGATTATCTTCAGACGAAGATGAAATCGATTTTGGAAAACGAAGAAAAAGGCTTACCGTTAAAAAAGTAAGCCTTTGGATAAATCCTAGATAGATTCAATAGAGACGATAGATTTAGCGCAGAAGATGGTATCAGGTTTTTCTCTAACAGCGAAGAAATCGCAGAAACACAGAACATCCAAAATGGAAGGAATTAGACCATCATGGATATGGGGATAAAGAGGATTGTATTCGCCAAGAGAAGCGAAAGGTCCTTTTTCATCCTTCATGTGAATAATTGGAGCTATTTCGCTGGAATCGCTGAGAAAAAGAGTGGACCCATTTGCAAAAGTGATTTTAGCTCTATTCATAGAATTCCTCCTTTCTTCGAAAACTCGGCTGCTGCAACAGCCTGTATTTTCAGCATAGGAGAAATATGGAAAGAAGTCAAGCGGAAGAGAGAAAGTTGGCGGAAAATGAAGAGATTACTGTTATTTGCAGTTATCGCGATGATTGGATTATCTTCCTGCGGTACTAGTGATCAAGAGCAG
>SFGI01000066.1 GCA_004557645.1 [Eubacterium] saphenum | reverse complement strand
TAATAATTATCAGATAACAACAATTTATCATTTTAAAAATAGAGTTTAAAGAGTTTTAAGGAGGAAAAGATTATGAAAAAATTTGTATGTTCTGTATGTGGTTATGTTCATGTTGGTGATTCTGCTCCCGCAGAATGTCCCGTTTGCCATGTTGGCGCTGATAAGTTCGTAGAACAGAAATCCGGCGAAATGGAATGGGCAGCTGAACACGTTGTTGGCGTTGCACAGGGTTCCAGCGAAGATATCATGAGAGACCTGAGAGCAAACTTTGAAGGCGAATGCTGCGAAGTTGGTATGTACCTGGCTATGGCAAGAGTTGCTCATAGAGAAGGCTATCCCGAAATCGGCCTGTACTGGGAAAAAGCTGCTTACGAAGAAGCAGAACACGCTGCAAAATTCGCAGAACTGCTGGGTGAAGTTGTAACAGACTCCACAAAGAAAAACCTGGAACTGAGAATCGATGCTGAAAACGGCGCAACAGCTGGTAAATTCGATCTGGCTAAGAGAGCAAAAGCTGCTAACCTGGATGCAATCCATGATACAGTTCATGAAATGGCTCGTGACGAAGCTCGACACGGTAAAGCATTCCTGGGTCTGTACAACAGATACTTCAAATAATCATAGGAATCTTCAAAGGGCAGGAGAAAACTCCTGTCCTTTTTCTTTTCTGTGAAAAATGAAGAACTTTTATGGTATAATTATTTTATTGTACTTTAAGGAGGTGCTTTATGGCTGAATTTAGCTTAAACCAGACCTATCATGGGTTTACACTGGAAAAAATAGAAGAGATCAGCGACGTTCACAGTACCGCATATCTTTTCCTGCACGAAAAGAGCGGGGCGCGCTTATTCTATCTGAAAAATACAGACAACAATAAGGTTTTTAATGTGGCATTCAAAACACCGCCTGCAGATGACTGCGGCACACCTCATATTCTGGAACATTCCGTTCTCTGCGGTTCCAGAAAATATGAAGCGAAAGACCCTTTCAATGAACTGGCCAAGGGTTCTTTGAATACCTTTCTGAATGCTATGACCTATGCGGATAAGACCATGTATCCCATTGCAAGCTGCAATGAAAAGGACTTCCACAATTTGATGGATGTTTATATGGATGCAGTCTTTTTTCCTAAAATCTATGAAAAGAAGGAAATTTTCCAGCAGGAGGGCTGGCGATATCTTATGAGAGACGCAGACGCCCCCCTGGAAGTCACCGGTGTGGTCTACAATGAAATGAAGGGGGCTCTTTCTGATCCTGAAAGCCTGCTGAGTGGTGTGATCTCCCGTTCTATTTTCGGAAATACCACATACGGCTTTGAATCCGGCGGCGATCCTGCTGCCATTCCAGACCTGACATACGAAAACTTTTTGGATTTCCATAGGAAGTATTATCATCCTTCTAATGCCTATTTCTTTCTCTATGGGAATATGGAACCTTTGGCTTGCCTGCAACATATCGATGCAGGCTTTTTGAAGGAATTCACAAGGAGTGCTGCACTTCCTGTGATCCGTGAAACAGAATGTGTGAAAAAGGGGGAGATCGTCCATGAAACCTACCCTGTTGCAGAAGCGGGGGAAGAGGGCGGTACTTTCCTGACCTATAATCTGAAAGTCGGCAAATGCACCGATCCTGAGCGTATCATGGCACTGCAGATCTTATCCTATGTTTTGCTGGAAACCAACGCTTCTCCCCTGAAAACAGCTTTGATGGAAGGGGGAATCTGCCAGGAAACAGAAGGCTGGTTCGATTCTTCCACCTATGAAATGGTATTCAGCATCGTTGCAAAAAACGCCGACGCAGAGAAAGCAAACGAATTTATCCGTATCATCGAAGAGGAATGGAAACGTCTGATTTCCGAAGGTCTGCCCAAAGATTTACTGAAGGGTGCTTTGCGAAAATATGATTTCCTGCTGCGGGAAGAAGATTATGGTTCTACGCCAAAGGGGCTGGTCTATTGTTCCAGACTGATGAAACGCTGGCTCCACGGAGAAGACCCTTGTGACAGCCTGCGCTTGTTGGAGATCATGGAAACTTTGAAAAAGGGCAGCAGTGAAAACTATTTCGAAAAACTGATGGAAGAGGTATTCTTAAACAATAAAGATAAGACTTATGTGGTTTTCACACCGGAAAAAGGCAAGGCACAGAAGGAAGCCGAAGCCTTTGCCACAAAGATGGCGAAGCGAAAAGAAGCTATGACCCAGTCAGATTTTGATGAGATCAAAGCCGATACAGCAAAACTGAATATGTTCCAGAAGCAGGAGGATACACCTGAAATCCTTGCACAGATCCCTTTACTGGAGATCTCTGAGATCGATGAAAACCCTCAACTGACAAAATATAAGAATGAAACACTGGGATCCGGCAATTCGTTCCTGCATGTTCCTATGGAAAGCAATGGTATCCTTTATCTGAAACTGATGTTCGATACTTCTGCTGTGCCTCAGGAATTGCTGCCTTATACGGGCCTGCTGACGGATCTACTGGGAAAATTGGATACAGAAAACTATTCTTATCGGGAACTACCAACGGTGAAAAATCAGGTATACGGCGGCTTCTCTCTGCACAACAATATCTATAATATAGATGCATCTGCTTTTCGATCTTTTGTAACAGTAAAAGAAAAGCTGCTGAGAGAAGATTTGGATGCAGCCATTTCCATGACAGAAGAAATCCTCTTCCACACAAAATTTGACTCTGTGGAAAGCATGAAAAAGATCGTAAAATCTGCAAAAATAAAAGGAGAAAATGAGCTGCTGAACAACTCTCATTATTTTGCCATCTTCTATAGCGGCAGCAATTTATTCCCCGGTCAACGGGTGGAAGATATCACCAGCGGCCTTCGCTATTATCGTTTCCTTTGTGAGACGGACGCACAATTAGAAAAAGACCCTGCACCTGTGATTAAAAAGCTGAAAGAGACCGCAGCCATCCTCTTTACACAGCAGAATATGAATGTTGCTCTGGGCAGCGAAAGGGCTGATCTGGCAGAGGTGCAGAAAAAACTTGATGCTTTTCAGGCAAAATTGCCTTCCAGAGAGCAGGGAAAAGTTGTGTACCACTTTGATATCCAGCCGGAAAAAACCGCTTTTACCAGCACCGGCGGCGTATTATACAACATCACATCCTTTGATTACAAGAAACAAGGTATAGATTTTCATGGGAAATATCAAGTACTGAAAACCATCATCAATCTGGAATATCTTTGGAATCAGATCCGTGTGCAGGGTGGGGCTTATGGCTGCGGATGCAAATTTATGAGAAGCGGCTTCAGTTATTTTTATTCTTACCGTGACCCTAATCTGACAGAAACCTATCATATCTATCAGAAGCTATATAAGGAAATCCAGAATTTCAAAGCTGACACGCGTGAAATGACAAAATATATCCTGGGGACCATCAATGGATTGGATCAGCCGAAGACCAATATGGATCTGCTGAACGAAGCCATCAGCAGATTCTATAAGAATATCACAGAAAAAGACATGATCCAGAATCGTCTGGAAATTCTGCATACAACAGCCGAAGATATCCGCAGCTGCAAAAATCTGC
>SFGI01000065.1 GCA_004557645.1 [Eubacterium] saphenum | reverse complement strand
GATTACATCTCTGTCATTACAGAATTTTATAAAGCCATCAAGACTTCTTCTGTAACGAACAAGAGTACTTTCTTTGAATCCCTGTTCTTTAACGAATTTTAAAAGTTCGTCACATAAAAAAATTACACTGTACATTATAAGTACCTCCTATAGTGTCAGTATAACTTCTAAAGAAATAATAAAAATACTATACCGAAGAATTTGATGATTTAAGCCTGACGTTGGCAAAACTTCGGTATAGTTTTTTCTTCGGCATAGTCAGAAAGAAGGGATTCCTCTGTTTTCCTTCAATTCCGTGACAGGTGAATGCAATGACTGCCATCTGAATGACATTAAGGATCGGGCTGTTAACGCTTCCCACGTTTTTTCTGCCATCAGCTCCGCCTCCGCTGATTTTGAGCAGGGCGATGTGGGAGCAGGGAAAGGAACAATCTGTTTTGGTTTGAAAGGCGGTATCGGATCCTCCTCCCGAAGAATTGAAATCGGAGGAAAAAACTATCATATTGGTGTGCTTGTACAGTCCAATTTCGGCAAAATGGAGGATCTTACCATCCAGGGCATGGAAATCGGCAAAGCCATCAAAGAATGGCAGGAAAAAGAAAAGAAAAAATGTCTGAAAACTGACGATGAGGGATCCATCATGTCCATTATCGCAACTGACATTCCCTTATCTTCAAGACAGCTCCACCGCATCCTGAGGCGGGCTGCCATGGGGCTTGGAAGAACAGGATCCCATGTGGGACACGGCAGTGGAGATGTCATGATCGGATTCTCTACCGCCAATATCATTTCCGACACATCCGATGACGGTGAAGCTTTTTCCCATATCCAAATACTGAATGAATCCCTTATGGATCTCCCCTTCCGCGCAGTAATTGAAGCAGAAGAAGAAGCAATCCTGAACTCTCTCGCCGCTTCTGATTCCGTAACGGGGTACACGGGAGAGACCTGTCACGCTCTTGATCCCTATCTGAGACGTTATCTGGAGCTTCAGAAGCTGCAGTAAAATGTGCTCCGCCGCACGCAGGACAAAAAAATACGTAATCGTTCAGCTCTGATTGAACGGCTCTGAATCCAAATGTGTACCTTTGACACCATGAACAATCAGTATCTGGTTCTGGGCGAGATAGTCGGGCAGGCGTTCCGCAAAGCAAAGCCCTTATTTGACAGAATACGCTGTAATGATTGCCGGGGTGCAGTGTCTACACCCCGGGGTGCATCGCTGACAGATAGAATGAACCCCACAAGCTGGAAATGCACCCCAAAAATCAGAAATGCACCCCACCTGCAAAAATGGGGTGCATCTGAAACTAGCGGTATCATTATTAGGGTTCTTTGCCATTAAATATGCCGACTTAGCTCAATTGGTAGAGCAACTGATTTGTAATCAGTAGGTTGTGGGTTCAAGTCCTATAGTCGGCAGTAGACCATGATAATCCGAACCCGGTTCCAATCGGGGACGGATTCGGATTTTTAGTATATCTATGCTAAGGCAAAAGCGGCGGTATCATAACGATACCGCCGCTTTTGTCATACGCTTTTATGTTGTTCTGCTTCCTTTGCCCTCTGTGCTTTCCATTCTTCAAATTCTTTCTGCCCCTCTGGGCTGGCAAAGAATTTCTGAATTTCGGGAAGCAAGCACCGGGCAAGGGCATTTATCTCATGCTGTGGGATTTTGTCCGGGTGCTTTTCTGCCATAGTTCGCCTTTCTTTATTCAGTTGTCAAGGTACAATGCCGCTATGCTGCGGCGTGAAAATCTGCTTATACAATCACCTTTCCTTTGCGTGTCGCTGCTGCCGTTTCAATTCCGCCAGTACCTCCGGCGGGATACGGTCAACAAATTTTTGAATGTTCTTCAGTTCGCTTTCCAGCTTCGCCCGTTCCATGCGGTCTTTCATTTTGCCGCTTTCACTGGCTTTGGCTCTGGCTTCCAACTGTTCATTTTCTGCCAAAAGGTCGTTTATCGTGACCTTGTATTTTTTGAGCTGCCCGGAGAAATTCTCCATCTGGGGAAACCACTTTTTCAGCATGGCGAGGGCTTCCTCTTTCTTCTTCCCTGCATTGAACGGGGTAATGCCGTCCAGCGTGGCTTCAATAGTTCTTGACTGTTTGGAGAGGTTGACCGCCTGCTTGAACAGCCGGATGGGGATGTGCTTTCTGCCTGTCTTGCTGGCACTTTCCCCACGCTCCAAGTCGGGATATTTCTCCACCATATAGGCGTGAAAATCGTCCTGCCACTTTGTGAGGTTGGCTCTGTTCCCAATAATCTCCTTTGCACACAGGCGGTTGTCCTCTGTCAAAGGGACAAAGACCAAATGCAGATGGGGTGTTTTTTCATCCATGTGTACCACCGCCGACACGATATTTTCTTTGCCTACCCGGTTAATGAGGAAGTCAGCCGCCCACTGGAAAAACGCCTGTATCTCCTTTGGGGGCTTGCCCTTGAAAAACTCCGGACTGGCGGTAATCAGCGTATCCACAAACCGGGTACTGTCCTTACGGGTACGGCAGCCTGCCTGTTCAATATGGTTTTGAATGAAATGGTAGTATCTGCCCTCTGGCTTGACAATGTGGAAATTGTACTTACTCCGGCTTGTGTCAATGTCTGGATTGCTGGCATACTGTTCCTTTTGTCTTTCGTGATGGGCTTCCAACGGTCTTGCCGGGTTGCCCTTGTGCTTTTCAAATCGCAAAATTGCGTGTTGTGCCATAAACTCCTTTCCTCGTTCCTTTCCCTTCCGTTCCGGGGTTTTCCACAGGGAAAATCCCGCTGAAAATAGCTCTGATAGGATTGGAATGGAATCGATATAAATAAATTATTTTAATCTCTGTATTTCTATATACCGTCCGATTTCGGTACTCCAAGAGGGCTGATTTTCGTACTCGTCAAGTACAGTTTTCAGCCCTCCGGCGTACCAAAACGGAAATTCAAAAAGTCAGGAATTGGAACTGCCCTCATAGGATTTTGGGTAAATGCGGTTGGGTTTTCCACAGCCCTGTTTCTTGATGTCGATCAACTCTGCATACTGTAGTTCCCGCAGGGTGTTGACTGCCTTTTGCCGCCCACAGTGAAGCAGACCCACTACTTCACAGATGGGGTAGTACAGGTAAATCCGCCCGTACTCGTCAGCCCATCCATTTTTGCGGGATAGGTCTGCCCGGCGCATGATAAAGGCATACAGCAGCTTTGCTTCATTGGACAGCGGCTGATAGGTTGGTGCTTCAAACAGGAAATTGGGTAGCTGGGTGAAGCTCTGTGCCCGTTCCTGTTGGTAGTGATAGATAAACTTTGTCATAGTGCTTTATGGACAATTAGAAGCCCTGTTTTGAGGATTAGCGATAAAGAATACCACCTGCCCCGGTTTGGTGTTCAGAAAGCCCCATAAATACAGGCTTTTTTCGCCCCTAATTGTCCACGCTCGCCCTCCTTTTCCGTTCACTTTCTGCTTTCTGCCGCCTGTGAACGCTGGCGGCACAATCCGGGCAGTATTTCGCCCGGTTAGAGCCGGGAACAAAAGCTCTCCGGCAGACAATACACCGTTTTGTGTCCTTATCCCGGAAAATCTCTGCTTCCAGCGTCCGATCCAGCGGCAGGACA
>SFGI01000034.1 GCA_004557645.1 [Eubacterium] saphenum | reverse complement strand
GCGCATACCGCCTTTTCTTGTTATCCAGCCCTCCGGCTGTATCGGTTGAGCAAAAGTCAGCGTGGGAATGGTGTGGTATCTTTATCTAAGTGATACCCCCCGTTCCCATTTGGAGACCGTACGGTCGCTGATCTGCAGCACTTCCGCCACCTGCTTTTGGGTCATGCCATGCTCTTTCCGCAAACGGCTCAGCAGTTCTCCTGTTTTTATCATATCCATGGCTTTCGCCTCCTTCTTCCTTATCATAATCCATTCTTACCCGAAGTACAACAAACGCTCCGTAGAATAAAAGAAGCCGCCCTGATGGACGGCTATATTTCTCCTTAAGCACGGGGGTGCGTTTTCGCATATACGTTTTTCAATTTCTGGTTCGTCAATTTAGTATAGATTTGTGTAGTGGAAATGTCGGAATGACCCAGCATTTCCTGAACAGAACGCAGGTCTGCACCATTTTCGATCAGATGCGCCGCAAAGGAATGACGCAGCATGTGGGGGGTGATCTCTTCCTCGATACCTGCCTTTTTGGCATAGGATTTGATGATCTTCCAAAAGCCCTGTCTCGTCATCGGCTTGCCATTGCAATTGACAAACAGCACATCTTCTTCCGGCTTGGAAACCATGTGTTCCCGCACCTTTTCCATATATCTGCGCAGGGAGAGTTTTGCCTGGGCACCGATGGGGATGATACGACCTTTTGCATCGCTGCCGCAATGGATATATTCCAAAGGAAGGTTGATATCCTCCACTTTCAGGGAAATCAGTTCCGTCACACGGATGCCTGTGGCATAGAGCAGTTCCAGCATGGCTTTATCGCGGATCTCTTTATCCTCATCGCCGCCTGGCTGTTCCAGCAGCAGCTCCACCTTTTCCAGAGAAAGGATCTCCGGCACCTTCTTTTCTACCTTAGGCAATTCCAGATCCGCCGCAGGGTTTTCCGTTACGACCCCTTTCCGCTGCAGAAACTGAAAAAAAGAACGAATGGACGCAATATTTCTGGACACAGTTGCCCCTGCCTTATGCTGCTTCTGCAATTCATAGACATAGGCCATCACGTTCGTACGGTTCACTTTTGCAGCATCCAAGACACCGGATTCCTTCATGAATCGGCAAAATCCCCGCAAATCCCTAGTATAGGACAGAACAGTATTTTCTGATGATTTTTTTTCTTTCCGCAAATATTCGGTAAAATCAACAATACGTTGTTCCATACAAACAATCCCCTTCGTTCATAGTACCTTAAATTATACTTAGTTTTTTAGGGATTGTCGATATTTTTTGTAGAAAAAATGAAAAAAATATGAATTTTTTGTGAACGAACGGATTCATTTTTCGTAAAATATGGAAGAACTGAAGCATTTGTCAAAAAAGACATCTGTTTTCCCTGTATGTTTCCATCTTTTTATACCAAAAGAATGGCCCGTTCTACCCCTGCAGCAGCCGCCAGCAGCACAATGGATATCCCAAACAAAATACAGTATTCCGCCTGTTTTCTCCGCCGTTCCCGCTTCAGGGTACGCTTTGCCCCCTCTTCCCGCCAGGAAAGCAAATAATAGATAGATGCGGACATGATAAGGATATAAGCCGGGATCAGCAGCAGATTCTGGGGCAGGAAGGTGGTGGCGGAAAGAAAGATGCCTTTTCCGCCATAGGTCGCCATCATCATGGCAGAAGTAAAGCCTACCGCAACACTGCGAAACAAAAACGCTGCGCCTCCAAAGAAAAGCCCTAGCTGCATCCACCCCCCCAGCCAGATGATGATATCATACTTCAGATATTTCCAGAAGATAGAAAGGAAGGAAGCCTCCCCCGTTTCTTCTATGGCCCCCTGCAAAAACACCGACAGTTCTCCCTGCTGCCCTGTCGGCAGCAGGTTTGCCGCCAATGCGCCCCCGGCCGTTCCCAATAAAAAAGATAGACAAACGATGCCGATGATCTTTTGCACCTGTTTGTCCATCCCTCGTTTTTTCTTTTTCATAGCCATCCCCCCTGATACAGGGTATGGCTCGTCTGATACATTTATTCCTTTTTCCTGCGAAAGCAAAAACATCCTCACGCAACAAGGACTGGCGTAATAGTTGCTTTGAGGAAATTTTTGCTTTTCCCCCACTTCCGTCTTACTTACGGGCCATCCATGCAAAAATCGCCGCGATGGTCTTGCCATCCTTGATTTCACCTTTATAGATCATTTCCACCGCTTCTTCCGGTGTATATTTTTCAATTTCCAGAAATTCATCGGCATCCAGCTTCTGCTGCCCCTCTGTCATGTCTGTGGCGATAAAGAGTTGAATCTTTTCTGTGCAATAGCCAACTGTGGGATACATTTCGCAGAGAAATTCCAGTGTTTCTGCTTTTTTGCCGGTTTCCTCCTCCAATTCCCGCAGCACGCCTTCCTCCGGTTCTTCCCCATCCTCCAGCACACCGGCAGGGATTTCCAAAAGCATTTCCCCAAAGGCATGCCGATACTGACGGACAAAGATCAGACTGCCGTCGTTATCCACCGCCAGCACCGCCGCCGCATTTTTGCCGCGGATGACCGTTTCCCGGTATGCTTCGCTGCCATCGGGCATACGCAGCTTATCCACCGTGATCTTCACGATCTTTCCCTCGTGGGTCACTTTACTTTCCAGCACTTCGTAGCTCATTTTTTCCTCCTTTTATAGAAAAGGTGCCTCTGGAGGTCAGCTGAAATCTGATTCCTTTCAGCCGACCTGCGACGGCACCTCTTCGGCGGCATTTGCCGCATTTTTGCTTATTTCAGTTCTTTTACCATTTCTTCGATCCGATCCATGCCCTTTTTGATCAGCTCCATACTGGTCGCATAGGACAGACGGATATAATCAGGCATACCGAAATCTGCACAGGGCACAACTGCTACATATTTCTGATCCAGCAGGATAGAAGCAAAATCTGCCGCTGTTTTGATCTCCTGCCCTGCATAGGATTTCCCATATGTACCAGAAACATCCACAAACAGATAAAAAGCACCTTCGGGCTTCAGGGCAGAAAGCAGAGGAATGGCTTCTTCTCTTTCAAAGATATAGTCTCTGCGTTTTTTGAATTCTACGCACATTTCCGCCACGCAATCCTGGGGACCATTCAGGGCTGTGATCGTAGCCATCTGGGCAATGGTATTAGGGTTGGAAGCCATGTGGGACTGCAGGGATGCCATCAGCTTCGCAATGGGCAGAGGCGCCGCTGCATAGCCGATTCTCCAGCCTGTCATAGCATAGCTTTTGGAAACACCGTTGATGACGATGGTTCTATCGTAAATTTCTTTGCTCAGGGAAGCGATGCTGATATGCTCCTTGCCTTCATCGTAGATCAGTTTTTCATAGATTTCATCGGAAATAACCAGAATATCATGGCTGATGGCAAATGCCGCGATCATTTCCAGATCTGCTCTGCCCATGACCTGACCTGTGGGATTGGAAGGGCTTGTCAGCACCACTGCCTTTGTTTTTTCTGTATAGGCATTTTCCAATTCTTCCTTTGTCATCATGAATTTGTTTTCCTTTTTGGTATGAATGATGACAGGCACGCCGCCGGCAATGCGAACCATTTCAGAATAGCTCAGCCAGAAAGGCGCAGGAATGATGACTTCATCCCCTTCATTCAGGATCGCCATAAAAGTATTGATCAGGGAATGCTTTGCGCCATTGCTGATGATGACCTGAGCAGGTTCATACTCCAGCCCATTATCTTTCTTCAGTTTATCACAAACTGCCTTGCGCAGTTCGGGCAGACCTGCCGCAGCAGTATAGCGTGTCTGACCATTATGGATGGCATCGATCCCCGCCTGACCAATATGGGCAGGGGTATTGAAATCGGGTTCCCCTGCGCCGAAGGAAACCACATCCAGGCCGGCTGCTTTCAATTCCGCCGCTTTGGAAGAGATCGCCATTGTTGTTGATGCTTTGATGCTCATTGCTCTTTTAGATAATTCCATATCATTTCACCTCATATATGTATTCTCTTTTGTATTGACTGTTTATTTCCTTCCTGCCATAAAAATACGGCAGCCAAAAATGCCCATCGCCGCCAGACAGACAGCCATGAATTTGATATACATGATGGGTCTGACCTCGTCGCTGAAGATGATCTCTACATCATCGCCAAATCGTACTGTTGTATCATAAGCGATGGCGCCGTCGCTGACCATATAGGTCATTTCATCCAATGCCAGCACACCGTTGACACCGGCATAAAAATCCAGTTCCTTGTATTTATCAAAGAACATACTTCTGCCATAGGAAGCGCAGGCTCTTTCCCCGTCTTCTGTCTGCATGGCAAAGGTGATACTGTTGCCATATTCCTTGCTGACCATCGTCACCTGTTCATCCGGCGCAGAAATGATATTCTGTTCCATTGCCTTTGCCCGAAAAACGCTTTCCAGTTCATCGGCCGTATAGGGATGTCTGCCGAAGCCATTAAACAGAAGGAAGCCCGCCAAAGCCACGATGACCATAACGGCAACGCCCTTGAAAATGATCCATTTTGCACTCTTTTCCATTTCATCTCCCCTTTCTGAAATCTGCCAAGAATTTTTATTTTTTCTCTTCAATTTCTTATTTTATAATGATATGGAAAGAATTACAACGAAAACTCTCGATTTTTCAAAAGAAAAAGACGTGATCCCTCACGTCTCTTTTTCTTCAGCTGATTTTTTTAGGTCTTTCATCTCTCTGGATGCGAAAATATTCCGATAATGCAGCGATGAACTGGCCATTGGTCGGCTTTTCCGCCGGCAGATAGCCCGCCACCTCAAAATAGACCTGAGGGCCGTTCTTTTTCCACGCGCTTTCAATGGCATGGCGGATGGCTCTCTCTACCTTGCTGGCAGTGGTCCTATACATTTTTGCGATATCCGGATAGAGTCCCTTGGTGATGCCCACCAATACATCCTGATCCTCCACCGCCATCATCACTGCCTTGCGGATAAAGTGATAGCCTTTGATGCTGGCAGAAATTCCCATACGGCTCAGCAGCACGGAAATTTCCCCCTCCATATTGCGGAAAGGATTTTCCACCGCTTCTGGTATCTCTTCTTTTTCCGTTTCTCGAACGCTGCTGCCGTTTTCATGCTCCAGCAGTTGGTGGATCCGTTCCATCAGCAAATCCCCCTGAATGGGCTTCGCCATGTAATAATCCGCCCCAAGGGTGATGGCCTGACGCACCAGTTTATCGCTGTCGATGGCAGAGATCATGATGCAGATACAATCGATGCCTTCTTTTTTCAGGTTTTCCAACACCCAGAAGCCATCCCGCTCTCCCAGCAGGATATCCATCAGGATCACATCCGGTTTTACTTTCTTTGCCATTTCCAGCACAGCAGGGCCGCTGTCGGTCATCCCCATGACCGCCATATCCCCTTTTCGCTCCAGGCTGCGTTTCAGCCGCTGCAGATAAAACCCGTCGCGATCTGCCAGAATCACTCTTCTTCTTTCATGTTCCTTCATAAAAGACCCCCATTTCTTAATCTTTTTCTATTTTCTGACAGGAAAGGCAGCTTCCCTTCCGCCTCCTGTGAATATAATTATAAGGGGTGTCCAAAAATTTCGCTATATAGGAAAACCAAAATGCACATTTTTAGGAGTAAAAAACCTAAAAATGGGATTTTTTGACATTCAGAGAGGAAAAATGCAATTTAAATAGCAAAAAACAGGGAATCCTTTCGAAAGCTTTGCATTGCTCATGGATTTGCTTCGCAAATCTCTTCTTTTTTCATCAAAAAAAGACCGATTTTATCGGTCTCATATCAATTCAAATATCAAAATGCGCTCCCGTTCATCCTTGCCTGCAAACAGA
This sequence comes from [Eubacterium] saphenum, assembly GCA_004557645.1. Classification (GTDB taxonomy): domain Bacteria; phylum Bacillota; class Clostridia; order Lachnospirales; family Anaerotignaceae; genus Anaerotignum_A. Next base: position 19,459 of record SFGI01000034.1, on the reverse strand, counting down.
TCCCTGCAATCGATCTCCTCTACAAAAGCCAGGGCATACATCGTCATCAGATACACCAGATATTCGTCATTGGGGTAGTAGAAAAACAGCAGCATCCTTCTGGGATTTCCATAATAGGATTCCAAAATACGCCCCATGACGCTTTTCAGGATCTCCACAGAAAAGGGATTGAAAAAATAAAAGCAGTCTGCTTCTTCCACGGGAAATTCTTCCGCATTGGCGCAGAAAAACAGCACCCCCTGCTTTTTTACCGCAGTGGTCTTGTTCTGCTCCGCCTGCCGGAAGATCTCTTCGTTATACTCTAAGCCGATGGCACGGCAGCCAACGGCATGATGCAGGAAAAAGCCCACTCTGCCCTTGCCGCAGCCATAGTCCATGAGTATGCTCTCCTGATTGATATAGCCCCTTTCCGCCAGTCGTTCCAATACAGAATAAGGCGTAGGCTCATAAGGATAGTGGTATTGATCCGCATGGGCATCCAATCGCCCAATGGTATGTATGTTCAGTTTTTTATCCCATTGCTGCTCTGTCATTGCAAATCCCTCAGCCGGCAGCCACGATCATGCCATTCATCAGCAAAAAAATCATCAGCAGGCAAAGGGCAAACAAACCGCCCCAGCTAGCCACCGTACGTTTTCCTTTTTTCATCTGTATCCCATAAACGAAAGCGATGCCGGAAAACAAAGCTGCCACCCAGCTGCAAAGCAACAGGATAATATAGATTGCCTCCGGAACGATAAGCAAGTGATCCATGAAACCTCTCCTTGTTTGTTTTTACCATAAAAGCGGAGAAAGTGCCATTGAACGGACGCACTGCGTAGGCTTGCCTATAGCAGGGCGTACTTCAGGTGGCATTTGCGTAGCAAATGTACCAAAAAACCGCAGGTTTTGAGGTTCTCCGCTGAAATATATCGTTATTATACCATCTCGCCTGCCGTCTCGATGGTGTTTCTCGTCAAATGGCTGTTCATGCAAGCATGACAGCCACTTTCCTCGTTATTATACCACAATCACACAGACAAAAAAAGAGCCCACATTTCTGCGGGCATAAAAAACATATATAAAATCATTCTTTGGAGAAACCAGCCATCCCCAAGGCCGCAGGCCCACCGTGGGTAGTGATGACACCATTTGCCTGAATCCATCTTGTCTTTTTGAAACCACATTCCTTTGCTGCCACCTCTGCGCTTTCCTGTACAGCATCGGACAAGCCGATGGTATAAACAAACCAGAGACAGTCTCTATACAGATCATATTTTTCCGCATATTCTGTCACCAGCTGCGCCGCTACCTTCGCCATTTTTCCACGGTATTTTTTGGTAGCGATCAGCTTGCCATCTAGAATTTCGATACAGGGATGCAGGCTCAGGATACGAGCACCCAAAAATGCCACATTGCTCACACGCCCGCCTGCCCGCAGAAAATCCAGATTATCAGGCAGGAAACACATCTTGGCACGAGAGATCAGCTTTTCCGCCGCCTCTGCCGCTTCTTTTATGGTCATATCAGGATTTTCCTTCAAAATTTCTGCCATGGTGATGACAATATTGCCCTGACCCACAGAAACCTGTTTCGTATCTAAAATAGTCACATAATCCCTATGCTCAGAAGCGATCACCGCACTCTGACAGGAGCAGGTGGTCACTGCGGAATAAGCCAGATACAACAGCTGGGCATCGGGATATTCTGCATGGAGGGCATCGAATGCCCGTTCAAAATCTTCCGGGGTACAGCCGCTGGTTTTTGGCAGCTTACCTGTGGTGTGGTAGTAATCCACGATCTTTTCCACAGGGAACGCGCCATCGTCCAAGGTCTCCGTATCGAAAGAAACATGCATGGGGACGATCTTTATCCCATATTCAGCCGCCAACTGGGCATTTACATCAGAACCGGTTTCTGCAACAAGAATGATCTGTTTCATAATGATTTCCTTTCCATTACCATTTTCAGCGCTATCTATCATAATATTACATGGCTTTCAATACTATGTCAATGGTTCTCGTGGACTTCATTCTTTTCCTGTAAAGAAAAATTGTTTCACAAAAATGGAAAATGAATGATTTCTGCATAGAAATAGCGGCGGAAGATTCCGCCGCTGTCTGCTCATGCTGCTGCCAGCATGGTCTCAATAAATGTGCCGTAGCCTTTTGCAGGCTCGTTCAGCATCACATGGGTCACCGCCCCCACCAGTTTCCCGTCCTGCAGGATGGGGCTGCCGCTCATGCCTTGGACGATACCTCCTGTCAGGTACAGCAGTCGTTCATCGGTGATGCGGATGGTCATGTCCTTATTTCTTTTTCCCCCGTTGGGGTCGATACTTTCGATCTCCAGGGAATATTCCTTCACCTTTCCGCCTTCCAAGTCGGAAAGAAGAACAGCTTCGCCCTTTTTGACCTCATCCGCTTTGGCGATGGGCAAAGCTTCTCCTGTAAAAACCATTTCTTCCGTCGTGCCATAAATGCCCACTTCTGTGTTTTTTTCGATGTGAGCCAGTTTTTCCTCCATGTTCACCTTTCCCATCAGTTCCCCCGCTGCGCCTTTCTGCCCTTTTACGATCTCCGTCAGGTCGGAATCCACCAGAGAACCTTCCCGGATCTCCATGAGTTCATCGGTATCCACATCATAGACACCATGCCCCAATGCCCCGAAGGTCCCATTTTTCGGGTCATAATAGGTCACCGTACCGATGCCCTGGATGCTGTCCCGGATCCATGCGCCGATTTTAAAGGCATTGTCGGCTGTACTGAATACCGGTGTGATCTTCACTTCCTTCTCTTTGCCATCCCGTTCCAAAAGCAGCTTCATTGTCTTGCCGTCACTGCTTTCCACCGCTTCCAGAAACGCTTCTTTGTTTTCCAGCGACTTTCCGTCGGCCTCCAAAATCAGGTCACCGATTTTCAGGACACCTTTGCTGGGCTCATAGGTTTCATTGTCCTCTCCGCTCACAAAGCCTGTCCCCAAAACCAAAAGTCCCTTCGTATCCATCGTCACGCCGACGGTCTGCCCCACCGGAACCAATTCCCGCCGCTCCGATGCCTGTGCCGTTTCTGGAAGCCATAGCAGGGTCGGTATCAAAATCGCCGCCAGCGGGAATACTGAAAAAAATATTTTACTTTTGATCCGCTGCATCTTCTCCTCTCCCAACTGCATTTTTCAGAGCAAAAACTTTCGTTTTTTTGCTCCAAGCTTACTTTCTCCCCAAAGAAAAGGCGATATTCAGCCCAAAAACACCAGAAACATACAAGCCTTGACAGGCTCAGCGAAAAACCTTTCTGGTAATTTTTTTATTTTGATAAAAAAAGGGCGCAGAATTGCACCCTCTAAAACCAATTTTTCAGCATCCGCTGCAGCATGGTATTGATATTGGCTTTTTCCACCGCTTCTGCCGTCACCAGATCTGTTCGCCCCACCTCTTCTCCATTGATGAGATAGATCAATTCACCCACTTTTTCCCCTGCTGCCACAGGTGCATCCATACTGGGCAGGACTTCTGTCTGTGTTTCCCAATCGCCGCTCATATCCTTTTTCAGCAGCATGGAAATTTCTTCTTTTACCACCACGGGAACGCTGTCTGCCATCCCTTTGGTCACGGGGATCTCAGCCATTTCCTGCCCTGCAGGCAGACCTTTTTGGGCGGTGTAATTGGCAAAGCCATAATCCAGCAGTTTCATGGTTTCCTGAAAACGCACCTTAAAATCCGGTGCAGCCATGACAACACCGATCAGGTGCAGCCCATTCCGCTCCGCCGTGCCGGAAAGGCAGTATAATGCCTTCCCCGTAGAGCCTGTTTTCAGCCCCGTTGCACCTTCGTACCATTTGATAAGCTTATTGGTGTTCGTCAGGCCAAATTCCGATTCCCCCTTACGGGTCTTATGTATGATGGTATCCTGCCAGGTGGTAGTGTATTCCTGGATTTCAGGAAAACGGGTCATCAGTTCCCGGCTCATCAGGGCAATATCGTAGGCACTGGTCTCATGCCCATCCACATCCAGCCCGCAGGCATTGACAAAATGGGTATCTTTCATTCCCAGTTCCTCGGCTTTTTTGTTCATCCGTTCCACGAAAGCCTCTTCGCTGCCTGCTACAAATTCCGCCATAGCCACTGCTGCATCATTGGCAGAAGCAATAGCGATACACTTTGTCATATCTGCTGCCGTCTGGGTCTCGCCCGGTTCCAGAAAGACCTGGGAGCCGCCCATACCAGCCGCATGTTCGCTGACCTGCACGCTGTCCTCCCATTTGAACTGCCCCGCTTCTTCCGCCTCATAGATCAAAAGCAGCGTCATGACCTTTGTCACACTGGCAGGGGGCATTGCTTCATGGCTGTTCTTTTCATATAAGACCGTCCCCGTTGCCCCATCCATCAGCACAGCACTTTTGCTTTCCAATGTCAGCGGGTCTGTTTCTGCGCCATAGACAGGAAAAAGCGAACCGACCATCAGCACCAAAGCCAGTATGGCTGACAGCAGCACCTTTCCGTATTTCTTCATCCTCCCATTCCTCCCAAAAGCATCTTACTGACACTTTATGTTTCTTTTTTGAAAGATATGTCTTGGCAAGGATTTGTCGAAATTCTTAAATCTTTTTTAAATTTATGAAACCTATATTAAAATCTCCCTATATATATTATAATCAAAATATAACCATAACAAGTTTGCTATACTGGTACTATGGATAGTATATGAAGAGAGAAAAAGGAGGTCCTTACCATGAAACATAGCAAAACAAAACAATCTATGGCATTTGTAGTGGCTGCCTTGCTGGCTTGCCAGCCTATTTCCGCCTATGCAGCGACTTTTGCAGATATGAATCAGGCACCCTGGCCCGGTGCGGAAGTATCGATCAATAAAGCTGCAAGCCTTGGCCTGGTCGTTGGGGAGACCGTCAATGGCAAAACATATTTCCGTCCCAGAGATTCCGTATCTCTGACAGAATCCTGCCAGCTGGCATATAAACTGCTGCTGCAGACAGGCAAAGCAACTGCCAATGCTTCCGTAACAGAAAAATGGGCTGCTGTACTGAAAACATACGGCATCAAGGAATGGGCATATCCCGCTGTTTCTTACTGTCTGGAAGAAGGCATCATCTCCATCTCCAATCTGGGCAGCTTTATGAAAAATGGCTCCAACCTGCCTGCCACAAGAGAACAGGCAGTAACGATCCTGGGCCGTGCCCTGACCACCGGCGTACCTTCCTATTCCGCCAATGCCACAACAACAAAATTCAACGATAACGCCAGCATTTCTTCCGAGGCACGTCCTTATGTTGCTCTGCTGAATCAGGTAGGCGTTGTAAACGGCGATAATGTAGGCAAATTCAATCCAAAAAGCACACTGAACCGCACAGAAACTGCTGTACTGGTCACAAATCTGTACAATGTGCTGAATAAATCTTCTGCAACCACACCTACAAGTCCCGCAGCTTCCACAAAGAGCGGCACAGTGAAGGATATGAATACCCTCTATGTAAACTTTGAAAACAGCAACGCATATTATCTTTTCGCTTCCACAGGTGCCACAGTGACCCTCAACGGCGCATCCTCTTCCGCTGCCGAACTGGTAAAACTGTTTAAAAACGGCACAACCATCAAAGCGACTTTGACACTGGACAGCAATACCCGCATCACAAAGCTGGTTGCAACAGCTGATACAAAGGCAACAGAAGATGATCTGACAGGAACCATCAAGTCCCTGTCCAAATCCAGCATCAAGATCGGCTCCAATACTTATAAAATCGATGACAGCAGTTCCGTGTCTGTAAAAATCAATGGTTCCACCAAAAAATTCAGCGATCTGAAAGAAATGTATGATGACGGCGAAACCATTACTGCTACCCTGACACTGGATAAAAATGATTATGTAACAAAAATCGTTGCTACAACAAAATCCTCCAGCAGTAGCAGCAGCAAAACAGACGAACTGAAAGAGATCAAGAAAGTCAGCGGCGAGGATTATGAAGCCTATATCAAAGTCGGCTCCACCAAGTATTATATTGAAGACATTGATGATCTGAAAGTAACCATCGATGGGAAAACAAAAGATTTCAGCGACCTGAAGGATGCTTTCGGTGATCTGGATGATGGGGAATACTACACAGTGAGCGTCACATTGGATAAGAATAGTGATGAGGATAACTACATCACAAAAATCACTGCTACCAAAAAAACCTCCACTTCCACCAAAAAAGGCACCATCACTAATTTGAAAGAAAAGAGCGGCTCCAAGGGCACCATCGAACTGGATGATAAAAATACATATTCCATCAAAGATGTTGATGATGTTACTGTAAAAATCGACGGCAAAACAAAAGATTTTGATAAACTGATAGATCTGTTTAAAGATGATGTGGAAATGACAGCTACCCTGACCATTACCGGTGATTACGTTACAAAAATCGTTGTCACAACAGAATCTAGTAGCTCAACCAAAAGCGGTACACTGAAAGATGTTGACTACAAAAGTAGCAAGAAAAAAGGCTATGTGAAAATCGGCACCAAAACTTACGACATTGATGACGTAGACTGGCTTGATGTTATCATTGATGACAGAGAAAAGGATTTTGATAAGCTGATCGATGTTTTCAATGATCTGGATGATGACGAATACCTTCAGGTGAAAATCACTTTGGATGATGACGACTATGTAACAAAGATCGTTGCTACCACAAAATATGAAAAGTAAAAATCATTTTTTCAGCCCTGCTCAATAGCGGGGCTCTTTTTTTCGTTGGATTTCCCGAAAAATTGACAAAACCCAACATCCGCAGTATGATGAAAACCGAAATACGGACAGAATTGGGGGATCTCCCTCAAGAAAATCGGAGGGAATTTTTTATGAACAGAAAAAACGGAATCTTAGCAGGCATCCTCATTCTTCTCTGCATCATTGCAGGCATTTTCTACATCCAAAGCAAACCCGAAGCAGTGGTTGGCGCAAAGGAAATTGCCGTAGTCGTTACCCATGCAGACCAGACCGAGAAAACCTTTACCTATCAGACCGATGGGGAATTTCTGGCGGATGTATTGCTGGAAAACGAATTGGTAGCTGGGGAAATCGGGCAATATGGTCTTTTCATCACCACTGTGGATGGCGAAACTGCCGACGACAGCAAACAGCAATGGTGGTGCATCACCAAAGGCGGCGAACAGGTGAATACCTCCGCCGATACTACCCCCATTGGGGATGGGGACCAATTCGAACTGACACTGACGGAGGGCTATTGATGGAAGGAAACAAAGCCCGCAGTCTGGCATGGATGGGTGTGCTGACCGCCCTGCTTTTTACGGGACAAGTTGTTATGTCCTTTCTGCCCAATCTGGAAATCGTCAGCCTGCTCATCATCCTTTATACCATCTTTTTCGGTAAAAAAGTTTTCTGGATGATATACGGCTTTGTCTTTCTGGAAGGGTTTCTCTATGGCTTCGGCATGTGGTGGTTTCAGTATCTCTATATCTGGAGCATTTTGGCGATGGTGGTCCTGCTCCTCAGGAACAACACCTCTGCCCTTTTCTGGAGCATCATTTCCGGTTTCTTCGGTCTTTCCTTCGGTGCCCTCTGCACCCTGCCCTACCTCATCACAGGGGGCCCCGCAGCGGCTTTTTCCTACTGGGTATCCGGGCTGGGGTTCGACCTGACCCATTGCATCGGCAATGTGGTGCTGTGTCTGGTGCTTTTCAAACCACTGTACGCCCTGCTGCAAAAAACCTTCCCTGCCTGATTTTGCAGATTTTTTCAAAAGCACAAACGCCCTGAGAATCTCTTCTCAAGGCGTTCTTTTTCTGTTCTGTTTTTATTTCTTTAAACCTGCATTGATCTCATCAGCGTAACGGACGCTTTCCATGGCATCCTTGGCATATTTATCTGCGCCGATACGGTCAGCGTAATCCTGTGTCAGAACTGCGCCGCCAACGACCACCTTACACCAGGGCGCTTCCGCCCGCAGTTGTTTGATTGTCTCTTCCATGGCAGGCACCGTGGTTGTCATCAATGCACTCAAGCCACAGAGGGGTGCATGCTGCTTTTTCACTTCTTCCACGATCACCTCGGGGGCAACATCCCTCCCCAGGTCTGTGACATCGAAACCGTAGTTTTCCAACAACAGCTTTACGATATTTTTGCCGATATCATGGATATCGCCCTTAACCGTTGCCAGAACAAAGCTGCATTTTGCCGCCGCTTCGCCCTTTTCTGTAGACATGGATGCTTTGATCTTTTCAAAGGCACTTTTCGCCGCTTCCGCCGCCATCAAAAGCTGGGGCAGATACACCGTCTTTTCTTCATAACCCTTGCCCACAATATCCAAAGCAGGGATGATCTCATTCTGCACGATCTCCAAAGGGGCTGTTTCTTCCAACAGCTTTGCTGTCAGTTCCCCCGCCTGGTCTTTTAAGCCTTTTACAACGGCTTTCTGCAAAGCGGATTTATATTCCTCGGAAGCGGATGCCGCCGTCAGCTGTGTTACGGCTGTTGTTGCCGCTGCCGCAGGTACATATTTGGATGCGAAATCGATATAGTCTCCGCAGTTTTCATCCAGACCATGGAGGGCACGATAAGCAAAATAGGTTTTCATCATATCCCCGGAGAAGGGGTTCATGATCGCCGCAGAAAGACCATTTTCCAACGCCATGGCAAAAAAGGTACTGTTGATGGCATCTCTGCTGGGCAGACCAAAGGAAATATTGGAAACCCCCAAAGAAGTATGGCAGCCAAGACGATGCTTGATCTCCTGGAGGGCATCTACAGTCGCTTTCGCCGCATTGGGGTCTGCGCTGATGGCCATTGCCAGTGTATCAAAAATGATATCCTTTTTCTCAATGCCATAGCTTTCCGCTGTTTTCAAAATCTTTTCCGCAATGGCAACTCTGCCTGCCGCTGTATTGGGGATACCGCCTTCATCCAGCGTCAGCGCCACCACCAATCCGCCGTATTTCTTCACCAGAGGGAAGATGGCATCCATGTTTTCCTGCTTGCCGTTGACGGAATTGATCATAGCCTTGCCGTTATAGCGACGCAATGCCTGTTCCATAGCCGCCACATCGGAAGTATCGATCTGCAAGGGCAGGTCGATGATGGCCTGCAGTTCGAAGCAGACTTTTTTCAGCATTTCAACCTCGTCGATCTCCGGCAGACCAACGTTTACATCCAAAATCTGTACGCCCTTTTCCTGCTGGGTCAAACCTTCATTCAAAATATAATCGATATCATTTTCCACCAAGGCCTGTTTGAACCGCTTTTTGCCTGTAGGGTTGATGCGTTCCCCAATGATGATGGGGGATGCGCCAAATTCCACCGCATGGGTATAAGAGGATACACAGGTGATATTTTTCTTTTCCACAGGAAGGGGTTCCATGCCCTTTGTTTTTTCTACAACTGCTTTGATATATTCTGGTGTGGTGCCGCAGCAGCCGCCGGCGATCCGTACGCCTTTGGCAATCAGCCCTGCCACATCATCGGAAAATTCATCGGGCAGCACATCGAATACAGTCTTTCCATCTACCTCTCTGGGCAGACCTGCGTTGGGTTTCAGTACAACGGGGACAGAAGCCTTCTTCAGATACTGTTCCACAACAGGCGCCAATGCTTTGGGACCCAAAGAGCAGTTCACACCAATGGCATCGGCCCCCATGCCTTCCAGCATGGCAACCATCGCCGCCGGGGAAGCCCCTGTCATCAGCTTGCCATCCTCACCGTAGGCATTGGAAACGAATACAGGCAGATGGCAGTTTTCCTTTGCCGCCAGCAAAGCCGCCTTTGTTTCATAGCTGTCGTTCATGGTTTCGATGAAAACCATATCTGCCCCATGCTTTACGCCCAAGCGGACAGTTTCCGCGAAAACCGCCACCGCTTCTTCAAAATCGAAATCGCCGTAGGGTTTCAGCAGTCTGCCGGAGGGGCCAATATCCAGAGCAACGAATTTTTCCTGGGCACCTGTGCTGGCTGCCGCCGCCGCTTTCGCATTGGCAATGGCAGCTTTGATGATCTCTTCCAGCTCTTCCTGGTCAAATTTCAGGCTGTTCGCCCCAAAGGTATTGGTATTGATGATATTTGCACCCGCATCAAAATACATCTTCTGCAGTTTAATGATGATTTCCGGGTGTTCCAGATTCCAGCGTTCCGGGTGTTCGCCGGGCTGCAGACCTTCCGCCTGCAGCAGCGTCCCCATGCCGCCGTCCATATATACGATATTGTTTTTCAAATAGTCTAATACGTTCATAGATTTCATCCTCTAAAGGCGCAGTCCAAATTTTGGCAGGCGCCGCATTTATTTTTTTCCTTTTGATATTCTTCTCCGCTGATGCCAACGATGGCAGTCACCGATTTGGAAGGGCTCATCAGCAGGCTTTCGTTCAGGGTCAGGCCGATCTTTCTGGAGCAGTCCAACACACGGAAAATATCCCTCTGCATTTCCAAAGGCAGATCCCCATAGCCGGGGCTGAAGCGGGGCTTCAAAAACTTCCCTTCTGCCTGCAGTTCTTTTCTTCTCTCCTCACAAAAGGCATCACAAAGGCTTTCGATACGCTCCGCACCGATGGCCTGAAAAAACAACGCCTTCGCAGGGGAAAGGCTGGTATATTTGCGGATGGCGCGATCGATCTCCAGCCCAATGGTAGCCGCAAACAGAATGATTTCATTGCAACCATCCAGATTTTTTGCCAGTCCTGCCGAATCCACCTTGACAAAGCCAAAATCAAGGCTTGTCCCCTCTTTTTTCACAGGAAATCTGCCCCAACAGACCTTATAGGAAAGCTTGCCCTGTATCTCCGACAAACAGGCTTCAAAAAGCTGTCGTTCCTCTGCCGCCGCTTCCCTGGAATGGCAGCCTGCATATCGCAGGCACTCCTTCTCGTTAACGGGCGGAGCCGGATAGGTCTTTCCCCATATCATAAGCCCAGAATATCCTTTACATTGTGCATGATCTGCGCCGCAACATCAGGCTTATTCATGGTGTAGATATGTACTGTCTTGATGCCGTTGGCATACAGGTCAACGATCTGGTCTGTGGCATAGGCAATGCCTGCCTGCTGCATGGCTGCGGCGTTGTTGCCAAATCTGTCTACCAGTGTTTTATACTTCTGGGGCATGAAGGAGCCGGAAAGCTCGATGGAGCGTGCCACCTGATTGGCCTGTGTGATGGGCATGATACCGGGGATCACGGGGACCTCGATACCTGCTTCTCTCACCTTATACAGGAAGCTATAGAAAATATTGTTGTCGAAAAACATCTGAGAGGTCAGGAAATCGCAGCCTGCGTCCACCTTTTCTTTCAGATGGCGAATATCCTCCGCCATGGTGGCACATTCGGGGTGCTTTTCGGGGTAGCAGCCGCTGCCAATGCAGAAATCGCCCTTTTCCTTCAGTTCACGAACCAGATCAACGGCATATCTGTATGCCCATTTGCTTCTGTCCTGCCCTTCCATTTCGGGGGTCAGGTCGCCGCGCAGGGCCATGATATTCTGGATGCCTGCTTCTTTCAGCTCTGCGATGCGGGCAGCTACAGTTTCCTTTGTGGATGAAACGGCTGTCAGGTGGGCCAGAACAGGCACATTGCCCTTATGCTTGATATTTTTCGCAATTTCCAGTGTAAATTGGCTTGTGCCGCCGCCTGCGCCATAAGTCACACTCATAAAAGCAGGCTCCAGCTCTGCCATCTGCAAGACTTTCGCCTTCACACTTTCCAAATTTTCAGGTTTCTTATTGGGGAAAACTTCAAAGGACATATTGAAAGTATCTTTTGCAAAAAGTTCTGTTAATTTCATATTTTTTCACGCTTTCTATCTAATTTATAAAATGGGTTCGAAGTGTATATTGTGATAATTATACCGCTAATTCGACAAGGAAAGCAAGCCATATCCCTTAACTTTGTATAAAAACATAAACATTTCTTCCTGTCATTTTAGCCGAAACGAAACTCTGCATCCTTCCCCCTTTTTCTCTCCCGCCTCCTTGTATTGATTTTCGTACACCACCATGCTATACTGTATTAATATTTATACAAAAGAAAAAGAAAGGATGCGATGCCATGCAGACGAATTCTTATCAACTTTACAATCAAAAGCTAAACGGCCTGACGGTTTTCCGCAGCCTGCTGGATGATGCTTTACTGCAGCGGCTGCAGGCGCTGCTTTGGGCCTGTGAAAAGGACGAACGGGAGGGTCTTGTCTCCGCCTACGGTGCCTTTGTCTCCACATTATTCCAGAGGGATGTAGATTTTTCCCATGCCCTGCTGGAACTGGTGCTGAACGATGAAAACCGTTTTTTGATCTCCGCCGCCAAGGGCGAGGCCTGTCCCCCTCCCATCGCCAACGCAGTCCAAAAGGAGCTGGAATTTTTCACAGAACTTTCGTCCTTCTCCTCCAAGGATACAAAAGCCTCCCTCCCCGAGGAGATCGCCGTCTTCCTGCCTGACTGGGAAACAACACCTCTGGATTTTCAAGCAGCCTATGAAAAACGCATTGCCGATGCCCCCAAAAAAGGCTATGGCATCTTTGCAAGATACCATGTCTTTTCCTTTGGTGCCGATGGTCTGCAGCCGGTAAAACACCCCGACCCCCAGTCCCTTTCTCAGCTTTCCGGCTATGAAAGAGAAGTGGGCATCGTCATGCGGAATACTCAAGCCCTGCTGAGGGGCGGCACCCCCAGCAATCTGCTGCTCTATGGGGATGCCGGCACCGGCAAAAGTTCCACCATCAAGGCTGTGGCAAATGCATTGCAGGAGCAGGGTCTGCGGCTCATCGAAATAAAGAAAAGCCAGCTGTTCCGCCTGCCTGCCCTGCTGGAGCTGCTTTCGGAAAATCCTCTGAAATTCATCATCTTTATTGATGATTTGAGCTTCACGGGAAATGACGAGCATTTTTCCGCTCTGAAAGCTACACTGGAGGGCAGCGTGACCGCCTGTGCCAAAAATACGGTAATTTACGCCACCAGCAACCGCCGCCATCTGGTGAAAGAAACCATGGGCGTGCGCAGCGGCGACGATATTCATCTGAATGATACTTTGCAGGAACTGATGAGTCTTTCTGCCCGCTTTGGCATGACCATCACCTTCCAAAAACCTGATAAAGAAGGCTATCTTTCCATCGTGCGTCATCTGGCAAAGGAATATGGTCTGGAACTGCCCGAAGAAGAACTCTGCACCAAGGCAGAGGCCTTTGCTATCCGCCAAAACGGCAGAAGCCCCCGCACGGCAAAGCATTTTGTGGAAACCCAAATGGCAAAATTGTAATAACATATCTCCTCATAAAAAAGGAAGCCCTTTCGGACTTCCTTTTCCTTATGTTTATTTCATGACTGCCCCTGTGTTTGCAGAGGAAACCAGCTTCGCATATCTTGCCAGCCAGCCGGATGTGATTTTCGGTTCAGGAGCAACATAAGCCGCTCTTCTTGCCGCAAATTCCTCTTCGCTGACCTTGGCATTGACTTTATTGTTCGGAATATCGATTTCGATGATATCCCCTTCTTTCAGCAGACCAATCGCACCGCCTGCCGCCGCTTCGGGGCTGACATGGCCGATAGACGCACCACGGCTAGCGCCGCTGAAACGCCCGTCTGTGATCAGAGCAACGCATTTATCCAGCTTCATGCCTGCCAGTGCGCTGGTAGGATTCAGCATTTCCCGCATACCGGGGCCGCCTTTGGGCCCTTCGTATCTGATAACCACAACATCGCCGGGGTGGATGCCGCCGGCATAGATGGTTTCGATGGCTTCTTCTTCGCTGTCGAATACCCGGGCAGGACCTTCGTGGCACAGCATTTCAGGATCAACGGCACTGCGCTTGACAACGCAGCCATCCTCTGCAATATTGCCCCACAGCACAGCGATACCGCCTGTTTCACTATAAGGATCGTCGATGGGGCGGATCAGGTTATAATCTTTTACTTTCGCATCCGCAATATTTTCGCCCAATGTCTTGCCTGTTGCAGTCATCACATCAAGGTCAAGAAGGCCTTTTTTCGCCAGTTCTGCCTGCACGGCAGGGATGCCGCCGGCTCTGTTCAGGTCGGAAATATGAGTGGAGCCTGCAGGATCCAGATGGCACAGATTCGGTACTTTTGCGGAAATTTCATTAAAGATTTCCATATTCAGGTCTACCCCTGCTTCATTGGCGATGGCCAGCAGATGCAGTACGCTGTTGGAGGAACAGCCCAGAGCCATGTCGCAGGCAACGGCATTATAAATGCTTCTGGTATTGATGATATCTCTTGCCTTGATATCCTTTTCCACCAATTCCATGATTGCCATGCCGGCATGTTTTGCCAACAGCATACGACCATTGGAAACATTGGGGATGGTACCATTGCCGGGCAAAGCGATACCGATGGCTTCACACAGGCAGTTCATGCTGTTGGCGGTATACATACCCGCACAGGAACCACAGCCGGGGCAGGTATTTGTTTCATATTCATAAAGCTTTGCATCGTCGATCAGATTGGCTTTCCTTGCGCCTACGGCTTCAAACATTTTAGACAGGCTGACTGCCTCGTTATCCACCAGACCGGGCATCATGGCACCGCCAGAGCAGACAACAGCAGGGATATTCATACGCACTGCCGCCATGACCATACCGGGGACGATCTTATCACAGTTGGGCACCAGCACCAGACCATCCAGTGCATGGGCCATTGTCATAGTCTCCACGCTGTCGGCGATCAGTTCACGGCTGGCAAGGCTGTATTTCATGCCCACATGCCCCATGGCGATCCCATCACAAACGCCGATGGCTGGGATCATGATAGGTGTGCCCCCTGCCATGCGTACACCTGCTTTGACCGCTTCCGTTACCTTATCCAGATTGAAATGACCGGGAACGATCTCGCTATGGGCGGAAACAACGCCGATCAAAGGTCTGTCCAGTTCTTCTTTTGTATAGCCCATGGCATAGAACAGGCTTCTTGCAGGGGCTTTTTCCACGCCTTGGGTCACCTGTGCGCTTCTCAGTTCCTTCATTCGATTTCCTCCTTTGTATGAAAAAGGCGAGCCTCCACCGAGACTCGCCGTATGTATCATTTCTTATTTTTTCAGCCAGCTCATCATTTCTCTCAGTTCTTTGCCTACCTGGCACAGCTGATGATTTGCCGCCTTTCTGCGGGATGCCAGGAATTTCGCTTTGCCGCCTGCGTTCATTTCCTGAACGAATGTGCTTGCGAAAGTACCATCCTGGATTTCAGCCAGAACCTGTTTCATGCCTTCTCTGGATTCTTTTGTGATGACACGTTTGCCTGTTACATAGTCGCCGTATTCCGCTGTGTTGGAGATGGAGTATCTCATCTTGTCGAAACCGCCTTCATAGATCAGGTCTACGATCAGCTTCATTTCATGGATACATTCGAAATAAGCCATTTCAGGCGCATAACCGGCTTCCACCAGTGTTTCAAAGCCTGCTGTCATCAGTTCGCAAACACCGCCGCACAGAACTGCCTGTTCCCCGAACAGGTCTGTTTCTGTTTCTTCCTTAAATGTTGTTTCCAGAATACCGGCTCTGCCTGCGCCGATGGCAGATGCATAGGCCAGCGCGAATTCTTTTGCTTTGCCGGATTTATCCTGTTCCACAGCGATCAGGCAAGGTACGCCGCTGCCCTGTGTATACAGGCTTCTTACGATATGACCGGGGCCTTTGGGCGCTACCATGGAAACATCCAGATAATCTGCAGGCTGGATCTGGCTGTAGTGGATGTTGAAGCCATGGGCAAACATCAGAGTGTCGCCTTCCTTCATGTGCTTCGCGATCTGGTTTTTATAGATAGCAGGCGCCAGTTCATCAGGAACCAGCATCATTACTACATTGCCTGCTTCTGCCGCATCTTCGATATCCATAACTTTCAGGCCTGCTGCTTCTGCCTTTGGAATATGGGCGGAGCCGGGTCTCAGACCTACAACGACGTCTACACCGCTTTCCTTCAGGTTCATGGCATGGGCATGGCCCTGGCTGCCGAAACCGATGATGGCCACTGTTTTGCCATCCAGCATACCTAAGTTACAATCCTGGTCATAATACTTTTTAATCATTTGAATCTCTCCTTTTTTATTTTATCTTTTGTTTTTTTTATTTCTTTCATCCTGATCGGATCAAATTCCCGTTGTATGTTTTTCCTCGCTGGCGTCCCGAGCCATGCCCGTTACACCGGTTCTGGAAACCTCAATAATACGATAATCTTTCACCATATTCATAAAGCCATCGATTTTATTGGGAGAACCCGTCAGTTCAATGACCATGCTGTCATTATTCAGCCCGATGACTTTCCCGCGATAGATCTCCGCGATCTCATGGAGTTCTGTTCTTTCCTGTTTATTTGCTGCCACTTTGATCAGCAGCAATTCTCTGTACACGCTGTTGTTGCTGTCCAGTACATAGACCTCTCTGACAGGTTCCAGCTTTTCCATCTGGGCAATGATCTGGTACAGCACGTTTTCATCATCCCCGCTGACCATAACCGTAATTTTCGTGATGCCGGAAATATTCGTTTCCGAAGCGGTGATGGTGCTGATATTAAAACTTCTGCGGCCGATCAGGCTGGCCACCCGTGCAAGCACATTGGGCTGGTTATCTACCATCAGGCAGATGACGGTTCTGTTTACCGATTTTTTTACAGTGATCCCTTTCATGTCCCTGCACCTCCTTATTCCAGAATCATATCGTCAACGGTACCGCCATTGGGGATCATCGGCAATACTTTGATCTCTCTTGCAATGTCACAGGCGATCCATACAGGGCCTTTTTCCTGCATCGCCGCCCGGAAGGCTTTCTTGAAGCCCTCTTCTGTATCTACATGGAAGCCTTTGCCGCCAAAGCCTTCGATGACTTTCACAAAATCCGTTTTTCTTTCCGGTGTGGTGGAAGCATACCGCTTGCCATAAAAAGCTGTCTGCCACTGATAGACCATGCCCAATACCTTATTATCCAAAATAATGGTGATGATCGGCATTTCCCGGCTGACTGCTGTACAGACTTCGTTCAGATTCATGTGGAAGGAAGCATCACCGGTGAAGTGAACGACTCTCTTTTCCGGGAAGGCCGCCTGTGCACCGATGGCTGCGCCGTAGCCATAGCCCATGGTGCCAAGGCCGCCGCTGGAAAGGAAATGTCTGGTTTCCTGATGCTTTACATACTGGGCTGCCCACATCTGGTGCTGCCCTACATCTGTCACATAAATCGTTTCTTTATCCACCATATCGCAGACATCGCGGATGAGCCTGCCGGGATGGAGCCCTTCGCCCCGATATGCGACCTTTTCCTGTTCTTTCTGCCAGCCGGCGATACGGCTGCTCCATTCAGGATGCTGGTTCTTTTCGATCAGAGGAAGCAGTCTTTCCAGAAAATCCTTTACATCCCCTACGATATATTGGTCAACCGGCACATTTTTATTGATCTCACAGGGGTCGATATCCACCTGAATCTTTACTGCACCGGGAGAAAATTTTTCAATATTCAGGGCAACGCGGTCGCTGAATCTGGTACCCAAAGCCAGAACCAGATCCGCATGGAACAGTGCTTCATTGGCTGTCACACTGCCGTGCATACCGACCATACCCAAACATCTTTCGTCATTATAAGGCACCATGCCCGCTGCCATCATAGTATATGCCGCAGGGACATCTGCCGTTTCCATCAGCATGCGGAGTTCCTTTTCCGCCTGTCGGGAGGCTGCACCGCCGCCGCAATAGATCACAGGGCATTTTGCCTGATTGATGGCTGCTGCCACCTGCTGCAGTTCTGCATCAGTGGCCTTTGGCATTTCCTTCAAAGGGAGCGGTTCCTGGGGCACATATTCTGTCAGTGCCGCTGTCACGTCCTTTGTTACGTCTACCAGTACAGGCCCCTTTCGACCACTCTGGGCAATGCAGAATGCTTTTCTGAGGGCATCCGCCAGATCCTCGATACGGTTCACAAAGAAGTTGTGCTTCGTAATTGGCATGGTGATGCCTGTAATATATATCTCCTGAAAGGCATCTCTGCCGATCAGGCTGTTTGCCACATTGGTTGTAATGGCTACCATGGGAATGCTGTCCATATATGCTGTTGCGATCCCTGTCACCAAATTTGTTGCGCCAGGGCCGCTGGTCGCGAAAACGACGCCTGTTTTCCCTGTGGCTCTGGCATAGCCGTCTGCCGCGTGGGATGCGCCCTGCTCGTGAGCAGTTAAGATGTGTTTGATGCGATCTTGATACTCATACAGCGCATCATAAACATTCAGCGCTGCGCCGCCGGGATAGCCAAAAACCGTATCCACGCCATGCTCTATTAAGATTTCAAGTATCAGTTGGGCACCCGTCTTTTTCATCTTTGGTCCCTCCTTCTTTTGTAACTTACTTTATATCTTTTGTAAAAAATGTGATGATGTTTCCATTATACCCGTTCGCCTTTTCCTGTCAATTCAGAAAAAAACAGCAGAAAAACCCAATCTCATGTACAAAAATAAGTACAATTGTATGTCCAATGTATACATCCTGTCATTTTTACCAAAAATTGTACATAAAAAAATACATATTTCGCTCATTTCCCATTTTTTTCCACCCACAGCAATACAGTTGTCTGCTTTCCTTTAAAATTCCACAAAAAAAACAGCGTGTTTCCACGCTGTCTGTTTCTTATCTTTCCACGATGCGGCCATCTACGGAGATGGTCACCACCTGCCAGGGGATGAATTTCCCGCTGTTTTGCAGGGCTGTTACCGCTGCCCGCTCGATGCCGCCGCAGCAGGGCACTTCCATACGCACCACTGTCACGCTCTTGATATCATTATGGCGGATGATCTCCGTCAGTTTTTCAGAATACTCCACCGCATCCAGCTTTGGACATCCCACCACTGCAATCTTCCCACGGATGAATTCCTGATGGAAGTTGGCATAAGCATAGGCTGTGCAATCTGCCGCGATCAGCAGGTTCGCCCCATCGAAATAAGGGGCTTTCACAGGCACCAGCTTGATCTGCACGGGCCACTGTCTCAGCTGAGACTGCTGAGGAGCCGCCGCAACAGGGGCTGCTTCTTCTCTTTGGATGGTCTTCGCCATGGAGCCTGCACAGCCACAGGGCTGTTCCTTTTTCTCTTTATTTGCCAAAACTGCCGCTTCATCATAAGCCGCCGCTTCTCTTTCCACAAATTTAATGGCATCCATCGGACAAACGGGCAGGCAATCTCCCAGACCATCGCAGTAATCATCTCTTAAAAGTTTTGCTTTCCCATCTACCATGCCGATGGCACCTTCATGGCAGGCCTGGGCACACAGCCCACAGCCATTGCATTTTTCTTCGTTTATTTCAATAATTCTTCTAATCATATCGCTTCCTCCTTAAAACTTATCTTTTATGGTCTGAGTATAGCACCCTTTACCCGAAAAGAATGTTGCTAAAACAACAAAACTGAAAAAAATCATAACCACGCCTAAAAGACGTGGTTTGCTCCAGCCCTATAAGGGCTTATAAAATAGCCAGCGCCTAAATGACGCTGGCTTTCACTTCGTTCAA
>SFGI01000033.1 GCA_004557645.1 [Eubacterium] saphenum | reverse complement strand
GTCTACGGCGATGCGAGGGTCTACGGCGATGCGAGGGTCTACGGCGATGCGAGGGTCTACGGCGATGCGAGGGTCTACGGCGATGCGAGGGTCTACGGCAAGGATCACATCCTGACGGTCGAACCGATTGGTTCCAGAAATGCAACAACTACTTTCTTCCGTGACAAAAATGGCGAGATTTCTGTTGTATGCGGATGTTTTTATGGAAATATCGATAATTTCCTGAAAAAAGTCGAGAAAACGCATGGCGATAACAGGCATGCAAAAGCATACAGAGCAGCAGCGGAGCTAGCGAGAATTCAAATTGATCTGACGAAGGAGGAAGAACATGAAAACGTGGACAGGAACAATGAAAATTAACCGCATTGACGGAGAACCAATGCTGAAAAGCGGTGTTTGGGAATATGACGATTGGTGGAACTGCTGGTATCTGGACGGGGAGAGTTTTCCTGCCGAGATTTGCGAGAAGGTGACGGAATAATGTCGTATGAGAATAAAAAACGACCCTGTCCACATTGTGGCAGTGATACATACGAATATATCGTGCTTTACAAGGCGAATCGTGATGAAGTCGCCTATTGCAGCGATTGTTGGGACAATGACAGTTTGGTAAGGGAGTTTTCAGAATGAAAAAAGAATTTATCGAGAAAATCGCAAGGGTGCAAAAAGAACTGAAAGCACCCAAGAGCAAATACAACAGTTTTGGCAACTACAATTACCGCAGTACAGAGGACATTTTGGAAGCGGCGAAGCCTCTTCTTTCTGCAGAAGGTCTGGTTTTGAACATCGCGGACAAGCTGGAAAACATCGGCGAAAGATACTATGTGAAAGCCACTGCGGTAATTACAGACGGCGAAGATAGCTTTATTTCTTCCGCATACGCAAGGGAGTGTGCTGCAAAGAAAGGTATGGACGAAAGCCAGATCACAGGCAGTGCTAGTACCTACGCCCGCAAATATGCACTGAATGGTCTGTTCTGCATTGATGATACAAAGGACGCAGACACAGACGAACAGGAGAAGGAACGCAGTAAGAGGGCGAAGAAAGACGCAGATACTGTATACTGCACCAGATGCGGAAAACAGTTGAAGGAAGAAATCAAAGGAAGCAAGGCTACCTACACCGCACAGGAATATTTTGATAAATTCGGCGGGCTTTGCCCTGATTGCTATATCGCTGATTATGCGGCGAAGAAGAATGCGGGTGGTTCTCAGTGAGTTATATCAACGTAACAGGTGCATACAGTGCGATAAAATTCCTGCCCAGCGGAAATATGGAGCTTGTATTTGAAATCCCATTCAGACAGAAAGGCGACCTGCTGCGCGGTATCGACGAGATCACCGCCGCAGGCCTGCCGGAACTGTCCATCAAGGCGGAGAAGAAGCGGAAGAAACGCTCTCTGGATGCCAATGATTATCTATGGGTACTTTGTACGAAAATCGCTGAGAAGCTGCAGGATGGTAAGACCATGGTAACGAAGGAAGAGGTCTATCGCAAGCACATTGAAGCTGTTGGGAAATTTGAACCTCTGGCGATCCATGAGGATGCCGTGGAGCGGTTTTCTCAGGTCTGGCAGAGGAATGGAACGGGATGGCTGGTGAAGGTAGTAGACAGCAAGTTAGACGGCTGTAAGAAGGTTTTTGCCTACTATGGCAGTTCTGTTTATGACACAAAAGAAATGAGCCGCCTGATCGATAGCGTGATCGAAGATTGCAGAGCATTAAACATTGAGACTATGCCGCCGGCGGAATTGGATATGTTGTTAAAGGAGTGGGGAAAGAATGAAAGGAAGCCATAACTTCTCCATCCTGCAGGGCAAAGGAAAGCGGTGCTATTTATCCGATGCGGAAGGCGTTCCATTGGAGCGGCATCATATCTACTATGGTGTAGGGAAACGAAAGATTTCTGACAAGCATGGCTTCTGGGTCTGGCTCACTCCTGAATGGCACAGAGGCACTAATGGCGTCCATGGTAGAGAAGGGCACAGCGTAGACCTTCTTTTGAAACAGGATTGTCAGAGAGCCTTTGAGCAGGAACACAGCAGGGATGAATTTATAAAGATCATAGGGAGGAGTTATCTTGACCAATAGCAGACAGAAGGGAGCAGCGGGCGAGCGGGAGCTTGCCCGTAAGCTCAGAGAATATGGCTACGACTGCAGACGAGGACAGCAATACTCTGGGGCCAACGGTGATGCAGATGTGGTCGGTTTGGAAGGAATACATATCGAATGTAAAAGGGTAGAGCGGCTCAATATCGAGGATGCCGTGGCGCAGGCGGTACGGGATAAGAAAGCGGGCGAACTGCCCGCAGTTTTTCACAGAAAAAACAACCACCCGTGGCTTGTGACCATGCCTTTGGATGACTGGATACGGCTGTATCGTGATTTTGAGCCGGTAACACATGAGGCGGGTGATTAAATGGAAAGGGAAGGATTCGTGTTCTACCGCTCTTTTTATGAAGCCATCAAAAACATGGATGACAGCACCTGTGCAGCCTGTTTTCGTGCCCTTTGTGAGTATGGGCTGAATGGTGTGGAGGGGACGGATGATCCGATCGCTGCGGCGATCCTGATCATGGCAAAACCGAACATCGACAAGAACAACAAAAAATATGAGAATGGGAAACTTGGCGGAGAATACGGAAAATTAGGCGGCAGACCGAAAAAAGAAAACCCCAAAGAAACCCCTAATAAACCCCAAGAAAACCCCAAAGAAACCCCTAAAGAAAAAGAAACAGAAAAAGAAACAGAAACAGATACAGATACAGAAAAGAGTGTGAAAGGTGGCAAAAAGCCCCGCAGCACATTCACACCGCCCACACTGGAAGAGGTGCAGGCTTACTGCCGGGAACGTGGAAACCACGTGGATGCAGAGCGGTTTATTGACTACTACACCTCCAATGGCTGGAAAGTCGGAAAAAACAGCATGAAGGACTGGAAAGCGGCTGTTCGGAACTGGGAAAAACAAGATGCAGAGCGTGTGGAGGGACAGAGCGGTGTCCGCCAACAAGGTGCGTCAAACCAGAAGAAGAACAGGTTCGTCAATTATCCACAGCCTGATCATGATTTTGCCGAGATCGAGCGTATGGAGCGGGAATTGCGTGAAAAATGGTAGGAGGAAAACATGAACAAAGTGATTTTGATGGGGCGGCTGACGAAAGACCCTGAGGTGCGATACAGCCAAGGTGCAGAGCCTGTGGCGGTGGCAAAATATACGCTTGCGGTGAATCGGAGATTTAAACGTCAGGGGGATCAGGAAGCAGACTTCATCGGATGTGTAGCATTCGGCAAAGCCGGAGAATTTGCAGAAAAGTATTTCAAAAAAGGGCAGATGGTCAGCATTGTTGGAAGACTGCAGGTGCGAAGCTGGGAGGATAACGAAGGAAAGAAGCGGTATGCCACGGATGTGGTCGTTGAGGAACAGTATTTCGCCGGCGGAAAGAATGAAAGCGGAGAAAAGCAGGATTCTGAAAGCCACAAGGATGCAACGGGAAACGGAAAGCAAGTGAATCTGGCGGATCAGGATGGGTTCTATCCAATCGAGGAGAGTTTGGAGGATGATGATTTGCCGTTTTGAGGAGTGAGAGGATGGCTGAAAAACATATCCTATGCATCAGCGGAGGGAAAGACAGCATGGCAACGGCGATCCTTGCGCTGGAACACGGTGAGCCATTGGACATGGCTGTATACTGCGAAGTGATGTTTGATAAAGATATCAGCGGAGAAGTTCCGGAGCATCGGGATTTTGTGTATAACAGGATGATTCCGTTCCTGGAAGGAAATGGGGTTCCTGTGGATGTGGTGAGAGGTGAAAGAACGTATCTGGATTGCTTTTACCACAGGATCGAGAAGCCAATTAAAAATATGCAGTACAAAGGGAAAAGACGTGGATTTCCATTGGGAGGAAAGTGTTTAATCAATCGGGATTGTAAGACTGGACCTATGTATAAATTCTTTACAGCAAACAATCTGCAGGATGCTATTCAGTATGTTGGCATCGCCGCTGATGAACCGAAAAGACTTGCACGGCTGGATGGAGTGAAGAAGGTTTCGCTTCTGGCGAAATACGGATACACGGAAGCTATGGCGGTTGAGCTATGCAAGGAACGTGGGCTTTACAGTCCGGCTTATGAATTCAGCATAAGGAATGGATGTTGGTTCTGTCCGAATTGCCGGATGAGCGAGTTTGCGGAATTCAAACGGCGGCATCCTGATTTGTGGCAGAAGCTGTTGGATTTAGGAAAAGTGGAAAATCTGGTTTCCTATGGATTCAAATACGGAATGACGGTGGAAGAAGTAGATCGGGAGATCAGTATGCAGGCCGCACAGATGCGGTTGTGGGATTTGGAGGAATGAAAAAAGCCACCCTTAGAGGGCGGCGGATTTAGCGGTTTAAAAACCAAACAGAAAAATTCAGAATTGCTGCGAAGAAGCACCACAGCAGGTAGGGAATCTGTAGATTGGCTGCGATAGAACTGATCTGGCGAAAGGACTTGATCAGCTTTATTACCAGAGCAATGAGGAAAAGCAGCCACAAAAAGGCAATAAGATACCAATGCAGTCCGAAAAAAATCACACTCCAAAAGAAGTTTACGATCAGTTGGATGGCATAGATTTTTAAGGCTTGATGTTTTTTCGGAGAATCAGATTTCCAGATGATCGCGGATCCGATACCCATAAGGATATAGAGAATCGTCCAGACGATAGGAAAAAGAATATCCGGCGGCGTAAACCATGGCTTTCTTTGGGTTTTATAGAAAGGCATGCCTTTGACGGTAAAAATCGCAGCAATGCCGCCTACTGCCAGTGGAATGAGGATTGAAATAAGATACGGTAAATATTTTCTTTTTTTCATAGGCATCACCGTTATATAGTATGCTGCATGTGTTGGATTTTATGCTGCTTGCTTGATTTGAGGAGGGATAATGATGGAACTGTCAAAAGAAAAAATGTTGGAAATTGCAGAAAGAAAGGAAAAGTGTGTCAAATGCGATACGGAAAAACATATTTGTATTGCTTGCGATAATTTTGTTTGTGCAAATAAGGTGTGGAGGGAAGAAGTGGCATTTTATGAGCAGGTAAGAGAACTGCTGCAGGCAGATGCGGAGGGGCGGCTGATGGTGTTGCCGCGCAATGTGGGGGATACAGTTTATGAAGTGCAGGAAATAAGAAAACGTATTCAGCCATACACGATAATATCTATACATGTTTCGAAATGTAGCATTTTGTTTGGCTGGGAACTTAAAGATGGTGAAGGAATATATAGCAACGTAAATGGATTTTCTGATTATGCTATTGGAAAAACCGTATTTATGACAAAAGAGGAAGCCGAAGCGGCACTGGAAAAGATGGGAGGCTGACTAAATGATTGAGAAAAACAAAGAAACCAATACATACCACGCCATCTGCGACTGCTGCTATGAAAGGTCGGACGAATACGACAGCTTCAACGGCTGTTTGCATGGCATCAAAGAGGAAGGCTGGAAAAGCTACTATGACAAGCAGGAAGGCGAATGGGAGCATTTCTGTCAGGAGTGTAGGGAGGATTGATAAAAATGGCTGAAATGACAGCGGTTGAGTTTTTGAAGGAATATGGAAGAATGTGTAAAATGTATGATTTGAATTGTTCAGAATGTCCGATCAGTGAATTGAGAAGGAAATATAACAGTCAGATTTGCAGAATTACCATGATAGTACATCCAGAAGAAGCCGTTGATATCGTACAGAACTTTGCGGAGGAGCATACACAAAAAACGATGTTGCAGGACTTCTTGGAGAAGTATCAGAATGCACCAACAGAAACCGACGGAACGCCAGAGTTTTGCCCAGGGTCATTAGGATATCAAAATGATAACGAACTTTGCGAGAGTTCGGATGATAATAAATGCGTGAAATGCTGGAATAGACCTTTGGAGGAGTGATTTTATGATTAGAAAATACACTTGGGAATTTGATGAAAGCGAAGAATACTGGCAGAATGGAACATTTGACACAATAGAAGAATGTATTCATGACGCCAAAGAGGCTATGAATGATAATTATACCGGGAAACATGACGTAATATATGTTGGTGAAACAATAACATTTGAACCTTGGGTATTAGGGCCAGACGTGATTGAACATCTGGAACAGCAGGCGTTTGATGAATGCGGTGAAGCGGCTGAAGGATGGGATGTTTGGAACAAATTAAGACAGAAGGGGAATGAACAAGAAGATGCTGCATGGAATGAACTGAGCCAACAGTTGACGGATGTAGTGAATCGTTGGCTTGAAAAACATGGATTGATTCCTAATTTTTATAAAATCGTGAATGTTCGTGAGGTGAAATTATGAGCAATCAAGCCATAAAAAAAGACAACGGCAAACCACGCCTTGACCTTGTTCCTCTGGAAATTCTGGAACCGCTGGCACTGGTGCGGGAATTTGCCGTGAAGAAATACGGTCAGGATGGCATCGAAGCATGGCGGGAGATTTCAGGTGATAGACTGCTTGCTGCTCTCCTGCGGCATCTGGTTACATACCAAAAGAACCCTAACGCACTGGACGAAGAAAGCGGTCTGCCTGCCATTTATCACGTTGCCATCAATGCGGCGTTTCTGGCGATCAAGACGGCGGAAAATGAACAGAGTAAAGTTGATAAAACGATTAAGTTTCTTAAACCGCCTGTATATTGTTTGGGAAGGTTTCGGCATGTATGCGAAAGAAAAGGATATATCCCTTCTAAATGCGTTTTCTGCTCAAATTTAAGAGAAAATAAACTGG
This sequence comes from [Eubacterium] saphenum, assembly GCA_004557645.1. Taxonomy (GTDB): domain Bacteria; phylum Bacillota; class Clostridia; order Lachnospirales; family Anaerotignaceae; genus Anaerotignum_A. The sequence continues at coordinate 19,021 of SFGI01000033.1, read as the reverse complement.
CGGATAATATGGAGGTGCGATGAAGAATGAGCCGATATGCCGGAGCAATACATAATGCGCTGAGAAAAAAAGCAAATAAAGAAGCAACGGAACAGTTTGTTATGGCAATCGAAGATAAGGTCAGACAGCAGGCGTACGATTCCGCGAAAGAAGAAGCTATGACTTACTGGCAGGATAAGATAGACAGTGGACTTGCAAGGCAGATGGAGCTTGTGATGCTTCTGAAACTGCGTGACCTTTTTGGATTTGGCGCACAAAGATGTGCAGATGCCATTATTGGATTTGAAGAACTGTGGGGCGACATTGGCGATAAAAGGCTAAGTTTGGAAGATATCTAAGATACAGTGAGAGAAGAACTTGGACTGTTGATTGAGGACGAAGGCGTTTTCAAAATCGACAGGAAGGGGAATAGAACGCAGCTGTATCCGAAAGAGGGGTGATAAATTGACTAAAGACATTCTTGTACAGTACACAGACCTGCAGGAGGAAATAAAGGATATCCGCCGCAGAATCGAAAAAACGCAGGATAGAATTAAAAAGATTCAGCAGGAGGGTACCGTTATTGATTCCGTAACAGGGACAAGGGCGGATGGTACATTCGGTCATATCTGTATTGAAGGATTTCCGTTTGCGAATTACGACAGGCAACAGACACAGTTGTATTTGTATCTGGCGCAAATGACAAATATGGAGGCGGAACTTCTGGAATTGACGAACAGTGTCGAAGAATACATAAACTCTATCAATGATAGCAGGATGCGGAGAATTATCCAGTATCGCGTCTTGGACAATCTTCCTTGGTGCGATGTGGCGGAAAAGATAGGTGGAAAGTCTACTGGGGATAGCTGCAGAAAATATTTTGAAAGATTTTTTGAAAAATGATGAAATGTCCTGATTGTCCGTTAAGAATGTGGTAGCATGGTATTATGGAAATCGAGCGAAAACATTTCATTCCGATGGACATGGAGGCGCAACTACACCAAACAGAAAGGCACTCGGAAACGGGTGTCTTTTCTATTGCAAAGAAAGTGGGGCGAAAAAGTGAATATAAGATCAACTGCTTATAAATTACAAAAAGCCCTGCTGATGCAAGGGCGAAAAATAAAGATCAATCAGGTGCAGGCGTATTCTCCGCAGGCCGAACGGATGGTGACGAAGTATATCGTTATTGAAAGCAAAGAACTGGCTGGCGGAAGAATCGAGAATAAGACATTGACGGAAACCTACAGCATGGTAGATGTGGTAAAACTGCTCGCTTTCCTATATCGGGGTGATGGAGCATGAAGCTGACACCAAAACAGAAAGCCTTTGCAGATTATTATATCGAATGCGGGAATGCCACAGAAGCTGCAAAGAAGGCTGGATACAGTGAAGGTGCTGCAGGAAGAATTGGACATGAAAACTTGAAAAAACATGAAATTTCCGCCTATATAGCCGAACGCATGGGAACGCAGGACAAAAAGCGTGTTGCCGATGCAGATGAGGTCATGGAGTTTTATACTGCAGTGATGCGTGGTGAAGTCAAAGACCAATTCGGCTTAGATACAGCACTTAGCGACAGACTGAAAGCTGGTGCGGAGATCATGAAGCGATATTCTGCAGCTGGCATGGTTGCTGTTTTGCCTGTAACGATCATAGACAATATTCCTGAGGAGGATGATGCGAATGCCTAAACTGGATGCGCTCATTGCTCCTTCTTTTTATTCTGTCCACCATGATATCAAACGTGGGCAGCATACCCATTACTGGCTGAAAGGCGGGCGCGGTTCCACAAAATCCTCATTTATCTCCGTGGAGATCATTCTGGGGATGATGCAAGACCAGAATGCAAATGCCCTTGTCATGCGTAAAGTGGCTGTGAATCTGAAGGATAGCGTATATGAACAGCTGTTATGGGCGATTGAATCCCTTGGTGTTAGCCACCTATGGAAAGCAAAACTGAGCCCGTTGCAGCTCTCATACGGCCCAACAGGGCAGAAGATTTTGTTTCGCGGGGCGGATGAGCCAAAGAAAATCAAATCCACAAAATTCAGAAAAGGCTATTGCAAATACATCTGGTATGAAGAAGCAGACGAATTTGCAGGGATGCAGGAGATCCGAACCATCAATCAGTCTTTGATGCGTGGCGGCAGCACATTTTTTGTGTTCTACAGCTACAACCCGCCGAAAAGCCAAAGCAACTGGGTGAACCAGGAATCTATGCAGCCAATGGGAAACAGGCTGGTACATACCTCTGACTATAGAACGGTACCCGCTGCATGGCTTGGGGAAGCGTTCCTGCAGGAAGCAGAATATCTGAAAGAAATAAACGAGAAAGCATACAGGCATGAATACCTGGGCGAAGTCGTAGGGACTGGCGGTGCGGTATTCGACAATGTTGTTGTTGAAAGAATTTCTGATGAACAGATCAGAACATTCGACCGCATCTATAACGGCGTGGACTGGGGCTATTATCCAGATCCATGGGCATTCAACCGGATGCACTATGATGCGGCAAGGCGGATTCTCTATATCTTCGGGGAGCTGACACGATACAAAAAAGGGAACCGCCAGACAGCGGATGATCTGTTGAAATACGGCATCACGCACAATGACCTTATCACGGCGGACAGTGCAGAACCGAAATCGATTGCGGATTATCGAAACTATGGACTGAATTGCCGTGGAGCAGTAAAAGGTCCCGGTAGTGTGGATTATTCAATGAAGTGGCTGCAGAGCCTGACGAAGATCGTCATTGACCCTGCACGATGCCCGGATACCGCAAAGGAATTTACCACCTACGAATATGAACGAAACAAAGAAGGGGAAGTCATCAGCGGCTACCATGACAAAGATAACCACCATATTGACGCAGTACGCTACAGTATGGAACCCGTCTGGAAGAGGAGGGGGCAGTAAGCAATGAAAAATTTTATCACATGGATCAAGGGGGTGCTTCGGATGTTCTTCCGTGGAGAAACCATAAAAAAAGCCATTGGTGCAGAGGTGGCGGTCAGCTCCGGTATGCAGGAAGCGATCGAACTGTGGCAGCAGATGTTCCGCAACAAATCTCCATGGCTGGATAAGAATGCGGAAAGCCTGGGACTGGCTGCGGCGGTGGCCTCTGAAATTGCCAGACTGGTAACGGTGGAATTTCACAGCGAGATCACCGGAAGCCAGCGGGCGGATTTTTTACAGGAGACCTACAACATGGTGCTGTCCAAGCTGCGGGAGCAGACTGAATTTGCCGCAGCACTGGGCGGAATGGCATGGAAGCCATACATAGAAAATGGACGCATCGCCATTGATTTTGTTCATGCAGACAGATTTATTCCAACGGCATATAACAGCCGTGGGGAGATCACCGGCGCGGTGTTCGTGGAACGGAAGAAAAAAGGAAGTGCCTGGTATACCAGACTGGAACGCCACCAGCTGACGGACGATGGCTATACGGTGCAGAATAAAGTATTCATTTCCTATCAGGAAAGCGAGATCGGCGTGCCTGCCAGCCTATCCAGTGTGGATGAATGGGCAGGACTGGAAGAAGAAATCACCATGGGCTATCAGGACGGCTCCACACTGGAACGTCCTCTTTTTGTCTATTTCAAGATGCCCTTTGCGAATCAGATTGATGCAGGTACGCCCTTAGGTGTTTCCGTTTACAGCAGAGCCACAGAATTGATCAAGCAGGCGGATTTGCAGTACAGCCGCATCCTCTGGGAATATGAAGGGTCTGAATTAGCCATCGACGCATCTGTTACGGCACTGAATGATATGAAATTGCCAGCCGGAAAAGAGCGGCTGTTCCGTAAAGTGGATGTGTTCAAAGGAAGTGGCGATGAACTGTACAGCGTATTCAGTCCTGCCATTAGGGATACTTCTCTGTTCAACGGGCTGAATCAGCTTTTACGGCGCATCGAGTTCAACTGCAATTTGTCCTATGGTACACTGTCCGACCCGCAGAACGAGGCAAAAACGGCGGAAGAGATCAAAATGAGCCGACAGAGAAGCTATTCTGCGATCTGTGAAATTCAGAAATCCTTAGAGGATGCTTTGCGGCATCTGATCTTTGTACTGGATTACTATGCAGGATTGTATGGCCTTGCTCCTGTTGGGGACTATGAAGCTACCTTCAACTGGGGAGATGGTGTTCTGACAGATACCGGCGTGGAATACGCCCAGAGAAAAGCTATGGTGGACAGTGGCATTCTGAAACCAGAAGAACTCATTTCATGGTATTTCGGTGTCTCTGAAGAAGAAGCTAAAGAAATGATGCCAGCTGCGCCGGATACAATCGACTTTGGAGCGTGATGCTAAATGCTAACACCTGAATACCTGCAGAATGTTCCTGACAATATGATCAAACTGTACGCTCAGACAGAAGCCGATATTCTGGCAGACATGGCGCGGCGTATCAGTACGTATGACTATTGGATTCCTGCTGTAGAGCATCAAACAAAAATGCTGGAAGAAGCAGGAATGGTTAGAGAGGATATTCTTGCAAGACTGAAAAAGCTGACCGGCAAAACAAAAAAGGAACTGCGTGAGCTGATGCAGGACGCCGGCAACGTAGCTCTGAAGTCTGACGATGAAGTCTACAAAAGAAATGGGCTCGACCCTCCGCCTATCGGAGCGTCTAAAGACCTGCAGCAGATCTTACAGGCAGGGTACGATAAAACAGCAGGTACTTTCCAGAATCTGACCATGACAACAGTACGGACAGCTACACGGCAGTTTGAACAGGCTCTGGACAGGGCGTATATGCAAATCACGATGGGCGGGATGGATTATAATACATCCATCCGCCGTGCAATCAAACAACTGTCTGCAGACGGCGTGGGTGCTATCAAGTATCCTTCCGGCAGAGTGGACAGCATAGAAGTAGCTGTGCGTCGTGCCTTGGTAACTGGCGTAAATCAGACGGCTTTACGGCTGCAGGATGCAAGAGCTGATGAAGTCGGCTCTGATCTGGTAGAGGTATCCGCCCACAGTGGCGCAAGGCCAGAACACGCAAAGTGGCAGGGGGAAATCTACAGTCGAAGTGGTAAAAGTAAAAAGTATCCCGGACTTGTAGAAGTCACCGGCTACGGTACAGCTCTTGGTCTGGGTGGTATCAACTGCAGCCACAGCTTCAGGCCATGGTTTGAAGGAATGAGCCGTACATACAGTGAAGGCTTGTTGGAAGACTACGAAGCAAGGAATTTTGAATACAACGGAAAGAAGCTGACAGAGTATGAAGCCATGCAGGAACAGCGGAAGATTGAAAGAAATATCAGACGCTGGAAGCGTGAGCAAAACGCCATGGCTGCAGCTGGACAGGATGTAGCGGAAGCAGCGGCAAAGATCAGAGAGTGGAACGCCACACACAGAGACTTTTTGGAACAGACTGGATTAAAGCATGATGGTACCCGTCTTGTTGTTGGTAAGGGCGGTACAATGTCTGGCAGTAAATATGAATTGCCGAAAAAAGAAAAACATGATACATTGAAATTAAAGGATTATTCTTTATTCAAGTATGGTGGAGAAGCTGAGAGATCGACTCTGCAAAAACAACATGGAAAAAATATCACGAAAGAAGAAAATAAGCTTATCTATAAGCATACAAAAGCTGATGGTACTCCCGGTGGGTATGTAAAAACATTTCATTACAGCGTTTTGAATTCCAATTTAAGACAAGACGGTTTCTATACAAGCCCTTTGGACGAAGATGATCTGAAAACCATTGAAGCTTTGAGGAGTGCTATTCAGAAAAATACTCTTGATGATGACTACATACTTACACGCTATGTGAATGCGGATTATCTTTCTAAGGTATTCGGAATTATGGATACACGCGGTAAAATCTTAGGTAATTCTGATATTACTTGGGCGCGAAAGAAAAATAAGCTTATCGAGAAAGTAGAAGAAGACCTGAAAAGTCTCTCCGGTAAAACTATCAATGAAAAGGCTTTTGTATCTACAAGTTTTATTAAAGACAAAAACATAATGCAGGATAAAGCGGTACGTTTTGAGATCCTGGCGCCAAAGGGAACTAACGCATTTGTAACAAAAAATAAAGCTGAAAGCGAAGTAGTACTGGGCGGCGAAAAAGGATTAAATCTGTATATCGATAAAGCAGAATACAGCGAAATAGCGCATCAAATTATTATCCGTGCGTATGTTGTGGAAGGCGGGGTAGTATGAAACGTGTAAAAACAGCGGTTGAGTATGCAAAAAGAGAAAATTTTTCTGCGTCTCTGGAAGAAATGGAAAAACTTCCGCCTCGGGCAATGAATGATTTTTGCAGAATGTATTTAGATTGGTTGCAGAAATCTGTCGAGAATGCTGATATCTCTGATTTGTATAATAAAATGAGTGATGACGAGGTTGAAAAGTTTAAATATCTTGGATCCTCAGAAAGAGAAAGAAAATATTTGATGTCTATTCCTGAAGAAGAAATGATAGATCAGGATTGGATGGATTTGAAAAGCTGTGATTTTTAATATTGCTGAACATACTCCGGTGCCCTATGGACCGGGGTTTTTTCGTGCAAAAAAATCAGAAAGGAGGGCGCACCATGAAAAAGTTTGTCCTGCTGTAAAGAAAGGAGTAGTGATCCTGCTATCTCGTCTTTGGACACAGACGTTAAACAGGTCTTTTTTGTTTGCCCGGAATGGCGAAAAACTATCAAGGCGAGCGGAAAGAACCGCGAGAACAAACTGAAAGCTGAAAGGAGAACAGAAACATGAAAAGAGAGGATATTAAAAAATATTTCCCTGATGCCACAGAGGAACAGTTGAAGGGTCTGCTGGATATCAATACTGCCGACATCGGCAAGGCGAAGGGTGACTTCGATAAGGTGAAGGCAGATCTGGACAAGGCCAATGGCACCATCAAGGAATATGAGTCTACCATTTCCGACCTGAAGAAATCCGCAGAAGGCAACGAGGATTTCAAGAAGAAATTCGAGGATCTGGAACAGAAGATCGCCGAGGAAAGAGCGGCGGCAGAGAAGAAGGCCAAGGAAGAGGCGGAGGAAGCAGACTTCTCCAACCGTTTCAAGACTGTGGTTGGCGAACAGAAATGGAGAGACGAGCTGACAGAAAAGGCAGTCTACTCCGAGTTTAAGATCGCTCTGAAGGATGAAGCCAACAAGAGCAAGGGGGACAAGGATATTCTGGAATCCCTGACAAAGGACAAAGGATATTTTTCTGATCCCAGTAAGACGCCCGGCATCTTTTCCAGAGGTACAAATGGAGGCGCCGGTGGCGAACAGAATCCCTTTAACTTCAACTTTACCGGCGTAAGAAAAACAAACAATGATATGAAATAAAGAAAAGGAGTGAATAAACTATGGCAGCAATTAACTATGCACAGCTGTATGCTCAGGCTCTGGCCCAGGCATATCCCAATGTCCTGCATTTCGCAGCCCTGCGCAGTGCGGAAAATGATTCCCGTTACAAATGGACAGGTGCAAACACCATCCAGATTCCCACACTGAAAACCACAGGTCGTGTGGATGCCGACAGAGACACCATCGGCACAGCAAAACGCAATTACGACAACGAATGGGAGCCTAAGACACTGGCCAACCACAGAAAATGGTCTACACTGGTACATCCCATGGATATCGACGAGACAAATCAGGTGACATCCATTCAGAACATCACAAAGGTGTTCAACGAGGAGCAGAAATTCCCAGAAATGGACGCTTATCTGGTTTCCAAGGTATTTGCAGACTGGAAAGAAGCAGGCGGTGTTGCAGATACAACAGTCATTACCGTGGAAAATGCTCTGACGGTATTCGATGCATGGATGGAAGCGATGGATGATGCAAACGTTCCTGCCACAGGCAGAATCCTCTATGCGACACCCGCAACAAAAGGCATCCTGCAGAGAGCCAAGGAACTGAGCAGATACATCCAGAATGGAGAATCCGCTATCAGCCGTGCGGTGCGTTCTCTGGATGATGTGCAGATTGAATCCGTACCTTCTGCCCTGATGAAAACAGCCTACGATTTCACAGAGGGCTATAAGGCTGGCGTTGGTGCAAAGCAGATCAACATGCTGCTGATCCATCCTTCTGCAGTCATCACACCTGAAAAGTATTCCTTTGCCCAGCTGGATGCACCTTCCGCAGGTTCCGAAGGGAAATATATCTACTTTGAAGAATCCTATGATGATGTATTCATCCTGAATAAGCGCAAAGCAGCCATCATGTTCAACACAGAAGCGTAAGGAGGAATGACCCATGAAGATGGTAATGAAAGGAAATAAACAGCTCCGTGTGGCAGATGAGCGGGTAGATGAAATGCTTGCTGCCGGCTTCTGTGAAGTAGATCCCAAAACTGGCAAAGTCCTGCGTGAACCCAAGCAGGATGCCATGGCGGAGCTGAAAAAGGAAAACAAGGCTTTGGAGAAGGAAAACAAAGCTCTGGAAAAGGAAAATGAAGCCCTGAAGAAGGAGATCGATGCTCTGAAAAAGGCTACGGAAGAACAGCATGGCGCACAGTAAGGGGGTGTCCCCATGATCTATGCGGAGTACGAATATTACAAAGGCAGCTATTACGGCACCATGGCGGTAGAGGATTTCATGCGCCTCTCCCGCCAGGCTTCCGCCTATCTGGATCGTGTGTGCTTCGACCGTATTGCAGATGTGACGGATGAAGCCATCATGGCGAAGGTAAAGGATGCCTGCTGTGCGGTGGCGGATGCTTATTTGCTGAATGAGAACGGCGTTGTTTCGCAGGAAACCAACGATGGCATTTCTGTAACCTACACAAGAGGCGTGAGCAATACACTGACAGACGAACAGCGGCTGTATCAGGCGGCATTTCTTTACCTTGGAAACACAGGGTTAATGTATCGGGGGTGTGGCTGATGTTAGGATGTACGGAAACCATCACCGTTGTGCAGTATGGTTATGAACCGAAAACGGATATGGATACCTACACCTGCACCGTCATCGAAGGCGTCAGCTGGCATGGCAAGCTGGTAGCAGCCGTGGAAAGCAAAGGGCTGACAGGCGCCACAAAGGTCACTGTCAGGATTCCTGAAAGCGTGATGCATGATATCAATATCAAAAACGGTGATTTCATCGTCCGTGGTGTGGTGGAATCCGTGGAAAAGCAGGCAGACCTTTCAGGCAGAGAGTACTTCACGGTGCTTTCTGTGGGGGATAACCGCCGTGGCACACTGCGGCATTGGGCGGTGAGCGGTGCATGAAAATCCAAGCAGAAGTAAACATCGACACTGGAAAAATCCTGAAAAAGTATGGCTTGGGGGAAAGCAAAGAGGCACAGCGGTTCCTTGCGGAGGATGTGGAGCGGAAATGCCAGCCCTATGTGCCTATGTCTGCCGGCAGTGGTGCCCACATGGTGAATGCCGCAAGGGTGACCGATGACAGCATCATCTACCCTGGTCCTTATGCCCACTATCAGTATGTGGGGGAAGTCATGGCTGGACGTGCGCCGAAGCACTACACCGGGCGGGATATCGACTACCATGGCGGACCTATGCGTGGGAAACAATGGGACAAGCGCATGATGGCAGACCACGGCAAAGAAGTGGAGCAGGATTTTGAAAACTACTTGAAAGGGAGGAACAAATGAGCAAAGAAAATATTATGGAGCAGGTGCGGAAATTCATCCGAACCTATCCGCCCCTTTCCAATGACAAAATCAATGTGGATTTTCTTCCTGTAGATGCCCGCAGTTATTCCATTGAGGTTGTGCCGGCACAGGAAACCGTTCGTTCCTATGTGGACGGTTCCTCTGTGCGACAGTTCGAATTCGTTCTGTCCAGCAGGGAGTTTTACGGGGAGAAAATCCGACAGCAGCTGGATAATTTGGGCTTTTACGAGGATTTTTCCCGTTGGCTGACGGCCCAGACCATGGAAAGAAACCTGCCAAATCTGGGTGAAGGCAAGAAAGCAATGACAATGGAAGCGACGACTTCTGGCTATGCCTTTGCCGTTGATGAAAACAAGGCAAGATACCAAATTCAATGCAGACTGGAATATTTCCAGAGTAAGTAAAGGAGTGAAAAGAGTATGGAAGCAGTAATGAGATTTCAGGTAGCGGACTATCTGAACACAGGCGCAAGCAGCGAAGAAAAATATTCCCTGATGGGCGTTGGTTTCAACACACTGGACGAAAACCCCAATGCCCAGAAGGATTCCAAAACATATATCAACCAGAAGGCGCAGACCTCTACCATCAAAGGGTATCAGCCTACATTTGCATTTGATTCCGACATGATTTCCGATGAAGCTGCAGTCATGGCACTGTACGACATCGGCAGAAATCAGAAAACAGGGGCAGATGCAGAGAAGGACTATGTAAGAGTGGAGCTGTTCAAGCCTATCGCGGAGAAACCGAATACTTTTGCGGCAAGAAAATTCAAGGTTGCCGTGGAGATTTCCTCTATTGCCGGCGAGGGCGGCGGCGTGATGAAGGTGACCGGCAATCTGAATGGCGTGGGCGACTTCATCGATGGCGAGTTCAACACTACAACAAAAACATTTACACCCGCAGACGAAGCATAAGGAGGAATGAAGAATGGGAAGATTTGAGTTTCGCAAGCATGAGATCGAACTGGATATTGCAGGGGTGAAAGCCTATGTACCCGGTGACCTTACATTCGTAAAACGTTTGGAAGAAATCGGCAGAGAAATGAGATCCTTCGGCGAAAATATGGACGATGTAAAGGACATCGACAAAGGTACTGATTTTATGCTGAATATTTTGGATGATATCCTCGGCGAAAGCACCATGGATGCCATCGAAGCAGAAAGAACGCTGGATATTTACGACTGCATGGATATGATTGCGTATATTTCCAAGGAAGTAAAAGAATATCATGCAGCCAGAACGGCAGTACATACAAATCCTGCATCTGTTCCTCTTGGTACTCAGGCGCCCGTTTCCATGGCTCAGGCAGCCGTGGAGAACAGAGAAGCCCGCAGAGCCAGAGAAAGGGCTGAACGCAGGGCGGCCAGAAGAAAATGAAAGAACTTCTGACAGGAAATCTTCCCACTTCCTTTCTGATCGGCGGAAAAGAATATGAAATCTCCTCTGATTTTCGCACCATGCTGGAATTGGAGGAGATTTTCTCTTCCGACAGCCTGACGGAGGCGGAGAAAGCGGAACAGGCTTTGCTTCTGTTTTACGGCTGCATCCCTGCAGAGGTTGATATTGCTGTGGAAAAGATGTGTTTCTTCTGGCAATGCGGCAGGAAAGAGAAGCCTCGGAAACGGTGTGGACAAGCCGCAGGAGAGGATGTTTACCAGCCGCCTATTTATTCCTTCACCCATGATGCAGGGCTTATCTACGGGGCGTTCCTGACCCAATACGGCATTGATTTAAGCTGTACAAACCTGCACTGGTGGCAGTTTATGGCTCTGTTTGAATCCTTTGAGGATGACAGGGTGATAAAAGAGGTCATGCGCTGTCGGGCGGTAGAGATCAAAGGCGATATGCCGCAGGCACAGAAGGACTACTACAATGCCATGAAGCGGCATTACGAACTTCCCCTGCCGGAACGGATGGAAAAACATCGGTCTGCGCTGGAAGCTGCCCTGATGGGGGATGGGAAGGTAGACGAGGTGATGAAGTGCATGAAGGAAAAGTAAAATGCCCCTACTGCGGTTATGAAATGCCCATTACATACAACAAGGATGCTGTGTGTAAAGGGCTTTTTTTACGCTGTAAAGGGCGAAAATGCAAGAAAGTATTTGAAATCAAGATAAACGTCAAGTAGAGCCTGAGTTGCCGATGACGACACCAACACCAACGAAGAGAGGTGAAACCATTGGCAGAAAACGGCTCTGTTGTTATCAAAATCAAAGGTGATGACAACGATTTTAAAAGCAAGCTGAAAAGCCTTGGCAGTGCAGTAAGCACCACTATGAAGGCCACAGCGGCGGCGGTAGGTACTGCATCTGCCGGGATTGCGGCATTAGGTACTGCGTGTATCAATGCCTACGCAGATTATGAACAGCTGACAGGCGGCGTGGAAACTCTATTTGACAAGAGTGCGGATTTGGTACAGTCCTATGCAGATAACGCCTATAAAACGGCTGGATTATCCGCCAATGCCTATATGGAGACCGTTACAAGCTTCTCTGCAAGCCTGCTGCAGAGCTTGGGCGGTGATACGGATGCGGCTGCACAGGTAGCCAACAAGGCCATCACAGATATGGCGGATAATGCCAATAAGATGGGCACCAGTATGGAACTCATCCAGAATGCATATCAGGGGTTTGCGAAGCAGAACTATACTATGCTGGATAATCTGAAACTGGGTTATGGCGGCACCAAGGAAGAAATGCAGAGACTGTTGCAGGAAGCAGAGAAGCTATCCGGTATCAAGTACGATATTTCTTCCTATGCGGATATCGTGGAAGCCATCCATGTGATTCAGGGTGAAATGGAAATTTCTGGACGAACTGCAGAAGAAGCAGCGGAAATCTATAAAAACACTGGCAGAGAAGTCAGTGAACAGCTTGGTACTACAGCCAAGGAAGCCAGCACAACCATTCAAGGCAGCATTGCCAGCATGAAAGCATCCTGGACAAACCTGATGGTCGGCATGGCGGATGATACGCAGGATTTTGATATCCTGTTGAGCAATTTCATTGAAAGTGTCGGCACTGTTGCCGAAAACCTTCTGCCCAGAATCGGTGTTGTGATCGAAGGCATGGGGAAACTGGTAGCCGGACTGGCACCGGAGATTGCGGCGGCACTGCCAACACTGACAAATGAACTTCTGCCGAATCTGGTGGAACTTGGTGTGCAGGCAGTAGGCAGTCTGGTAGAAGGTATCCAGGAAAACGGAGACAGCCTGGCGGAAGGTGCGCTGTCTATTATCAGCACACTGGGCTCTGGAATCTTGGAACTGCTTCCCATGATTGCGGACACTGCGGCAAGCCTGATTGTTTCTCTGGCAGACGGCATTACAGAAAGCCTGCCAGAAATGGTGCCTGTGGCTGTGGAAACCATTGCCGCACTGGTGGAAAACCTGACATCTAATGCAGATACCATCCTGCAGGCGGGTATTGATATCATTCTGGCTCTCGGACAGGGCATCATAAATGCTATTCCACAGTTAATCGAGAAGATTCCTGAAATCGTTATCAATATCGCTAATGTCATCAATGACAATGCACCCAGACTGCTGGATGCAGCTCTTTACATCATTACAAGATTTGCGGCAGGGTTGATTCAGAACATTCCTGTTTTGGTATCCAATATCCCCAAAATCATTGAAGCTATTGTTTCTGCGTTCATGGCATTCCAGTGGCTGAATCTGGGCAAACAGCTTATTACTGGTATCAAAAACGGCATTACCAGCATGGGTGAATCCATGAAAACCGCCGCCACGGAAACCTTTGCCAAGTTCAAGGAAAAATTCGGTCTTAATGAGTTCAAAACAGAACTGAAGAACATCGGCAAAAATATCATTGATGGTATTATCAATGGCATCAAAGATGGATTCAAAAACCTTGGAAAGGTCGCAGGAGAAGCAAAGGACTTTGTGCTGGATAAGCTGAAGAGCGGATTTAGGATAAACTCCCCTTCCAAGTTGATGCGAGATGAAATCGGGAAACCAATCGGCGAAGGTATCGCTGTCGGTATCACGGAAAGCGGACAGGAAGCTATCGATGCTGCGGAAAGCGTGACGGATGGTATCGTTTCTGCCATGGCAGGAACGGAAACTGCAGTGGATTATGCCAGGAGAACAGCCAAGAAGGTCGGTGATGTGCTGAAAAGCGAGCTTTCCAAAAACAATGCCGCCCTGAAAGAAATGCAGAAACAGGCAGATGAGATTCAGGCGGCGGAAGAACTGGAACAGTATAAGAAGCAGCTTGCGGAAAAACATGAAGAACTGAATAAGGCTGAAAAGAAGAATAAACAGAAGATCCAGAAGGAAATAGCTGAAATCGAGGCGGACTGGAACAAAAAGCAGGCGAAAGCCGCCCGTGATGCGGAGCAGGCAGCTTTGCAGGACCGCATTTCTATGCTGAGACAATTCCAGCAGGAATATGAATCCGCACTGGAATCCATCGAGCGAAAGCAGGAGGGTTTACAGAGCAAGCTTTCCGACTATGGTGACCTGTTTGAGAGGGTCAAGACAGAAGAAGGCAATGAATTATTCAAACTTGGCGATATCAAAGACGATATCAGACAGCTGGAAAAATACGGTGAAGCCACCGACAAGCTGAAAGAAAAAGGCATTTCTGATGGTCTGTTGAACGAGATTTCCGGCATGGGTGTGAAGGATGCCATGGACTACATGGATAAACTGATCTCCATGTCCGATACAAAATTCGACAAATATGTGAGCCTTTTCGAACAGAAACAGCAGGCCGCCCAGAGCGTTGCAGAGAAATTCTACAAAAATGAATTTGACGCACTGGAACAGTCCTATACAGGGCAGCTTCCCGCATTTCTGGATGGAGTGAAAGCAGAGTTTTACAACGTTGGTACAGAGGCATCCGAAAGCCTGAAAGCAGGTTTGGAAGCGGATGGCTCTGCCATTGGTGCGACCCTTGCGGATGCTGTGTCCGGTGCCGTAGAAGGTGCCAGCGATGCCACCAAAGAAGGAAATATGCTGCAGATCATCGATGGGATGAAAGAGCAGGAACCTGTTCTGACGGAATACATCGAAGAGCTGAAAGATACGCTGATTTCTTTGATCGAGGGATTCTACAAGGAGTTCCGAGACGTTGGCGAAATGATGATGGACGGCGTTGCCAAGGGCATCGAGGATGGGCGAAGCGGCGTAGTCAATGCAGTGGCGAAGGTCATTGCGGATGCGGTTCGCAGAGCGAAAAAAGATCTGGATATCAATTCCCCTTCACGCGTGATGGCAGAGATCGGCGACTACATGGCCCAGGGCATCGGTGTTGGCTGGTCTGATCGTATGGAAACAGTTTCTGCAGATATCGGCGAAAGCCTCTCTACAGGTCTGGAAAGACGAATGGCAAATGCCTATGAACGGATGAAAGCCGCCATGCAGGATGGTATGCAGAAGCTGACCGGGGATATTGCCGTACAGGCCAGAGGTGCCACAAACTACACGACTACCACAACGACCTATCAGGAAGGGGATACGATCCTGCAGATCGAGCATTTCCACAATGACAGCAAGGAAGCTATTCCCAGCATGATGCAGGAAATGGAATTTGCCCGCAGACGAAACGCATTGGCGAAAGGAGGCGCATAAATGGGATGGTTCAGATTCAAAGGAAAAAACAGTAAGGATTATGGTATCCTGATCTCTTCCGCACCCCAACGGGTACGCCCTGCCAGAAGGGTGGAGGAGATCGAGATTCCCGGCAGAAGCGGCAATCTGACACAGGATGAAGAAACCTATGATGCATACGTTATTTCTATAGAGTGTGGTACAAGAGGAAGCGACAGACTGGATGAAATTGTGGCATGGCTCAACGGGGCAGGGGAATTGATCCTGTCCACAGAGCCGGATAAGGTCTATCAGGCATCTATTTACAACAAGATTTCCATTGCCGATCAGATTTATTTGTATAACAGTTTCCTGCTGCAGTTCAAGGTACAGCCATTCAAATACAGAGCCAACCCATTCCGGGATGATCTGGAACTGACCGCCCCCACCATCATCCGAAACAGCGGTACGGTCTATTCGGAACCCATCATCACGGTATACGGCAGCGGGGATATCACACTGAGCATCAACGGAACAGATTTCCCCCTGTACGGCGTGAACGAAAGCATCACCATCGACAGCGAAATGATGGAAGTATTCAAAGGGAACATGAACCAGAACAGCAAATACGGCGGAGAAACCTTCCCCCGTTTCGAGGTTGGCGAAAATGCCATCAGCTGGACTGGGAACGTAACAAAGATAGAGATTCAGCCAAAGTGGCGTTGGCTCTGATGTTGTCGAAAAAGGAAAACTATGGTATGATTTGAGCGAGGATTATCGCTTGGCGGTTGGTCACTTCCCCCGAAAGGAGGTGGCGCCTATGGTTACATATGAGGGCTTATTTGCTTTTTGTCTTGTAATCATCGGAATCATTTCCTTGTTGCAAAACAAACGGAAATAAAAAAAGACCGCCTAACCTGACAAGTTAGACGGCAAAACCCATTTAGGACTAGCCGCCTTGAGGAAGCGGTAATCCTTTCTTATTGTTATCATAACAAACACAAAGAGTTCTGTCAATAACGGCGCATCTGAAAAAGGATGTGCTTTTTTGATGCGGTTTTTTTGAAAGGAGTGAGGATATGGCGAAAACATATAACAAAATGAGGTTGGATGTGAGCGGTGGCTTCAACGACATTGTAACAGAGGTGCAGGGCGACCAGAACAGCCGTTATCTGGATATCTATTTATTCAACAACGGCATCCCCATCGACCTGACGGGGCACACGGTACGCATCTATATGCGCCGCCCGAACACGAACCCATTAGAGGAATTTTTCAACGATGGGGAAATCACAGAAGCGGCAAGGGGGCGCTGTCAATTTCTGCTTTCCACACAGGCACTGGCGAAGGAAGGTACGTTGGAAGCGCAGGTCTCCATCTGGAGGGGGACAGAAGAGATTTTGTCCACGAAGGTATTCAAAATAGATGTGACAACAAACCTGCGGACGAATGGCAGTGTCGAATCCTCCAACGAATACGGCGCATTAGTAGTGCTGTTCCAGAACCTTTATGAAGCCTACGATCTGATGACTACCATGGTTGAGAGCTTTGGGGAATCCGGGGAAACTGCTGCATCTGTTCCGGCAACGACATTCTGGCAGATGTTGGAGGCTGTATATCGTGTGAATGCGGATGCACTGGCAAATGCCAGTGTGCAGGGTGTGTTGGATTTGATTGGTAAAACGGATGACACAGGCGGAAGCGGTTCTTCTGGTACTGCAATGGCGAAGTTGAATCATCTTATTGGCAAAACTTCAGATGAGATTGCTGGCGTAACAGCACAGACAAAGAAATTTACACAAACTGTTAAAGGAAGTGTTGCTAAAGGTGGGAATACAACAAAAATAGAAGGTTCTGGACGGGTTTTGATATACGGATCACCAAATGCAGTAAGCGACATGTCTGTAAAAGTGGATGGAACAGACTGCGGTTTTTATTCTAATACACTATGGGAATTATATTTTAGTGAAAGCCTTGAACTTACTAACAATACAAAATCTTCTTTAACAGGGACTTATGCATTGCAGTATATCGTACAAACATAATGGGGGTATTTGATCATGGGAATTACCAAAACAGAAACGTTCATCAATGAAAATGGTGTGGAAATGCGAAAAGATACCTACGCAAATGGTATGATTATCACACAGGCTGCAAATGTTCATGAGCCAGAACCGACACCGCAATCACTCACAGAACAGGAGCAGATCGCTATTGACACCGCACTGACTGCGGAATACATAGCCTGCCTGCTGGAAGCAAATTTAGGATAAGGAGGAAAAGACATGATTTATACATTGCTGAAAAATAAAATCACAAGAGGTACATACGATGAGGAAGAATTGAAAAACAAGATGGATGTGTACCTGCTGTGTAACAGAATTACCGAAGAACAGTATAACGAACTGATTGCACTGATGGGGTGATGGCATGGTTACCATTCATGAAAAAACTGCACGAACTTTCGATACTTTAGGGCTGGGTGCATTGCTTCCAGCCTCTTGTATTGTAACGGAAGAATTGAACGGTGCTTTTGAATTGGAACTAGAACACCCCTATGACGATGACGGCAAATGGAAACGGATTGAGGAAGGGAGCATCCTCTACGCATCTACGCCCAGAGGAAGACAGCCCTTCCGCATCTACCGCACACGCCCAGATATGCAGGGAATAACGGTCAACGCCAGACATATTTTTTATGATTTGCTGGACAACCAGTGCCAGCCGATTTCCTATTCTGGTATGGCTTCTGGGGCCTTGTCGGCGTTACAGGGAGCCTTTGCCTATCCCATGCCATTTACATTCACCACAGATATTTCCCAGCCTGGTACGCTGACAACTGGCAGAATGAACCCCATACAGGCTCTTTTGTCAGATGATGACGATACAACCAGTTTTGTCAAAGGCTTCGGCGGGGAGATTCTACGAGATCATTTCAACGTATCCATGAAAACCAGTATGGGGCAGGACAGGGACGTTGCCATTCGCTACGGTAAAAACCTGATCGGGCTGGAAGTGACGCAGGATGAAAGCGAAGTCAAGACCCGTATCCAGTGTTACGGGAAGAATGGATCTGCCACCGTGGACAGCCCCTATCTGGGTGCGTATCTTTATCCGAAAATCTACACCTTGGAGGATGAAAATAAGACCGTTGCAGAACTGAGGGAAGAAGCACAAGCACTGTTGGACGGAGGTATTGACATTCCCATGGTGAATATCAAAGTGGATTTCATTCCTTTGTCCAAAACAGTGGAATACAAGGAATACGCTATTCTGGAAGATGTGCAGCTGGGGGATATCGTTACGGTCATCCACAGTAAGATTGGATTTCACAAAAAGGCGAGGGTCATTTCTTATGAATGGGATTGCATTCTGGAACAGTATAACGAGGTGGAATTGGGAGATTTCATGCCGACGCTGGCTTCTTCCGTTACATCTGGCGTGCGAAGCGGTCATCTTGCTTCCAACGCGTATGTGAACGCATCTGCTGTCATGGCTGCATTACAGGCCCATTTGAACGACCATAGCAATCCTCATCATGTAACAACGGAACAGGCCGCGGTGGCGTCTGGAACGACTTGAGAGGAGTGAGGAAATGACAGTCTATCAGATTTTATGTCTGCTGGGTGTGCCGACCATCATCCTCGGCGGGTTCCAATATCTCCATTCTATGGTGAAAAAGAATGCCGCCGATAATATGGCAGTCAAAAAAGGCGTGCAGGCCCTTCTTCGCAGCCAGATGATCGCAGACTATAACAAGTGGAGTGAAAGAGGGTATGCGCCCATCTACGCCAGGGAGAGTTTTGATAACTGCTGGACGCAGTATCATTCCCTGGGCGAAAACGGCGTGATGGATGATCTTCACGAAAAGTTTTTT
>SFGI01000032.1 GCA_004557645.1 [Eubacterium] saphenum | reverse complement strand
AAAGGGTAAAAATCCTTGCTGTTTTACACGTTGACGCACAAAAAATAAAGTGATATCTTTTTTTTATCAGTTTTTTGGAAAGAGGTTATGCGTTATGATGAATCCTACATTCACGACAACTGCATATGGTTTTGCTGCCCTGCTAATTAGCGTTACGATTCTGGTCATTGGTATTTTGAATGAAAAGAAGAATAGCGCCGATTGTCATGTGCAAAAATGAAAGCTCTCTTTGCGAAGAACCCTGCATGATATGTTTGTGTTCCCAGACCCATGGCATTTGGCCCTGGGTCTTTTTTGTTTCCCGAAGGAAGTAAAAGAACATTGCATAGATACAAAAGAAAAACACAGAAGCATACAAAAGAAAAACCAAATGGAAATGCACAAAAGAGAAACAACAGAGAAAAACAAAAGAGAAAGCAAAGAAATGTACAAAAGATTTTTAAGGAGATGTTACTATGACTTTTTTCATGGCATTGAGCCCCCTGTTATTTGTATTGGCGGGGATCCTTTTTCTGAAAAAGCCGGCTATGAAGGTGGCCCCTTTGGCGCTGGTGTATACGATCCTCATTGCATTTACTTATTTTAATATCCAGTCTTTGGCATTCAAGGAAATGGTCACAAATACAGATGCACTGCTCTGGAAAGGCATCAAGGAGAGCGCGAAGATCGTGATGCTGGTCTTTTCCTCCTTCCTGCTGCTGAACCTGATGCAGCATACAGGAGCCATCCGTCAGGTGCAGAAAACACTGGCAGGTGTTACCCGTGACAGAAGAGCCCAGCTGGTCATCGCCGGTATGATGGTTCCCATCTTTTTGGAAGGGGCAGCAGGGGCAGGCTCCCCCGCAGCCATCGCGGCACCTTTCCTGGTGGGTCTTGGCTTCCATCCCCTGACAGCCATTGTGGTTGCCCTTATGGGGGATACCACTCCCTGCTCCTGGGGCGGCGCAGGCCTGACCACCATCACAGGCGGCAATTATCTGGTGGAACAGGGGCTGAGTACAGCGGCTTTGAACTCCTCCATGGTCGGCAGGATTCACATGTTCGGTGTTCTCATCATTCCCTTCCTGATTGTAATGATTGCCTTTGGCAAAAAGGGCTTTAAGGGTATTATTCCTTATCTGACCTTTGCCGGGGTCACCACCTGCCTGCTGATGTTTGGGATTTCTAATTTCATTGGCCCCGAAATCACCAGCCTTGGCACAGGGCTGCTGTCCATCGTCCTTTCTGTGGTATATCTGAAGGTGTTCAAAATCAATACTCCTGAAGAATATCTGTATCAGGCAGAATTTGACAGTGCAGAAGAAGGACGCTATTCTTCCTTCCGTGCATTGTCACCCTATCTGCTGCTGGTGGTACTGCTCCCTGTGGTGCGCTATACCGTACCCTTCTCTATCCTGACCACCTTTGGCTATATCGTTTGGGTAGACTGCGTGGTATTCTTCTGTGCGGCAGCAGGCGGTGTGATTCTGGGGGTTAGCTGGGAAGGCTTTGCCGATACTATGGGGCAGACCCTGAAGCGTGTCATCCCCGTTATGGTTACCATGGGTTCTCTGCTGACCGTATCCTATATCATGCAGAGTGCCGATACGGGCATGATGACAGTCATCGCAACCACCATTGCAGGGGCAGCGGGCTTCTTCTATCCCGCGGCGGCAGTTCTCATCGGTGCATCCGGTTCCTTTGCAACGGGCACAGGCTTAGGCTCCAATATCATGTTTGCGCCCATGCACGTAGATGCCTGCAATATGCTGGGTCTGAACCCCGTCACTGTTTTTGCGGGACAGAATGCCGGCGGCTCTCTGGGCAATATGATTTGCCCCAATAATGTCGTTGCAGCCTGCGCCACCGTCGATATCATCGGCAGAGAGGGCGAAGTTCTGAGAAAAGGTATTGTGGTATTCGGCGTTCTGCTGCTGGAATATATGGTTCTGGCTATGATCTATACGCATATCCTCTTCCCAAATTTCGGGATGTGATATAAAACTTTACAAAAGAAGAAATTTTACAAAAGAAAAAGATACAAAAGAAAAAAATTAAGAGAGAAATATACAAAAGAAAAACATTGAGAGAAAATCCATACAACAAAAGAAGCATTCAAACAGAATGGAGGAAATACAGATGAAAACAAGAAAAGTTGGTATCATCGGTCTGGGTCATGTGGGTGCCCATGTGGCATACAGCCTGGCTGTCCAAGGCATTGCCGATGAACTGGTACTGGTGGACGTCAATGAAAAAAAGGTAAACAGCGAATGTCAGGATCTGCGGGACAGCGTGGCTTATCTGCCCCACAGAGTGACAGTCAGTGTAGGCTCCTATGAAGATCTGGGGGATTGCGATGTGATCGTCAACAGCATTGGCAAGATCGAGATCCTGCGGGCAAATCAGGACAGAACCGATGAAATGAAGTTTACGGTCCCTGCGGTCAACAGCTATGTGGACAAGGTAAAGGCTTCCGGTTTTGACGGTGTTGTTGTCAACATTACGAATCCCTGTGATGTTGTCACACAGCAGTTGGCGAAGGGCTTAGGCCTGCCCCGTGGCCGTGTTTTCGGCACAGGCACAGGCTTGGATACCTCCCGTTTGTTATCTGCACTGGCAAGGCAGACCGGCATCGACCATAAATCTATTACAGCCTATATGCTGGGGGAACATGGCAATCAGCAATTTGCCGCATGGAGCAATGTTTCCTTCCGGGGCAAATCCTTGGAGGAATGGGCGAAAACCGATGAACGTTTCCGTTTCGACAAAGATGCTCTGCAGAAAGAATCCATCGGCGGCGGCTGGGTCACATTCTCCGGCAAATTCTGTACAGAATATGGCATTGCCACCACGGCAGCCCGTATGGTGCAGATCGTCCTGCATGATGAAAAGCAGATCATGCCTGCCAGCGCAGAGCTTTGCGGGGAATACGGCGAAACAGATGTATTCGTGGGCGTGCCCTGCGTTATCGGCAAAAACGGCGTGGAAGAGGTTGTAGAACTTTCTCTGAATGAAGCGGAAAAGGCGGAATTCAAAAAATCCTGCGATGTTATCCGCGGCAATATCAAATTCGTAGAAGAAAATAAATAATCATACATACAACATACAAAAGAAAAATTCAAGAAGAAACAAAGGAGAGAACAACTATGATGGAAGTAAAAGTGACAAAAACAACAAACCCCAAGAAAAAACCCGACCCTGCTACAGTGCCCTTCGGCGTAGCCTTCACAGATCATATGTTTATGATGGAATGGGATGCGGAAAAGGGCTGGCATGATGCCCGCATCGTTCCCTTTGATGATATCTCCCTGAATCCTGCTGCCCTGGTGTTCCACTATGGCGCAGAGGTATTTGAAGGCCTGAAAGCATACCGCAAGCCCGACGGCACGGTGCAGATGTTCCGCCCCCGGGAAAACTTCAAACGTATGAATAATTCCGCAGAAAGACTGTGCCTGCCCCAGTTCGATGTGGATGATGCAGTGGAATATCTGAGAAAATATGTAGAAGTAGAAAAAGACTGGGTACCCGATCAGTATGGTACTTCCCTGTATCTGCGTCCCTTCCTGTTTGGTACAGATGCAGACTTGGCACTGCATGGCATCTCCCATGCCACATTTATGGTGATCGCCTGCGTAGTAGGCAGCTATTATAAGAGCGGTCTGGCTCCCGTGGATATGCTGATCGAAATGGACGACGTTCGCGCGGTTCGCGGCGGCACAGGCTATGCAAAATGCGGCGGTAACTACGCAGCAGCCACAAGAGCCGGTGAAAAGGCAGCGGCAAAGGGTTATTCTCAGGTTGTATGGGTAGATGGTGTTGAACGGAAATATGTAGAAGAAGGCGGCGGCATGAACCTGATGTTCGTTTGGAATGGCAAGCTGGTAACACCCGAACTGAATGGCTCTATCCTGCCCGGCGTTACAAGAAAATCCATTCTGGAACTGGCAAAGAGCTGGGGGATGGAAACGGTGGAACGCAAGATCACAGTAGATGAATTGATGGAAGGCTGCAAAGACGGCACGGTGCAGGAAGCCTTCATGTGCGGCACAGCGGCTGTTGTAACACCCATCGGCGGCTTCGTTCGCGGCGATGAAAAGGTTGTTGTAAATCATAATCAAATTGGCGAAATGACTCAGAAGGTTTATGACGAGCTGACAGGCGTGCAGTGGGGCCTGAAAGAAGATCCCTTCGGCTGGACAGTTAAGGTCGACTAAGACCCTTTGGTCTGTCAAAATACATCTCCAAAAAAATACACCTCTGCAGCGACAGGGGTGTATTTTTTTGCCAAAAAGAGAAAATTTTACTTACATCCGGAGAAATTTTGTGGTATAAAAGAATTGCAATGAGTTGCTTACACGCGTAAATCCGATTGTGATTGGTGTGTGAGCAGCTCTTTCTTTTTATCCGGAAAAATTTTTATTTGAAAAAAGGAGGTCATTCTTTTGCAAAAGGAAGTAAAACTGTGGAGCAGGGATTTTGTGTTTATTATCATCATCAATTTCCTGGTATTCCTGAATCACCTGTCTATTTTGTCAACATTCCCCTTCTACATCGAGTATCTGGGCGGTTCGGAAGCGGTGGCGGGCATGGCGGCGGCGATGTTTTCCATTGTAGCGGTGCTTTGCCGTCCCTTCATCGGCTGGATGCTAGATAACGGCAAGCGAAAAGCCATCCTCATCGTGGGGCTGTGCGGCATGATGCTGATGCCCATTGGCTATCTGGTGCTGGGCACATTATTTTTGGCTTTTGTCTGCCGTATGGTACATGGGGCTTCTCTGGCCTTTTCCAATACATCTACGGCTACCATTGCCACAGATATCATCCCCCGTCCCCGTTTTGCGGAGGGGATGGGCATGTTCGGCATGGCGACGGCCATGGCAACGGCGGTGGCCCCTGCGGTGGGGCTGGCACTGATGGAAAAGATGGGCTTTGGGATGCTGTTCCTCTTTGGTGCCGTTTCCATCGCCATAGCACTGGTGCTGTTTTTGATGCTGAAAACCCCTAAGATCGAAGTACAGAAAAAGCCCCTGAACATCAAGGGCTTGCTGGATAAGGATGCCATTCCTGCATCCCTGACGGCGCTGATCTTTATGTTTACCTATGGTGCATTGGAAAACTTTGCGGCAAAATTTGCCGTAGAACAGCATTTGCCCAGCGGCGGCATTTTCTTTGCCATCATGGCGGTGACAGTACTGGTGATGCGTCTGACGGCGGGAAAGGTGACCGACCAGCACGGGGAAAGCATCTTTGCTTATAGCTGCAATATCGCCATGTTTGCGGCTTTCCTGCTGTTGGGTCTTTGCCCCAATACGGTGACTTATATTTTGGCGGCGGTGCTGTCCGGCTTTGGCTTTGGCGGTCTGGAGCCGGCGCTGCAGTCCATGGCGGTGGCTATCGCTCCTCCGGAAAACCGGGGCAGTGCCAATTCCACCTTCCTCTGTGCCTATGATATCGGCATCGGCGTGGGCGGCGGCATCGCAGGGGTGCTGATCTCATCCTTTGGCTACAATAAAATGTTCGTCATTATGGCGGTGTTCAATATTCTGTCGATTTTGGTCTATGTCCTCATCGGCAGAAACCATCCTTCTTCCTTTACATACAGAAAGAAGCTGGCGGCGAAATCATAAAAAAGAGTCCTTTCGGACTCTTTTTGTTTTTAGCGACTTACCATCAATTTTTTCAATGCAACGTTTAAATCGTCCAAGGTCAGGCGATACATATCGAATTCCTTTGCCAGAATATCGTAGGTTTTTGCCCACCAGCCGCCCCAATAGGGCCGTTCGGAAGGGTTCAGCCATACGATATGGGGATATTTTTCCTTGAAGCGGCGCAGCCATTCGATGCCGGGGGTCTTGTCTCTGGCTCCGTAGCTGTACCAGCTGCCTTCCATCAGCTCGTAAGGGTCCATCTGGGCATCCCCCACGATGATGACCTTGTATTCGCTGCTGATATTCTGCAAAATCCAATCTGTGGGGATGGCGGAAGCAGGGCGCATCCGAGGGTCTTTGAAGATTTTGGAATAGATGCAGTTGTGGAAATAGAATACCTGCAGATCCTTGAAATGGTTGGAATTGCGGACCGCCTGGAAGAGGGCGGAGCACATGCGGCTGTAATAATCCATAGAGCCGCCGCTGTCCATCAGAAGCAGGACTTTCACGGTATTTCTTCTGGGTTTATCGTAAACCACCTTCAGGCTGCCGGCATTATCGCAGGTTTCCCGAATGGTGCCGTCGATATCGAATTCCGTTCTGGCTTCGTCGGCACGGGCGGAAAACTGCCGCAGACGGCGGAAGGCCATCTGGAACTGACGGGTATCCAACACATTATCCTCACGGAAATCCCGGAATTTTCTTTCCCCTGCCACTTGGAAGGCGCTTTTCTTTTTGCTTTCGCCGCCGACACGGATGCCTTTGTCGATCTGACCATTGTTGCCGAAGGGGGAAGCCCCTCTGGTGCCGATCCATTTGGAACCGCCGTTATGCTGTTCATGCTGCTCTTTCAGCCGTTCCAAGAACATCTGTTGGATCACATCCTCCGGCAGGCCCATATTGCGGAGCAGGTCTTCCTCGCTGAAGCTGCCGTCCAGCTCTTCTCTGGGTTTGTTCAGCCAATCCAGAAGTTCCTTGGGCAGTTCATCGGAGGCTCGCTCCATATCTTTGAAATATTCCAGAAAGGCACCGTCGAATTTGTCAAAATCTGCTTCGCTTTTTACCAGAATGGCGCGGCAAAGGTAATAAAATCCTGTGAAGGAGGAATGATGCAGCCCCTTGTCCAATGCTTCGATGAGGGACATCCATTCATTCAGGGAAACCTTCAGCCCTCTGGCACGAAGAAGATAGAAAAATGAAGTAAACATCAGCGATTCACCTACTTACTTCAGGTATTTTCTCATGGTGTCGATATCTTCGTTCTTTTTCAGCAGTACCCCTGCGAAAGGAACGGTTTCTTTGATCTTATAGGAAGGCACACCGCCCAGTTCCAGCGCACGGATCCAGTCAATGACCTCGGAGGTGCTGGGTTTTTTCTGGATGTTATACAGCCCTCTGATCCAGTAGAAGGTAGCCAGAACCTGTTTCAGCACGTTTTCTTCCACATGGTCGAAATGCACTTTGATGATTTCTTCCATCTGTTCCGCATCGGGGAATTCGATATAGTGGAAGATACAGCGGCGCAGGAAAGCATCGGGCAGTTCCTTTTCCGCATTGGAAGTGATGATCACGATGGGGCGCTGTTTTGCCTTGATGGTCTCCTTTGTTTCGGGGATGTAAAATTCCATCTTGTCCAGCTCCCATAAGAGGTCGTTGGGGAATTCCAGATCGGCCTTGTCGATCTCGTCGATCAGCAGGATGACCTGCTCATCGCTGCTGAAGGCTTCCCCCAGCTTGCCCAGCTTTACATATTTTGCAATATCGTCCACCCCTTCGTTGCCGAACTGGGAATCATACAGACGCTGTACTACGTCGTAAACATACAGACCATCCTGGGCCTTTGTGGTGGATTTGATGTTCCAGATGATGAGTTTTTTGCCCAGCGCCTGAGAAATGGCTTCTGCCAGCATGGTCTTGCCTGTGCCGGGTTCGCCTTTGATGAGCAGAGGTTTCTGCAGGGCGATGGCGATATTGACGGAACGCATCAGCTCTTCGCTGGCTACGTAATTTTCACTGCCTTGGAATGTCAGATTCATAATTGGGATCACGCCTTTCTTGTTATTTGTTTCGCATACGAATCATCTAGGATATCCCTATTTTATGGGGCGTATGGCGTCTTGTCAATAAAAAAAGACGGCTTTTTCCGTCCTTTCTTTGGGTCAAATTCATTTGATATCCAGGCCTGCCAGCTTTGCCATTTCCAGAATGGAAGCCTTGGATACTTTTTTTCCTTTGTAATCGATCAGATCATCCATACTGCCGGTGAAGATATCAGCAGGCTCATATTTTTTCAAAATAATCATGTTTTCTTCTACAAAAATCTCCAGAGAATCCTTGATTTCGATCCCCATATTGCGGCGAAGCTCGATAGGCAGAACAACTCTTCCCAATTCGTCCACTTTTCTTACGATACCGGTTGATTTCATGTATTTGCTTCCCCCTATTATTTTTTCTGCGGTTGTAAAAAATCTTAACTAAATCTTAACACAAGAAAAAATTTTTTTCAACATAAATCGACGAAAATGGAAAAATTTTACTATTCTGCATCATAAGGAGAAAACTTAATTTCATGGAAGGAAATCATTCGGCATAAACTGGACGGAAGGGAGTGAAGTCTATGCTGAATGGGATCTGGGGGTTCTTTGTCATTGGTGGCATCCTGACGGGGGTATTTCTGGGAAGGATGGATATGGTGACGGCAGCGGTCATCGGCGGGGGCAAATCTGCTATGGAGTTGGCTTTCACCATGGCAGGGGTGGTAGCTGTTTGGTCAGGGGTGCTGAAGATTGCGGAGCGGGGCGGCATGATCGATGCCCTTGCGGGAAAAATGACGCCCATCATGGATTTTTTGTTTCCCACGATCCCCCGCAGCCATCGGGCCCGCAAATACATAGCCACCAATTTTGTGGCAAATTTCCTTGGTCTGGGCTGGGCGGCGACCCCGGCAGGGCTGATGGCCATGAAGGAGCTGCAAAAGCTGAATCGGGAGCAGGAAGGGACGGCATCCTCTGCCATGTGCATGTTTCTGACGGTCAATATGACTTCCCTGCAGCTGGTGACGGTGAATATCCTGGCCTATCGGACGGAATTTGGCTCCAAAAACCCGGCGGAGATCGTGGGGGTAGGCATTGTGGCGACCCTGATCACCACGCTGGTGGGCATTTTTGCGGCAAAGCTTCTGGAAAGGAGGATGTGAAATGCGTATCCTTTTGACCATATCCGATTTTCTGATCCCTGTGACGGTGCTGTTCATCGTGGTATTTGGCTGCTTGAAAAAAGTGGATATTTACGAAGTCTTTCTGGAAGGGGCAAAGGAAGGGCTGCAAACGGTTTTGGACATCCTGCCTACCCTCATCGGTCTCATCATGGCGGTAGAGGTCATGCGGGCAGGGGGCTTGCTGGAGATCTTGGTGGAATTGATCCGCCCTGCGGCAGAAGCCATCCATTTTCCTGCGGAGCTGGCACCCCTGAGCATCGTGCGCCTAGTGTCCTCTTCGGCGGCAACGGGGCTTCTGACAGATATTTTTTCTACATATGGCCCCGATTCTTTTATTGGCAGGACAGCTTCGGTGATGATGAGCTGCACGGAAACGGTATTTTATACCATGAGCCTCTATTTTCTCTCCATTGGCATCAAAAAGACTCGCTATACGTTGCCCTGCGCTCTGGTGGCGAATATCGTGGGGGTCTTTGCGGCGGTATGGCTGGTGAAGCTGGTTTTTTGAAAAGAATATTGAGGAGGAAAGACCCGAAAATGGCGGAAAAATAGGAGATAGCCGGGCAAAAAAAGGCACAAAATGCGTATAGAATGAGAAATTTTTTCTCAAATACTTTTTTTCGTGCCTTTTTTTCTATGCTCGAATGAGCTATAATGTAAAATGGTTATATATATGGAAAAGACAGAACGTCTTTCCTTTTCTATGGTTGATCGGGCGAAGGATGTAGTTTTCCCTTGCTTGAGAAGGAAGGAAGGT
Source organism: [Eubacterium] saphenum (assembly GCA_004557645.1). Classification (GTDB taxonomy): domain Bacteria; phylum Bacillota; class Clostridia; order Lachnospirales; family Anaerotignaceae; genus Anaerotignum_A. The sequence continues at coordinate 16,421 of SFGI01000032.1, read as the reverse complement.
ACTTATGAAAAAATGGATGATGGTCGTGGCGAGCCTTTTGTTATTCACTGGCTGTGCGGCTGATGAAGAGAAGGCCTTCAGCCTGACGGCTGCCGAACAGGAATCCTATGTGGAAATGATCGATGGCGTGATGGAGGAATTTTATTGGGAATATGACCGCAGCAGCCTGACCTTTGGGCCGGCAGTGGTGCCGGAAAATAACGAGGAAAGCGGGCGGCTGTTTTCTGCTTCTTCTGCCTGCGAATATAATCTGAAGAGCAAGGCAGGGCAGGATGCCGTTTTGGCGGAGGCTTCTCTGCTCCATTATAATGGCGATAATGCAGGCAAGCTGCAGTGCTGGTTCGTGGGCGGTCAGCTGGCAGGGGTAGCCTACAGCGGCGGCTATGATAACGGATATTACAGCCTGAAGGAACGCAATCCCTTTGTGGCGGATGGCGGTTTCCGGGTTTATGAAAGCTGGACAGGCATGGGCACTGCTTTTCAGGAGGGCAGAGGGGAATTTTCCCCGGAAGGCATCTATTCCACAGGGAAGGATGCCAATGGCAATGGGCTGGCTGTTTCCATTCAGGATGGGAAAGCGGCAGTCTATCGCTATGCCAATGGGCTCAGCCGTTACCGTAATTTTTCCTATGGCTATGGACTGGAAGCCACTTCCGCGGCATTTCTGAACGGAAAGGATGCCCGCTTGGCGGTGCTGGTTTCCAGTGTGACAGAAAGCGGCGATGAGGAAAGCGAAAAGACCTATTCCCGGGCGGAAAAGATCATGCTCTATGATGAAAACCTGAATGCGGCAGGGGAAATCCATCTGGAAGGGGAACTTTGCACAGCCATCGGGGCAGAAGACGGCAAGCTCTATCTGTTTATCGACCAGAATATGGATATATATGAAGAAACAGAAAATGGCTGGGAACGGACAGGCAGCAGAAAGCTGCGCCATCAGGTGACCCAGTTCCATGTGACCGATCTGGACGGGGACGGGAAAAAGGAATATATCATGACCGACAGCATGGATCTGTATCTGTATCAATCCACCGGCGGCAGCTTCCGTAAATTGTGGAGCACCCATCTGGGGGTGGAAAACTTCTATGGCCCCATTTCCAGCGGCGACCTGAACGGCGATGGCGTAAAGGAAATTTATGCCTGTGATACCACAGCCACTACCATCCGCTATATCCTGACGGAAAAAGGTCTGCGCTCTGCCAATGAGGATATCGATTACGGTCAGTGCATCTACCCCTTCGATTTTGATGGAAACGGCAAGACGGATTATTGGTTCGTGCAGGATAATATCGACAGACGGGGGCAGTTGTATCTGGCATCGGAGGAATAAGCTATGACAGAATCTGAAAAATATATGACAGAAGCCCTTTTGGAGGCGGAAAAGGCCCTGGCGGCGGGGGAAGTGCCCATCGGTGCCGTTATGGTGCGGAATGGCGAGATCATCGCCCGGGGGCATAACCTGCGAAATACGGATAAAAACCCTCTGCGCCATGCGGAGATCGACGTCATCGACGCTTCTGCCAAAATCGTGGGGGACTGGCGGCTGGAGGACTGCGTTCTGTATGTGACCGTGGAGCCCTGCCCTATGTGCGCCGGGGCTATCGTGCAGGCCCGTATCCCTAAGGTGGTCTTTGGTACACGGAATAGTAAGGCGGGGTGTGCCGGTTCTGTGCTGGATGTGCTGAATGAACCAAAGCTGAACCATCAGGTGGAGGTGGAGGAAGGCATCTTGCAGCCCCAGTGCAGCGAGATCATGAAACGCTTCTTCAAACGCTTCCGAAAAAATGCCAATGCCCAGCCATTGACAGAAAATCAGTGAGCGTGTATAATAATATGGCTTGTAAAAGCTGAAAGGTATGGAAAACCGAGGTCATCACTTTGCTTCGCAAAGCAGGCTCCGCCTGCCGCCCCTTCTTGGGCGGTGAGTAAGTTTTCCATATTTCATCCGCAGAGGGGGCTTTGCCCGCTCGAGGAGAATAGAGAGTTTCGAGGTGCTTGCACCGCTGGAACGAATCTATTCAAACCTATGTTAAAACTCGCCCAAAACCTGTTTTGGGCGATCACATTTCCGCACTAGCCGGGGCGGTAGCGGTGCCCTGTACTCACAATCCGCTATAGTGAGGGTGATGCTCGCTTTCGACGTATGGCTTGATGGCCTGCCCTTCGGAAGCGGTGTTGAAGTTCGGGTCTTACGCAACATGAGCCTGTGAACCGTGTCAGGGTCGGAAGGCAGCAGCACTAAGCAGTCAACTTGTGTGTGTGGTAAGGGTGCTCGGATGGAGCCGTGGAAGATGGTAACGCATGGGGCGATATGGCAACAGCGGGCGTGCGGACCTTAAAAAGTTTGCGAAACTCATTCCTTTTTTATTTGGGAATGAGTTTTTTTATAGAATTTATGTTATGATAAAACAGGATTGATTGTAAGCAGCAGTATTGCTGTTTGCCGTATCGGGTCAAGGGTCTGAGACCCTTGTGGAGCGCGAGGCAGAGCCTCGCAAAAAAAGAGGTGAAAAACATGGCTTATACGGCATTGTATCGAAAATTCCGCCCCCAGACCTTCGATGGCGTCATCGGGCAGGAGCATATCGTCAGAACCCTGAAAAACCAGATGAAAACAGGGCGGGTGTCCCATGCCTATCTGTTCTGCGGCACACGGGGCACCGGTAAGACCTCTACGGCAAAAATCTTCGCCAGAGCCATCAATTGCCTCCACCCTACAGAGGAAGGCGAGCCCTGTAATCAGTGTGACGTATGTCAGGATATTCTGGCAGGCAGGAGCGTCAACGTCATTGAAATCGACGCAGCCTCCAACAACAGCGTCGATAATATCCGTGAGATTCGGGAAGAGGTAAAATATCCCCCCACTCAGGGGCGGTTTAAGGTCTATATCATTGACGAGGTGCATATGCTTTCCAATAGTGCCTTTAATGCATTGCTGAAAACCTTGGAAGAGCCCCCTGCCCATGTCATTTTCATTCTGGCGACTACAGACCCCCAGAAAGTTCCTGCTACCATCCTTTCCCGTGTGCAGCGGTTCGATTTCCGCCGCATCACCACAGAAACCATTGCGGAGACCCTGACGGGCTATCTGCAGGAGGAAGGACAGAAAGTGACCCCCGAAGCAGTGCGCTATGTGGCCCATCTGGGGGATGGCTCCATGCGTGATTCCCTGAGTATCTTAGACCAGTGCCTTGCCTTTTTCAGCGGCGAGGAAGTGACACTGGAAAAGGTGCTGGATATCATGGGTGCCGTAGACCAGACCATTTTCTTTGAGATGACAGAAGCTTTGGCGCAGAAAAATGCCAAAAAAGCCATGACTTTGGTGGAGGATATGATGCTTTCCGGCAGAGATGTGAAGCAGTTCGTCACAGAAATGCTGCAGCATCTCCGCAATCTGCTGATGGCGGCTACGATCCCCGATGTGAAACATATACTGGACCTTTCTCAGGAAGACGGGGAACGGCTGCAGGCGGCGGCAAAGGTCCTCTCTCCCGAAGAGATCATTTATCTGATCGGAAAATTCTCCGATCTGCAGAGCGAATTGAAATGGGCCCCCAATGAACGCATCCTGCTGGAGGTGGAGCTGATGAAGCTCTGTGCCCCTTGGACAGAGAAAGACCTGACCACATTGGCGGCAAGGCTGGGTGAACTGGAACGGAAGATGGCCGAGGGCGTGCCTGTGGTAGTACAAGCGGCGCAAGACACCGACGCGAAACCCAAAGAATCCCCGAAACCCAAGCGGAAGCCCCCTGCACTGCCCGAGGACAGGAAACAGGTGAAAGAGCAATGGCCCATGCTCCGCAACGATGTGGAGGATGTGGTGCTGAAAAGTATGCTGGGGCAGGTAGAGGTAGGCTTTAAGGAGGACGAATTCCTGTATCTCATCTGTGAATATCCCGCTTTGGCGGATATGGTGGAACGGGGCATCGGAAAGATCGCCGCTGTTCTGGAAAAAGAGACAGGCAAGAGCTTTGAACTCCGTACCACCACCAAGGAAGAATATGAGAAGTGGTACGAAGCGGCCTACGGTAAGCAGGAGGAAGCTTCCACAGCGGAAGAAGATGCGGAATTTGCAAGCCTTCTGGGACAATATTTCCCCGAAGCAGATATTGAATAACCCCTTGTCAGAGGACAAGGATTCAGATAAAATAATAAAGATGACTATTTTTTGAGACTATTTTCAAGGAGGAATTAGATATGGCAAAAGGCGGTTTCCCCGGCGGCATGGGTGGCATGAACATGAACAACCTCATGAAGCAGGCACAGAAAATGCAGAAACAGATGATGGAAAAACAGGAAGAACTGCAGGCAAGAACCCTGGAAATGACCAGCGGCGGCGGTGCAGTGAAGGTAGTGATTTCCGGTAAAAAAGAAATTCAGGAATTGAAGATCAACCCCGATGTAGTAGATCCCGATGATGTGGAAATGCTGGAAGACCTGATCATTTCTGCTGTGAATGAAGCCATCCGTCAGGTGGAAGAAATGTATAACAATGAAATGGGCAGAATGACAGGCGGTCTGGGCGGCGGTCTGTTCTGATAAAGAAGGGATAGTATGAATTATTACGGCAACCCGGTCACAAGGCTTATCGAGGAATTGGCATCTCTGCCGGGTATCGGCGGCAAATCTGCCCAGCGGCTGGCCTTCCATATCATCCATATGCCCAGAGAAAAGGTAGCGGCTCTCTCCGAAGCCATTTTGGAAGCAAAGGATCAGGTGAAATACTGCTCTGTCTGCTGCAATCTGACAGAGGAGGAGGTTTGCCCCGTCTGCGCCAATGGGAAGCGGGATCATAAGACCATCATGGTGGTGGAAGACCCCAGAGATATGGCGGCTTACGAGCGGACAAAGGAATTCCATGGTGTCTATCATGTGCTCCACGGTGCCATTTCCCCCATGACGGGGGTGGGCCCTCAGGATATCCGCATCCGCGAGCTGATTAGCCGCATCGACGGCACAGTGGAGGAAGTCATCCTCGCCACAAACCCCAATGTGGAGGGGGAAGCAACAGCCATGTATATCGCAAAGCTGCTGAAACCTCTGGATGTGAAGGTGACCCGCATCGCCAATGGCGTGCCTGTGGGCGGCGATCTGGAATATGTAGACGAAATCACTTTGTCCAGAGCCCTTGAGGGCAGACGGGAATTATAAGAGGAGAAATGCACGATGAAATGCCCGTATTGCGGAAAAGAAATGATACAGGGATATATATGGTCAGATCCGCTGAAACCTATGGTTTGGCTTCCTGAAGGGGAAGAACTTTCGTTTCTGAGGGATACGGAGAAAACCGCTGAAAAGAAGAATGGGATTTACTGGAAGAGAAAGCCCTTTGGCAGCCATAGTGAAAAGAGAATAGAGTTGCATATTTGTCAGAATTGTAATGTCGGCATTGCAAAGCTTGATAAAAAAGAAAAGTGAAGGCGTATGCCTTCACTTTTTTTATATCGGAGTTTGGGGAGTGAGGCGGCGCCCCACGGTTTAAATTACATAAAATACGCCAATGTCAGACCCACGCCCCCTGCCAAGGAGCAGGCAATGACCAAGGCCTCCACGGCTTTGGTGCTGCCGCTGATGAGGTTCCCTTCCAATAGATCACGCATGGATTTGGAAAAGGTCACCCCCGGCAGAAGGGGCATGATGCTGCCGATGACGATGGTATCCACACGAGCCGCCGGGAACAGGGGTTGTATCCGGCAGGCGCAGAAGGCCGCCAGCATCCCACCCAGAAAGGGCTCGAAGAAATAGGGCACTTTTTTTGTCCCCAGCCAGAAAACAAAGCCGCCCAGCAGCATCCCGATGAAGAAGGAGAGAATGCCATCCACAGCCGATTCCCCACTAAGAAGAGCACAGCCGCCGGAAATGATACCATAGGCAATGATACGCAGAGGCAGGGGATAAAAGAGTGCCTGCCGTATGGTATGGAGCTTTGCAATGGCTTCTTCCAGATTGATTTTCCCGGAAACAAAAGCCCGGGAGATATCGTTGACCTCGCAGACCTTTTCAAAATTGACCGTACGGGTATGGACGCCCCGCATCATGGAAAGGGGCCCCTTTTCTTCCCGGGGCAGGGTCACGATGAGGGCGGTGGAAAGGGCAGTGGCTTCGATCTTTTCTCTTCCGGTGGTGGAAAGGATCCGCTTCATGGTATCCTGCACACGGAAGGTCTCCGCACCGTTTTTCAACATGATCTCCCCTGCATCCAGTGCCAGGTTGATGAGTTTGGTATCGTAGTCCATAAATGCCCTCCTTTCTTTTTTAGATTAGGAAACAAAAACCCCTGACACACAGGGTATCAGGGCTTTCGGTTATACATTTTTTCGCTTCAGTCGGGGGAAGATCTGGAACCATGCCTGGGGAAGCACCAGAATGATCACAGAACCGATACCGATGGCACCTGCCAGCTTCAGGGCAGTCAGGATATTGGAAGTTGTTTCCAGAACCCTGCTGTCCATGGCAGAGGTGATGCAGCGATACACAGCGGCACCGGGTACCAGAGGCAGGATGCCGGGAATATGGTATACGATGGTAGGCAGCATCCGGTGATAGGACAGGAAACGGGCAAGAGCTGTTGCCGCAAAGGTAGCCAGCAGGGTAGCCAGAAGGGCAGAGCCGCCGTTTTGCAGCACCAGTTGATAAACCAGCCAGCAAAGGGCTGCGGTGAGCCCGCAAAAGGGGATCTCTCTTCTGGGGGCATTGCAGACGATGGCATAGCCCATGCAGGCAATGAATGCGATGAAGGGGTGTATCAGATAATAAAAAAGTTCTTGATTCATAGTTTAACCTCCGATCTCAGGACATATGGAAAATCACCAAAGCAATGGCAACGCCGGCGGCAATGGAGCAGGCATTGAGCAATACTTCCACCACCTTGGAATTGCCGCTGATGAGGTTGCCCTCCAGCAGATCACGCATGGCTTTGGAAAGGGCAAGGCCGGGCAGCAGTGCCTTCATGGTACCGATGATCATTTTATCCAGCTGGGTTCCCGGCAGGAAGAGATGGGCTGCACAGGCGGCAAGACCCGTTACCAGACCGCCCATCAGGGGGCCAAAGAAAAAGGGCACTTTTTTCCCGCCCAGATAAACCAGTGTTGCACCCATCAGGAGGGCAACAAAGAAGGAAATGAGCCCATCCAAAGGGGAACCGCCTACCATGAGGGCAAAGCCGGCACCATTGAGCCCATAGCCCAGCACACGGGTGCCGAATTTGAAATTGGGGGCGTTGTGGATATCCTGACAGCGGAACAGGGCTTCCTCTACGGTGATCTGACCGGAAACGAAGGCACGGGACATATCATTGACGGCGCAGATTTTCTCAAAGTTGACGGCACGGCTCTTTACGGCACGGGCCATGGAAAGAGGGCCTTTTTCTTCTCTGGGCAGGGTCACGATGAGCAGGGTACACATGGCCAGAGCTTCGATCTTTTCCCTGCCGCTGGTGGAGAGGATGCGCTTCATGGTATCCTGCACACGGAAGGTTTCTGCACCGGAGGTCAGCATGATTTCCCCTGCATCCAGGGCAAGGTTGATAAGCTGGGTATCGTAATCCATAGGTTGGAATTCCTTTCTTTTTTCAAACATCGTTCTTTTGTATCGTAAAGCGTACCTTTCGGCACATTTTTAGTGTATTCATTTTACAGAAAAAGTAAAGTAAAATTATTTTAAGATTTTACGATTTTTTTGTGTAAAACGGACACGTTTTTCTTTCCGTACATCAAAAGAAATGATTTACATTAGGGAAAAGTATGCTATAATATCCACAAACAGAGTTTGTGGAACAGCTGCGCAGGCGGCTTGCCGCTGCTGACGCATCGGATTCTACGACTCATATTCCTGACGGAATATTCGTACCATGCCTTGAAAAAGTAAATGTCAGTTTTACTGCCGCTTCCTTTTTCTGTGGTCATGGTATATAATCAAGAAAAACGAACTGAATAAGTTTCAAAAGCTGGGGGTGCTGCCAAAAGCAGCTGAGAGGAATCTATGATTCCAACCCTTTGAACTTGATGTGGTTAGTACCAACGGAGGGAAGCGAAACAACGAAAGTGATATCAGACCTTTCCCGATTGGGAAGGGTCTTTCTATTTTGCTTCTGGAAAGAAAGGAAGATGACAATGAAATTAACAGACAGATTGTATGAAGCGGCAAAGCCCATCTGGGATGGCTACCTGACACAGCCTTTTGTCAAAGAACTGGGAGAGGGTTCTTTGAGCGAAGAACGCTTCCGTTTCTACATGGTGCAGGATTATCGCTACCTGCTGCAGTATGCAAAGGTATTTGCCATGGGCGTAGTAAAAACAGAGGATGAACGGCTGATGACCCGTTTCTCCTATATGGTCCATGATACCCTGGATGGGGAAATGAACATCCATAAGGCATATATGTCCCGTCTGGGCATTACAGAGGAGGAAGTAGCCGCTACAAAATCTACTCTGGCGAACCAGTCCTATACTTCCTATATGCTGGATGAAGCCTACAAAGGCGGCCCTCTGGAAATCCTGGTGGCAGTCCTTTCCTGTGCATGGAGCTATCAGATGATCGGGGAACACCACAAGACCATCCCCGGTGCCTTGGAGCATCCTTTGTTCGGCGAATGGGTGCAGGGTTACAGCAGCAAGGAATATTGTGACACCACGCAGGAGATCATCGATTTGGTGAATGAACTGGGCAAAGATGTGACCCCCGAAAGAGAGGAACATCTGAAAGAAATTTTCGTAAACTGCAGCAGATATGAAGCCTATTTTTGGGACATGGCTTATGCGGCAATACCAGAGTAAAAAGGTCATGTTTTTCATGTGAACATGAAAAAACATGACTTTGAGACTCGCCCAATCATGAGAAAAGAAGCCGATAGGCGATTTTCGAATGGTTGCAGGATTGCGAGAGCGTTTTTGCGGAGCAATCTGTGTATTGTAGATTTAAAGGAGTAATGAAAATGTTGGAATTTAAAAATGTCTCCTTCCGCTATGATGTGGATGAGTTTGCCATGATGGAAAACCTGTCCTTTTCTGTGGAGGATGGGGAATTTGTTTCCGTCATCGGTGCCAGCGGATGCGGCAAGAGTACCATTTTCCGCCTCATCAACGGGCTGGAAAAGCCTCAGAAGGGCGAAATTTTGGTGGATGGAAAGCAGATTTCTTCCCTGAAGCAGTATAGTGCCTTCATGCCCCAAAAGGATCTGCTGTTCCCCTGGCGTACCATTGAAAAAAATATTTGCCTGCCCATGGAGCTGGCAGGTGTTCCTCAAAAAGAGCAGGAGGCACGCTGCAGGGATGTGCTGGAACAGGTGGGCCTTTTGGATTATATGAAAAAATACCCCAAAGACCTTTCTGGCGGCATGAAGCAGAGAGTATCCTTTGCCCGTACCCTCCTTTCTGGGGCAGATATGCTGCTGCTGGACGAGCCCTTTTCCGCCCTGGACTATCTGACCCGGGTGGAAATGCAGGAATGGCTGCTGCATCAGTGGGAGCATTATGATAAGACCATTTTGTTTATCACCCATGATGTGGAGGAGGCTGTGTTCCTGTCCCAAAAGATATTTGTCATTCAGGACAGACCCTTTTCCTCTATGGAAATGGTGGAAGTGCCCCTTTCCTATCCCCGGGACCGCAGTGACCTGAAAAAACCGGAGGTCGTGGAGCTGAAGGAACAGCTCATCGGTAAGCTGAGAAGGAGTGTGAGCCTATGAAAAATATTTCTTCTCTGATATTGGTATTTATCCTGCTGGTCATCTGGCAGGGGGCAGCCATGGGCATCGATGCGGCCTATATCCTGCCTTCTCCCGCCCAGATTTTGGTACGGCTGTGGGAGCTGCGGGAACCTTTGGTGCTGGTGCATCTGCCTGCCACCATGGGGGTTACGGCCTTGGGTCTGTGTATTTCTGTTGCCCTAGGGCTTTTGCTTGCCATTTCTATGGATTGGAACCCCAAGCTGGAAAAAGCTTTTTATCCCGTCATCGTGGCATCTCAGACCATCCCTACCACAGCCATTGCGCCTCTGTTTATTCTGTGGTTCGGCTATGGCATCTGGAGCAAGGTGCTGGTAACGATTCTGATGACGTTCTTCCCCATTGCCATCACCGTGTTTGACGGTCTGAAGGGGACGAAGCGGGAAATGGAAGAGCTGCTGATGACCTATGGCGCAACGAAAAAAGATATCTTTTTGAAGCTGAAATTACCGACGGCTCTGCCCAGTTTCTTTTCCGCTATCAAAATGTCTATCCCTCTCAGCGTCATAGGGGCGGCGATTGCGGAATGGCTGGGTGCCCAAAAAGGGCTGGGCTATTTCAGCAAACGAATGATGACACAATTGGACGGCGCAGGGGTCTTTGCCCCCGTGGTGCTGCTTTCCGTTGTGGCGATGGTGACGGTCTGGATCATCACCATCATAGAGAAAAAAGTGATCACATGGAGAAAAGAACTGTAAAAAGAAGGGAGAATGAGAAATGAAGAAAAAATTAGTTGCATTATTTATGGCAGCGGCAATGGCCTTTGGGGCAGTGGGCTGCGGCGGCGGAGAAACAGCTCCCGCAGAGGGGGATGCGGCTCTGGAGGATTTCACCATTGTATTGGACTGGTATCCCAATGCCATCCATTCCTTCCTGTATGTGGCTCAGGAAAAGGGCTATTTTGCAGAAGAAGGCCTGAACCTTGTTATCAATTTCCCTGCCAATACCAATGACGGCATTTCCCTGCCTGCGGCAGGCAAGGCGGATATCGGCATTTATTATCTGCAGGATGCCATCCTGACAGCAGTGGAGGAAGATGTTCCCATTGTTTCCGTTGGCGCAGTGACACAAAGCTCCCTGAACGTTGTGATCTCTCTGGCGGAAAGCGGTATCAAGGGTGCGGAAGATCTGGCTGGCAAAAAGATTGGCTATGCCGGTACAGCCCTTTCCGAAGCGCAGATTGCATCCATGCTGGAATATGCAGGCCTGTCTGCCGATGACTGCGAATTTGTGGACGTTGGTTTTGACCTGCTGACAGCCACCACGACCGGACAGGTAGACGCAACTACAGGCAATATGGTGAACCACGAAGTGCCTCAGCTGGAAGAAGAGGGCTTTGATATCAACTACTTCTATCCTACCGATTACGGCGTACCTGAATGCTATGAACTGGTATTCCTGGCTGGCAAGGATGTCGTAGAAAATAACCCCGAAAAGATCCAGAGATTCCTGCGTGCCTGCCAGAAGGGCTTCGATTTCATGAAGGAAAACCCCGAGGAAGCATTACAGATCCTGCTGGCAAACCAGAATGCAGAAAATTTCCCCCTGTCTGAAACCGTGGAAACAGAAAGCATGAATATCCTGCTGCCTGTTATGGAAACAGAAGATGCCCGTTTCCTGCATCAGGAAGTCAGCGTATGGCAGGATAATGCCGATTGGATGTATGAAAAAGGCATCCTTGGCGAACAGGTTGATGTTTCCGGTCTGGTGGTAAATCTGCTGGAAGAATAAGACATTCAAAATATCTCCATATGAAAAAAAGAGGCAAGGAACAGCAACGTTCCTTGTCTCTTTTTCAATTTTCTGCCTTTTCAATGGGAATGATGACTCTGGTGATATGGTCTGCTTCGTTTTCGATATCCACAGGGGAGATGATGTATTCCTCTGAAATGGGGCCGGCGATGGTATAGCCCCGCTGATTCAGCCATTTGATGGCCTTGATATGGGTCTGGATGATATCTTCATTTCGCCCGATATGCAGTGCCGTCACGGCAGGAAAGCCGCCGAAGGTCTTTGCGGCAGGGGAATCCACCGCTTCATTTACCTGAATACTGATCTCCAGATCGCAGTCGTTCTGGTAAAACTGCTCCAGAGGATTGTTGTGGTATGTCAGGATGACAGGGCCCGTGGCCTTCAATTTATGGCGGGAGACCATTTCAAACAGCTCGAACCACCGATCCACGGAAACATCACTGTTTTTATAATTCTTTTTGATCCGTCTGGTGAAAAGAACGTGGGAGGAAGGAATGTTCTCCTCCCGTATTCCCTCTGTTGCCCAGCCTGTATGCTCTGTTTCCAGCAGATCGTGTCCCTTTTCCAGCCGCTCCAGCAGAAGCTGCCCTTCGGCGTATTGGTCGTTCAGGGCTTCGATGGCATGGTTGATTTCCTCCAGCCGTTGGCGGATACACTTTTCCATGCTTCCTGCATCCTTTCGGCTGATGATATCCTTGATCTCCTTTAAAGGTACCCCCAGGTGGCGCAGCTTGCGGATGATGAATAAGGTCAAAATCTGTTCGTGGGTATAATAACGGTAATTGCTGTCATCCTTGCGGCAGTCAGGAATGAGCAGACCGATCTCGTCATAATAGCGCAGGGTTTTGATGGAAACATTGCAAAGGCTGGAAACCTTGCCGATGGAATAGGTCCCTTTCTGAACAGGCATATACGTTCTCCCTTTCTTCTTTCAAATTAGCGTCATTTTACCAGAAAATACCGAAAAAATCCATTAGATTAGAGGAGAGTGTTTTTTATTTCAATCCTTTGTAAAGAGGGATGAGGCAAACCAATAGGAGAATACCCACGATGCCAATGAGGATGCCCTGCAGCAGCAGCCCGTCAAATACCATTGTCATGCACATGCCGATGCCGAAGACCATGGCTCCCAAAATGCCGAAAACGACAATACCAACGGTTTTTAGGTTCAGACGGATGGGCTCTTTGCCCTGCATTTTGCGGCGCACTGCCCAAAGAATGAGCAAAACCACCAGCCCTGCTGTGCCCATCAGGATGCCTTCCCGAAATAAGCCCCATTCCGGCAGCATACACATACACATACCCAGCCCGAAAAGCATACCGCCCAAAACCCCGAAAATCAATGTGATGAAATTTTCTTTTTTCATTTTCAGTTCCTCCTGTTCTCTCTTGTTTCTGCTTCGTTTTTTATCCGTTCCTTGGCTTCCGCCGGGGTTTCTCCCTCTTCCGCAAGGAAAGTTCCCACAAATTTGTCCTCAATGCTTTTGTAATGGGAAAGTACACTGCTTTCAATTTTCTGGTAGCCGCCTACCACTGCTTTTTCGATTTTTCTATTTTTTCTTGAAATAACATTTGTTCCCTCCTTTATTCCAACACTTGTTTGTTTTTTCTTTTTTTAGTATAATGATTCCACGGATTCAAAACAATCATCAATAAACCGACATTTGTTGAGATAATGAAAAAGAAGGACATTTGATGAATACGCAAAATAATAAAAGAAGAAAAGCATCGCAAAATAAAATAGAAGCAGCCTTTGTGGAGCTGCTGCAGCAGAAAGAGTTGCAAAAAATCACCGTTACGGATATCTGCAAAGCTGCAGGGGTGAACCGCACCACTTTTTATGCCAATTATCTGGATTTGTCGGATTTGGCGGAAGCGGTACGAAAGAAACTGGAAGCCGATGTATTCGGTCTGTACGAAGAGGAACGGGAACAGGGCTACAATAGTAATGATTTTCTGAAGCTGTTTCGCCATATCTATCAAAATCAGCTATTTTACCAGACCTATTTCCGCCTTGGGCTGGAAGGACAATTTCAAATCACCCAATATGATACCAAGCTTGCTGCGGAGTATTATGGAAACCGCCATATCGGATATCATATGGAATTTTTCCGCAGCGGATTGACTGCCGTTTTGAAAAAATGGCTCAACGATGGCTGTCAGGAAACGCCGGAAGAAATCAACGAAATCATCCTCACAGAATATATGCCAAAAAAATAAATGCAATTTTGGTGTTTATGATTATTTTAATTTATTTTGAACGATTTCCATGAAGTGGATGCTTCATGGCGTATCCGGGTCCAGGGGGCGGTGCCTCCTGGCGTGGGTTCGGGGCGAGGAGCCCCGGAAGAAAGGAATTGACGTATGAAAGCACTTATCACAGGAGCCACCAGCGGCATCGGGCGGGATATGGCAGTCATTTTGTCCCGCATGGGCATGGACCTGATCATCGCCAGCCGAGATACGAAAAAAATGCGTAAGATTGCCCGCTGTCTGCCTGTTCATGTCAAAACGATTACCGTGGATTTGTCCAAAGAATCCGACTGTTATTTTCTATATGAACAAACAAAAAATGAGGATATTGATATCCTCATCAATAATGCAGGCTTTGGTGCCTTTGGGTATTCTTGGGAAGTTCCCCTGGAAACGGAACTGAATATGCTGGACCTGAACATCCGTGCCGTCCATATCCTGACAAAGCTGTTTTTAGCGGATTTCCGCAAAAAGGATAGAGGGTATATCCTGAACGTTGCCTCCTCCGCGGGCTTTCTGGCAGGACCTCTGATGTCCACCTATTATGCAACCAAATCCTATGTCCTCCGTCTGACAGAAGCCATCCACGAAGAACTCCGCCAGTCCGGCAGCAACGTAAAAATCACGGCCCTCTGCCCCGGTCATGTGGAAACGGGCTTTGATGCCCGTGCCAATGTGCGCCATTCCATCGGCGGCGTTTCTTCCTATAAAGTGGCAAAAGCCGGGATCGAAGGCATGTTTCGGGGCAAGGTGGTTGTTCTCCCCGGTCTGCTGATGAAGCTGACCTATCTCGGTGAAAAATGCCTGTCGGAACCGCTGATGCTGAAAGCGGCATATCACGCCCAGTCTAAGAAAGGCTGATAGGTTAATACCATTTCCCGTCCGCTCTTCGCAGGCGGCTTCTCAGCGGGAATGTTTGAATGAAATGGCTCTTTCCTGCGGAGAACCGCCAAGGAAAGGGCGGCTTCGAAACGTTACGATTTGAAAGGTTGAACAGTATGAAAAAAGTAAAAACCATCCTGAAATTATCTATACAGAGGTTTCTGAAAAAAGAAGTCAGCAAGCGTTCCGCATCCCTGACCTACTATCTGGTCTTTGCCATCTTCCCCTTTATCATCTCACTGATCTCCCTGCTGGGCTTTCTCCATCTGCCCATGATCTCTCTGGAAGGGGACGCAGCGGCTTTTCTGCCGGAAGATGTGATCACCCTATTAAACCTCACCATCGCTCATATGACCGAACGCAGCAACGGCGCCATCCTCACCTTCGGCGTGGTTTTTTCCTTCTGGTTTCCCTATCGTGCGGTGAGAAACCTGACCGATGCAGTTTCCGATATCTACGGCGATGAAAAACCCATCGGCCATACGAAGCGGGTCATTCTGCTTTCCCTTGTCATTCTCATCCTCATCCCTGCCATGTTGGTTTTGATGATTATTGGTGAAAGCGTCCTCAGCCTGGTGGCGCAATTCTTCCCCATCACGAGGGAATTCATCTCCATCTGGACAAAAGCCCGTTTTCTGCCCATGGCGGCGGCTCTCATCCTGCTGATCTCCGCCATCTACTATTTCTCCCCCAATCAGCCCCCGGCGTGGAAATTCATCCTTCCCGGCGCGGCTCTTTCCACTGCCCTCTGGATGGTCTATTCCGTCGGTTTCTCCTATTATGTGGATAATATGGGCAGCTATTCCGTCATCTATGGCTCCATCGGGGCCATCATCGCCTTTCTCATCTGGCTGAACTGGTCGATGACAGCCCTTCTCGTGGGGGCGGTGTTCAATCAAGCCCTGCGGGAAAATGCCGCTGATACGGTCAATTAAATTCGATGATCCAGAATCCGCAGCAAATGACATTAGTAGAATAGCTGGCCGTGCCGTGGGAAATAGTCAGCAGGTTGCTGCTCAATGTGTAATCCACATAAGGGCGGCCGGCGTCGTAGTTGTCATAAACGCGCTCCATCAAAACGATACAGTGTGCCGGGTCTACTGTGTTAATGCTGAGTTCCTTTCCGGTGTTTTTGTTGTGGTAAAAAACACGCTGGATGGATTTGATCAATGAAGGAAATTTCATGTTGTTGAGCAAAGAGAAAATGGTTTGCCCGCTTTCAGCCGGTGAGCCGATTTTCTCATTGACCCCTGCGATTTCCCGTTCTGTCAGTGCCATCTGCCCGTCAATAGCATCAAAATTCTCGTTGAAATCCTGCACATCAAAATAATCCTCTTCACTTGGTTTGATCAGATCATAGTTTTCTGTAAATGTACTCATTTTTTCCACCTCCTTTCTTCCCTTACAATAAAGTCCCCCCGGTCTGATATACTCTCAATTTATCACAAAGCAAGAAAATCACGAAAAATGATACTATCTGAGATAATCTCTGTAATATTTCACGTTATATTGCTGTAATATTTCAGTTTTGTTACAAAACATGAAAATGACTTGCCAAAAAGTGAAGTCATTGATATGATGATAACGCAAAGTAAATCGTAGGGTGAAATTGAAATCATCACGAAACGGAAGGAACGGAAGCCGAATCCTTGAATGGGTGTGGAGGAAGCCAAAGGGACGGAAGGGACGTGGGGGTGGAAAGGAAGCCTGAAAATGGAAATGCAAACTTCGTTGTATAATTATAAAACGAACACGAACATTGAAAAATGAAAAAGGAGGAATGAACCCATGAAAAAATTTATTTCCATGG
>SFGI01000064.1 GCA_004557645.1 [Eubacterium] saphenum | reverse complement strand
CTTCACCGACCGAAGCGGAGCGGAGACGGCGTAGCGTCCCCTGTTTGATTTGGAGCAGACCATGACTGCGGAAAATCACAGCCCTCCGGCGAGGAGCCTTCGGAGAACGCAATGCACCAACCTCCGGGTGGTGTATAATTGCGCCCTATCCGAGTTCTGGGATAGGGCGCATTATCCGAGATTTTCAATTATCCGAGGAAATTCATAAAAAGTCCCATTCGTAAAGGCTTTTAAGAAGATTTCCTCGGATAATGTTTTACCCGCATGGTACATTAAAGTCATCAAACAAAAAGGAGGCTTTAACCATAACCATGAATCAACAGACAAATGAAAACACACCTACACTGTGCAGGTATCAGGAACTGAATCCGGAGATGGATGCTTTCCTGAGAACGTATCTTGAAGATGGGTGGCGCAGGGGGCTTCGGGAAAGCTCTATCCATCTGCATGATAAGATTGGGCACTACTTCTTATCCGCCATGGCTGAAACAGGCTGTATGAAACCGCAGGAAATGAATGCCCGGAATATAGGGACTGCCTGCCTGACCATCAGTAGCAAGTGGTATCTTTCACACATCCGGACATTCCTCCGGTATGCTTACCAGTCCGGCTATACCGACAGGGATTACAGCGGTATCGTCCCTCGGTTTAAAAGGCCGCAGCCATACCCCTCGGTTTACACCACAGAGGAAATCCTGAAAATTGAGAGCAGCATAAACCAGGATTCTCCACATGGGAAGCGTGATTATGCAGCCCTGCTCCTTGCGACACGGCTGGGGATCCGGAGCGGTGATATTTCATCCATGACACTTGAATGTCTGTACTTTGACAGGAACCTGATTCGGATTACACAGCATAAAACCGGAATCGCCATGGAATTTCCCATGGTTCCCGATGTAAAAACCGCATTGGAGCGGTATCTGCGGGAAGAACGTGCCGGTCATGGCAGTCCATATGTGTTCCTCCGCATTGTCCCTCCATACAGCCATATCTCCGTGCAGGCAATCACTAAGATTGTAAGGACTGCCATAGCGGCAGCCGGGATTGACCCGGACGGGCGCAAACAGGGAGCACATGCTTTTCGTTCATCCCTTGCAAGCTCCATGGTCAATGACAACATCCCTTATGAAGCAGTAAGAAAAACCCTTGGGCATACAGACCAGAACGCCATCCGCTCCTATGCCAGACTTGATCTGGAACAGCTCCGTGGGTATGCACTCCCGGTCATGGAGGCGACGGGCATCTTTGCCGCATTCCTGGAGGGGAGGTGGGGCCTGTCATGAAAGAATTTCAATCCATTTTCAAAAATGAGCTTGCAGAATATATTGAAATCAGCCAAGGGACAATCAGCAAGGATACCTTGCGGAATACGCACAGAGTATTGCTTTCATTCGATTCACTGCTGGCAGGAGAAAATGCCAAAGAGATATCGGAAACGTTTATCAACCAATGGATCAGGGCGCTCCATCAGGCAAACGCCCCAAAAACGGTCAGCGACAAGGTGAGTTATCTCCGCAAATTCCTGCGGTATCTCCGGTATGAGGGATACTGTGTTTTCATGCCTGACTGCCCCAAAACATCAGACAGCTATGTCCCGTACATCTTTTCAGACGATGAGATACAGACGCTTCTGGAAGGTGCTGACAAATGGGCTGACAGGCATCCAGACCCGAAAACCCGCCAGACGGACATGGAGTTCTGTATGCTGCTGCGGATGCTCCTTGGGTGCGGGTTCCGGTTGGGCGAGCCGCTTGCCGCCAAAGTAAAGGATGTGAATTTCCATGCCGGGACCATCCTGATCCGCCATGCAAAAAATGACAAGCAGCGTGCCGTCCCGATGGACCAGACCCTGACGCAGATTCTGGAAAGGTACTGCATTGCAATGGGCATCAGGACAGACCCGGAAAGCTACCTGTTCCCGGCATCCAGAAACGAGGGGGCTGCCGTCAGCAAAGGGACTTTTGATTTACGGTTCAGGAACCTTTTGCGGGAAACCGGCCTGTATGTACCTGGGAAACCCCATTCCAGAGGCCAGTGCCTCCACTGCTTCCACCATTATTTCGCCATTCATTCCTTTGCGCGGGCTGAGAAGAATGGGCGTCCGGCAGACGATTCCGTGCCATTTTTATCTGTCTATCTTGGGCACCATGACATGGACGAGACGGAGAAATACCTGAAATTCAGCGGGGACATGTTCCCTGAATATTCGGGGCTGTTTGAGGAGTATGCCGTCGGCGTATTCACGGAGGTGGCCTGTGAGGAAAAATAAACTCCCTGAATTCATGCTTCTCCTGGAGCAGTTTTTTACGGAATACATGCCGCTCTCATCAGGGCTTTCCCAGAACACCGTCAGGTCATACAAACATTCTTTCCGGCTTCTGTTCCAGTATGTTTACCAGATGAAAAAGAAAGAGGCTGGTGAGATCCGGTTCCGGGATCTGGATTTTGAGACAGTTGATGGGTTCCTGAAATGGATTGAGACAGAACGGGGCTGCTCCGTGTCTACAAGGAACCTCCGGCTGTCGGCACTTTCCTCTTTTGCCGCTTATGCACAGAACAGAAATTTTGAAGCTGCGACGGTGTTTGCCAACGCAGTCAGGAGAATTCCTGTAAAAAAGCAATCCGTACAGCCAAGGATTGCCTTTTCCCTTGATGAGGTGTCAGCCCTGCTCCGGCTCCCTGATCCCGAAAAACGTCTGGGACTGCGTGACCAGGTTCTTTTAAACCTGATGTATGCCAGCGGTGCGAGGGCGCAGGAAATCTGCGACCTGAAAGTCAGGGACTTTTTTGTGGAGAAAAACCTTTATAAGCTGACGGTCACAGGAAAAGGGAACAAGGCACGCCGGATTGTGCTTGCCAAACCCAGTGGAATTCTCCTGAAACGGTATCTGGAGGAAACAGGCCATGCCGGACAGTTGGAAGCCTATATCTTTTCCAGCCAGACACATCCACAGATGACTATTTCCTGCATTGAGGAGATTTACAAAAAATATATCGCCATCGCAAGGGCAGAGCATCCGGGAATGTTTTTGGAGAAAAGCTATACCCCGCATACCATGAGGCACACAACCGCCACACATATGTTAGAGGCCGGTGTTCCGATTGTGGCAATCAAAAATTTCCTCGGACATTCCTCGATTTCCACAACGGAACGGTACGCTGAACTTTCACAGGGAGCAGTGAACAGGCATATCCGGGATTGGAACGAGAAATGGTTTTCCCATCAAAAGGAAACTCCTGCTAATCAGAAAAAGGAGAATCCGTTGCCCGACTTCCTGAAATAGCGCTTACATTATCCGAGGAAATCTTCTTGAAAGCCTTTACGAATGGGACTTTTTATGAATTTCCTCGGATAATTGAAAATCTCGGATAATGCGCCCTATCCGAGTTCTGGGATAGGGCGCAACTATACACCACTTTTGAAGTGGTGCGTTGCGTCCTGCCGGAAGCCCCTTGCCGGGAGCAGATGATTTCCACAGATTTTCAATCTGTTCCAATCATCACAGGGGAAGCTACACTTCCCCTGCGCTGGCTGCCGCCAGCTACCCCTTAGTGGACTTGCCGCCCGGAAACACCTTGCGTTGCAAGCTGTTCCCAGTCAGCAAGTTTTTACAAAATCCCGCTATACTTCTTTGAGTGAATGAAGTATAATGAAGCCAGCGACAAAGGGAGGAGGTAGGAGCGAAAAGTAACTATGGAAGTAATTATTAAAAATAAAATTGAAGAATTATTGTCAAAGGAATTTTATTGTAGTTCGGACGAATTAAATGGAAAATCAACAGTATATTCTGTTAATTTCAATGCAAAACAACCATATATAAAAATACTAGTACAGCATTGCTTAAATATCAGTGATTAAATTACTAATGGTATCCCGGCATATGTCCACTTAAATGGGTGTG
>SFGI01000031.1 GCA_004557645.1 [Eubacterium] saphenum | reverse complement strand
GAAGTTTTTCGAGGGTTTCCGCTTCTGATTGAGATGCGAAAAGAGAAGAAATTCGTCAAATCATGATAGATATTGAAAATTTTCAGAAAGAGGGAGATACGTTATGATCCATATGAATAACGTAACAAAAGTATACCCCAATGGTTCTGTCGGCGTGGAAAATATCAACCTGCATATCAACAAAGGTGAATTTGTATTCATCGTTGGTTCCAGCGGTTCCGGTAAATCCACACTGATGAAGCTCCTTTTGAAGGAGCTGGACCCTACCGAAGGGGATATCATCATCAACAGAGTGAAAACAAACGAATTGAGCAGAAAGCAGATCCCTTATCTGCGCCGCAATCTGGGCGTAGTATTCCAGGATTTCCGTCTGCTGCCCAATAAGACCGTATACGAAAATGTGGCCTTTGCCATGCGTGTCATCGAAGCCCCCAGCCGTATCATTCGCAGAAATGTACCTGCAGTTTTGGCACTGGTGGGCCTTGGCAAAAAAGGCAGAAGCTATCCCAACCAGCTTTCCGGCGGGGAACAGCAGAGAACTGCTTTGGCCAGAGCCATCGTAAACAACCCCCCCATCCTCATCTGTGACGAACCTACGGGGAACCTGGACCCTGAAACAGCAGATGGTATCATGCAGCTGCTGGACGATATCAACAAACGCGGTACCACCATCGTTATGGCGACCCACGCAAGGGATATCGTAGACGCCATGCAGAAGCGTGTCGTTACCCTGCAGCATGGACACATTGTAAGAGATATTGAAAAAGGTGGTTATAGCGATGAGGCCTAGTACGATCAAATATTTTGTGAGAGAAGGCTTGAGCGGGCTGAAAAAGAACCTGCTGATGACAATGGCTTCTATGGTCGCCGTTGCTGCCTGCATCTCTATTTTGTCTTTTTCCTACTGTGTAGGAAGCAACCTGCAGTATATGTTGAACCAGATGGAGGATTCCATCGGTATCTCTGTTTTCCTGAAAGGCGAGCTGACAGGGGAACAGATCGAAAATATGAAAACAGAGATCGGCAAGATCGACCATGTGGAAAGCGTGGAATATATCTCGCCCATCGATGCTTTGGATGAACTGAAGCAGGACTGGGGTGCCGATGAAGATATCTTTGTGGGCTTGGATAATGAAAACAATCCTCTGTCCCATTCCTTCCAGATCTCTCTGGACAGTATCGAAAACCAGAATGGTGTCCTGACAGCCCTGGAAAAAATAGATGGTATCGAAAACGTGCGCCATGGCCAGACAGAAACAGAATTGCTGCTGAAAGCAAATCGTATCTTCAGTGTAGCCAGTGTGATCGTCATGCTGCTGCTGGGGGCCATCTCCGTCATGATCATCATGAATACCATTCGTATTTCTGTTGTAAACAGAAGAGTGGAAATCAATATTATGAAATATGTGGGTGCTACCGACTGGTTCATCCGTTGGCCCTTCATCATCGAAGGTATCATCATTGGTCTGGTGGGGGCTATGGTTCCGCTGATCCTCGGATTCCCTATCTATGCGAAGGTGACAAGCGCTATTTTCCAATATCTGCCCGTCATCAAATTCATCCAGTTCCGCCTGACGGGGGATGTATTTGGTTTCCTGATCCCCTTCGGTGTTATTTTTGGTATCGGTCTGGGGGTTATCGGCAGCGTGACTTCTATCCGTAAGCATCTGCGCGTATAAAAGAGAAAGAAAACGGAAAAAATCAAATATCCCTTTCGGCAGTGCAGCTGAAAGCAAAAGGGGGAACATTGAGGGAATGCCTTGCAATGCTTCCCCCTTTTCCATAGGATAATTTTTTTCGGAAAAACATAGGATAAAGAAAGTCTGAGAAAAATGAGGCGATGAATGTGAAACGAAAGGATTTTTGGAAGGGCTTTGGGGCTGCACTGGCGTTGGTCCTTGTGGTCAGTGTGGCATGGAACCCCATCTGCCGCATCATCCCTTGGCATGCCCTGCCCTTTTCGGTGGGCATGAGCCGGGAAGCGAAGATCGACATCATCCAAAGCTATCTGGATAAATATTATGTGGATGATCTGAAGGAAGAACAGGTGGAAGAGATGCTGTATGCGGGCATGATGGCAGGCGTTGGGGACAGATATACATATTACCTGACGAAGGAAAACCTGAAGCAGTATATGGATAATTCCAACGGCAATTTCGACGGTGTAGGCATCGAGGTCTACAGCACCCAGGATGGGGAAGTCATCGTCAGCAGCGTGATGGCAGGGCAGCCTGCGGAGGCAGCAGGCATGAAAGCCGGGGATGTTATCATTGGTGTAGACGGTCAGGATATGCGAGGGAGCATGCTTTCCGATGTGGCGGCGAAGATCCGCGGCAGGGAAGGCACAGAAGTGACCATCAAGGTGCTTCGCAGAAGCACCGGAGAGACCATGGAATTTACCATGGAGCGGGCAAAGGTCGTTCTGGAAAGTGTATCCAGCCGTATGATGGAGGAAAAGATTGGCTATATTTCCATCAGCGGGTTTAAGGAAAATACCTATACCCAGTTCAAGGAAGCCTTGGATGAGCTGCAGAAAGAAGGCATGAAAGGGCTGATCCTGGATCTGAGAGATAACCCCGGCGGTCTGGTGCGTTCTGTCTACGAGATCGGGGAAGAATTGCTGCCGGAAGGCACCATGGTCTATACTTTGGATAAAAATGAAAATAGAAACGATTTGAAATGTGACGGAGAATATTTAGATATCCCCCTGGTGGTGCTGGTCAATGCCAACAGTGCCAGTGCATCGGAAATTTTCGCCGGTGCCGTAAAGGATATGGACAGAGGCACGCTGATCGGCACCCAGACCTTCGGCAAGGGGCTGGTGCAGCGGCTGTTTACCCTGCCCGATGGTTCCGGCTTGAATATCACCATTCAGAAATACTATACGCCCAACGGTACATCCATCCATGGCGTAGGCATTGAGCCCGACGAAGTGGTAGAGCTGCCGGCAGAATATCAGAACACAGCCCTGAAGGATATTCCCGAAAGAGCGGATACCCAGCTGCAGAAGGGCATGGAAGTACTGCGAAGCGAGATCAGATAAAAAACGCAGAACGAAAAGAGGTTCTTACTATTTAAAATAGGAAGAATTTTCTTAATTTTTTCAGAAACGGCTTTTCAAGGGGCGTAGATTCAAGTATACTGAAAAGACACAGGAAAAATTTTGGTTCAAAAAGAACAAAGGAGCGGCGGTATGTTTAATTTTATGAGTTTTGGCGAAAATATCGGCATCGACCTGGGGACTGCCACTGTTCTGGTATATATCAAGGGGCAGGGCATTGTGATCCGCGAACCATCCGTTGTTGCCATTGATAAGGACAGCAACACGATTCTGGCTGTGGGCGAAGAAGCAAGACGTATGCTGGGCAGAACACCCGGCAATATCGTTGCCATCCGTCCTTTGCGGGAAGGTGTTATCTCCAATTATGATGTGACAGAAAAAATGCTGCAGTACTTCATTGAAAAGGCTATGGGCAAGCGTTCCTTCGTGAAGCCTACCATTGCCGTTTGCGTACCCAGCAGCGTTACGGAAGTAGAAAAAAGAGCAGTAGAAGATGCGACCCGTCAGGCGGGGGCAAGACGTGTGCATATCATCGAAGAACCCATTGCGGCAGCCATCGGTTCCGGCATCGATATTTCCCGTGCCTGCGGCAGCATGGTGGTGGATATCGGCGGCGGCACAACGGATATCGCAGTCATTTCTTTGGGCGGCACCGTAGTCAGCTATTCCCTGAAGATCGCGGGGGATAACTTTGATGATGCCATCATTCGCTATATGAGAAAGAAACACAACGTTCTGATCGGCGAAAGAACTGCCGAAGAACTGAAGATCAAGATCGGTACGGCTTTTGAACGTACTATTCCCGTTACGCTGGATGTGCGGGGCAGAAACCTCATCACAGGTCTGCCGAAGAATATCACGGTAACCTCCGATGAAATGCTGGAAGCACTGCAGGAATCCGTGGAGGCCATTGCCGATGCAGTGCATGGCGTTTTGGAACGCACCCCTCCCGAACTGGCGGCGGATATCTATGAACGTGGCATCGTTATGACTGGCGGCGGCAGCCTGCTTTATGGTCTGGATAAGCTGATCCAGAGCAGAACAGGCATCCATGCCATGGTGGCAGAGGATGCAGTCAGCTGTGTTGCCATTGGTACAGGCCGTTATATCGAATTTATTTCCGAAGGCGGCGAAGAGGAGCATCAGGAAAAACGGGGCTTCGATATCGGGAACTTTTTCAAAAAGAAATAAGAAACAGAGGACGTGAAGATGCGTCCTCTTTTGTTTTGCAAGAAAAAGAATCGTCATTTTAATAACAATATCCCACGGGCGGACAAAGTGTACATCCTGCTTTTCGCTGAAAAATTGTGCAGTTTGTTGAAAGAACTGTAAAAAAGTATTGCCAAAACCTTGATAGTGCAAATGCTTTCTGCAACGATGCACAAAAAAAGAAGGCAAGGGTTTTTTTTGCATAATTTTTAACATAAAAATTTGTGTAAAAATAAATCCAAAACTTGAAAAAAATACTACACAAGTCCAAAATATGTGTTATAATAATCCATGAAAGAAGCGAGTGGGAGTAGTATGTTCCAAAAGAATAACGAAATCCACGAAGCTTTTTCTTCAATTTGCCCTAACCGCATGGGGCAAAGCCGCATCCAGCGGTGCGGAAAAAACTAATTGTTAATGTATAAACAATAGGAGGTCAAAGAGTTATGAACGCTTATATTGAAAGAGTAATCGAACAGGTTAAAAAGCGTGACGCACACGAACCCGAATTCATCCAGACAGTAGAAGAAGTATTCGCTTCTATCGAAAAAGAAGTTGAACTGCATCCCGAATATGAAAAAATGGGTCTGCTGGAAAGACTGGTTGAACCCGAAAGACAGGTATCCTTCAGAGTAACATGGGTAGACGATGCTGGTAAAGTACAGGTAAACCGTGGTTTCAGAGTACAGTTCTCCAGCGCTATCGGTCCCTACAAAGGCGGCCTGCGTTTTGCTTCCAACGTATACTCTGGCGTAGTTAAATTCCTGGGCTTTGAACAGATCTTCAAAAACTCCCTGACAGGTCTGCCTATCGGCGGCGGTAAGGGTGGTTCCGACTTCGATCCCAACGGTAAATCCGATATGGAAATCATGAGATTCTGCCAGGCATTCATGACAGAACTGTACAGACACATCGGTCCCGACGTTGACGTTCCCGCTGGTGACATCGGCGTAGGCGGCAGAGAAATCGGTTTCCTGTATGGCCAGTACAAGAGAATCAAAGGCTGCTGGGAAAATGGCGTACTGACAGGTAAAGGTCTGGAATACGGCGGTTCCCTGTTCAGACCCGAAGCAACAGGCTACGGCGCTGCATACTATGTAAACGAAGTTCTGCAGCATGAAGGCGACACATTCGAAGGCAAAACAGTAGCTATGTCCGGTTTTGGTAACGTAGCTTGGGGTATCGCTATGAAAGTAGCTCAGCTGGGTGGTAAAGTTGTTACACTGTCCGGCCCTGACGGCTATGTATACGATCCCGAAGGTATCACAACACAGGAAAAATTCGATTACATGCTGGAAATGAGAAGCTCCGGCAGAAACCGTGCTCAGGACTATGCTGACAAATTCGGCGTAGAATTCTTCCCTAAACAGAAACCTTGGGGCCAGAAAGTTGATATCTGCATGCCCGCAGCATACCAGAACGAACTGGATGTTCCCGAAATCGAACAGATTATCGCTAACGGCACAAAATACTACATCGAAGTAGCTAACATGCCTACAACAAACGCAGGTCTGGCTCGTGCTATGGCAGAACCCGGCATGATCGTTGCTCCTTCTAAAGCAGTTAACGCTGGTGGTGTAGCAGTTTCCGCTCTGGAAATGGCTCAGAACTCCATGAGATACAGCTGGGAAGGCGAAGAAGTTGACGCTAAACTGAAAGGCATCATGAAGAACATCCACAAGATTTCTGTAGAAGCTGCAGAAGGCGCTGGTCTGGGCTACAACCTGGTAGCTGGTGCTAACATCGCAGGCTTCAAGAAAGTTGCAGCTGCTATGATGGCTCAGGGTCTGGTATAATTTAACCTAATTGAAAAATTTCGTTCGATTACACAAAGACGATTAAGCAAGAACTCGGGAGGGACGGAGAAATCCGTCCCTTTTCCTTTTCTCAAAAGTCCATTTCAGAGAATGGACTTTTTTTATTGCCCCAAAATTAAAAGATTCATAAAAAACAAGAGAATAAAAAAATGCTATGATAAATTTAGAAAAGTATGTAACGAAAATGCTCTAAGCAGGATATATAAATGAATCCACAAGAGAGGAGGAAAGAGAATGTTTTAGCCCGAAAAAGATTTTGAGGAATACGGGAGGTTCGTATTCAAATATTTGATGAGCCTTTGCGGCGATGGGGATTTGGCGGAAGAACTGACCCAGGAAACCTTTTATCGGGCGATCCGTTCTTCGGGGAGATTCGATGGAAGCTGCAAGGTTTCCACATGGCTTTGCCAGATCGCAAAGCATATCTGGTATCAGGAATTGGACAGGCGCAGGCGAAGAAAAGAAGAACCATTGCAGGAAAATGGGGCGAGGGATGGTTTGGAAAGCGCCTACTGCTGGAAGGAACAGACCATGTAAGTGATGAAAGCGGTACATATCTTGGAGGAAAATGCCAAAGAGGTTTTTCTCCTGCGTATCACCGGTGGATTCTCCTTTAAGGAGATCGGTGAGATTTGCGGGAGAAATGAAAATTGGGCACGGGTGACTTTTTACCGGGCAAAACAGAAGATCATGGAGGAGGTCGGGAGAGATGAAATGTGAAATTATCAGAGATTTGCTGCCCATGTATTTGGACGGACTGACCAGTAAGGAGAGCAATATGGAGATCGAAACCCACATGGAGGATTGCGAGCTTTGCAGCCAGGTGCTACAGCAGATGCAGAAGGAAATGGAGACAAAAGAAGAATCGGAAAAGAGAAAGATCAACCCTTTTCGGAAATTCAACCGCAGGATGAAAGGAGCGGTTGCGACGGCAGTGGTAATTTGCATCTGTCTTGGCGGTGCGGGATGGAAGGCATTTGCCCAAGGGTTTGCAGTAGAGCCGGATGACATTACCATGGATGTCCGTGTTGCAGAAGACAGTCTTTATCTGGATTTTGAACTGCAGGAGGATGCTGTTTTGCAGGCTGCGGTAATGTACGATCAGGCAAGTGTGGAAATCAGTCTGCGGAGAGCATGGCAAGTACCCTTTGATGACCGCGGAAAATATCCCAATCGTTTCAGCTGGGGGATGGATCTGGATATTTTGACAGTGGGTGCCGGCGAAAAAGTAGAGGTCGTCATGGTGGATGGCAGTCTGGAAAGGGCTGAAACAGTAACTGCTGAAACACCTGCTACCACTATCCAGAATGGCGAACAGGGGCCTGTGTCTATCATGATGTTCCAGGAAGATAATGAAGCGACCAGCATCACCATTGGTGAGACGGGTGAGGCGGTATTGGAGGATTACACCGTCAGCATCAATTATGGAAACAAAACAGAAAGCTATACGTTGATGGAGCTTTTGAAAATGGTAAAATAAACAGACAAGAGATACTGAAAAATGTTTATGGTGCACAGACGGAAAACCCTTAAAATGAAATAAAACAGAAAAGACCTCGAAAGAGGTCTTTATCTTTGCTCAAATGTTGTTTTCATTCGTTCGATATCATATTCCAGCAGCCAATTTTGACAATCTTCGTAAAGGAAGAGGATATCCTCGGGTTTTTTTGCTACCACATCTGCGCCCCTGTCATCGTAAGGATGGAACAGCAGATGCTTTTCTGTATTGAAAAAGAACACAGCGGAGGATAATTCCCGAAAGCCTAATCCTTTGAAATCGCAGGACATGATGGCTTCCAGCAGAGGCGTTATCCGAGGTGGTGTCTGCTCCATATCCCAGAAAAGCAGGATGCGGGTCATGGGTTCCTCGTTTGCTGTTGTCACTTCCTGCTGATAGACCTCCGCAGGGGAGGGCAGATGAGCCAAACGGCAGAATTTCTCAATGATATCGTCGATATCCGTATCCAAGTCCTCTGTGCGATACAGCACCCATAGCAATGTATCGAAGGGAGCTGTTTTTTCATAGAGGAAGGAGGCCCGCCATTGGGCACTTTTCAGATAGCGAGGATTCAGGTGCTTTTCATCCAGAAAGATATCTATCGTAGGGTCGCCTGTTTCGAACCGCAGGGATACGGGGCTTTCATAGAAGATAGGCAGCTGCAGTCGTTCGTTGCCGATCTTTTTTAGTGTTTCAAAAGTTCTTTCTAGTAACATAATCTCTCCTGCTTATACCTTTACATGGGGACGGTTGTTGCGGATAAACATTGCCACAGCGGTGGATGTGATGATGAGATACCCCAGCCAGCTGAAGGCATCGGAAACCTGTCCGAAAACGAAATAGCCCAAGATTGCTGAGAAGATGATCTGACTGTAGTCATAAACAGAAATTTCCCGAGCGGGGGCATAGGTATATGCCGCAGTGATGGTGAATTGCCCGCCGGCGGCTGCCAGACCAGCCAGAAGCAGTGTGCCCAACTGCGCCATTGTCATGGGGTGGTAGCAGAAGACCAAGTAGGGCAGGGTCACCACGCAGGAAAAGGCGGAGAAAAAGAACACGATGAAGGGTCCTTTTACCCCCCGCATGCCCAAGGCTCGAACATAAGTATATGCTACCCCGGCACCGAGACCGCCCAACAGACCGATCAAAGCAGGAAAGCACGCCAGATTGGAAGGCGTGGGCTTGATGACGAAGAGGGTGCCTGTGAAAGCTGCTACCACGCAAAGCCCCTGAAAGAGATTGATCTTTTCTTTCAAAATCAGGATGCCGAAGAGGATGGCAAAGAAGGGGGACATTTTATTCAGCATGGAGGCGTCCGCCAGCACCAGATGGTCTACGGCGTAGAAGTTGCAGAGGATACCTAGTGTGCCGCAGACAGAGCGGAGCACCAGGAATTTTTTAGAATCCCTGTCCAATTTGATCTCGGGACGTTCTTTCAGCAAAATCATCAGAGCGAAAAGCATTGCCACAAAGTTGCGGAAGAAGCTTTTCTGGATAGAGGGCAGGTCGCCCGACAAGCGGACGAACATATTCATGAGGGCAAAGGAGAAAGAGGAGAGCAGGATACAGCAGACCCCTTTATTTTTTTGTGACATAATTTTTACTTCCTTTCTAAAGGCCAAAACCTTGGGACACTGTCCCAAACCCTGCAAGGGGAATGATTCCCCTTGGTAGGAGTTTGAGGGTGAAACCCTCAAGGTTTTCGACGGTTTTCGGCTTCGGCTTTGGAATAGGGGCAGCCGCAGTAATCCTGGCGGTAGAGGTTGTACTCCACAGAAAGCTCGCAGGAGCGGCGGTAGCCATTCTTTTTCTTGAAATCGGAGAAGAGATAAGAAACGCCGTATGCGTCAGAAATCTCTTTCCCTAATTCGTTCAATACCTGGGCGTTTTTATGAGGGCTGATGGAAAGGGTGGTGGTGAAATAGTCGAATCCGCCATCCTTCGCCGCTTTTGCCGCTTCTTCCAGCCGCAGGCGATAGCATTTGAAGCAACGTTCGCCGCCCTCCGGTTCGGTTTCGTGCCCTTTTGCCAAGGCGAAGAAGCGTTCCGGGTCATATTTCCCCAGAATAAATTTCACACCCAGCCCCATTTCGCCGATGAGCCGTTCCTGCTCTTCTGCCCGAAAACGAAATTCTGCTTCGGGGGCGATATTGGGATTAT
Organism: [Eubacterium] saphenum; assembly: GCA_004557645.1. GTDB lineage: Bacteria > Bacillota > Clostridia > Lachnospirales > Anaerotignaceae > Anaerotignum_A. Next base: position 16,633 of record SFGI01000031.1, on the reverse strand, counting down.
AATAGAAGATCGTGATATCAAAATACTGTGCCAGATATTCCATCACATAGGAAGAACAAGGCCCACAGCAGCTATGGAGCAGCAGAGAGGGGTGTTTGCCTTCCTTTTGCAGGTTTTGTATGGTCTTTTCCAGCACCAGCTGGTAATTCTGTTTCAAATGAGTCGCCTCTTTTCTAAAATTCATCCTACCCAGTTTAACAAGAAAAGCGGCAGAAGTAAAGGAAAGTTGGATTGTATGGAAAAAAGTACAAAAATAATTCACAAAGTTTTGATTTTTTGGGATTGTAAAATAAAAAATATTCGATAAAATTTTAAGAAAAAATTTTGTTAATTTTATTCATATTGAAATTTCAGCAAAAAATCAAGTGTCAAACATGACAGAAAAAGGAAAATACCTATGGATATGACGCCAAACCCGGAAGAAAAACAGGCCATGGAAGAGGGGCTCCGCCGGAAGCTGAAAACCTTGGAATTTCGGGAAATAAGCATAAAAAAAGGCTTGACAGAGCCCGCTCGCTATGGTAAAATATCTCCACATTAGCGAACACGCACATCAACCCATGTTGCTATCGAGTATAGCATAGGGGATTCCAAATTTCAACAGAAATTTTGGGAATTGGTACTTTTTACAGGCAAAATGCCTTGGAAATGGCCTGAAATAGTGCGGTTTTTGTTCAAACTATATAAGAACAAGCTGCTTTTGCGGTTTGTTCAAGGTTTTTTGAAATAGAATTTTTTGAATGAACAGGCTTTTGTCATGACCTCTGATCAAAGGAGGTGCAGGCAAAGGTCTAGATTTGTTTGGAAAATTCTAAATTTTTGTCTGAAAGAGAGCCATGCAGCCGCTGATACTTCATGCTTGCACGGAAGTACAGGCGGATATATGGCATCTTCTTTTTTCAGAATGTGTAAGAAATAAAATGATTTTGCGATCCCGCAAATTCTTTTATCCGCTTAACGGCGGCGATTTTGTCGGTGCAGTTTAGATTACGAGAGGTGACAAGATGGAAAAAAACAGAATTCGTGCGCTCCAGCTTGGTGACACGACCAGAATCAGTTATTCCAAAATCAACGAAGTTCTGGAAATGCCCAACCTGATTGAAGTGCAGAAGAACAGCTATCAGTGGTTTTTGGACGAAGGCCTGAAGGAAGTATTTGAGGATATCTCCCCCATTACAGATTTCAGCGGCAATCTGATACTGGAATTTGTCGATTTTTCTTTGGATTCCGAACCCAAATACTCTATTGAAGAATGCAAGGAAAGAGACGCGACTTATGCCGCATCCCTGAAGGTGAAGGCAAGACTTTACAATAGAGAACTGGATGAACTGAAGGAACAGGAAATCTTCATGGGTGATTTCCCTCTGATGACAGAAACAGGTACATTCATCATCAATGGTGCGGAACGTGTTATCGTCAGCCAGCTGGTTCGTTCCCCCGGTATCTACTATGCATCTGATTTCGATAAAGTCGGCAAGAAGCTGCTTTCCTCCACAGTGATCCCCAACAGAGGTGCTTGGCTGGAATATGAAACAGATTCCAACGACGTATTCTATGTAAGAGTTGACCGTACCAGAAAGGTTCCCGTATCCGTTCTGATCAGAGCTATGGGCGTTGGCACCGATGCGGAGATCATCGATCTGTTCGGTGAAGAACCCAAGATCCTGGCAACACTGGAAAAAGACGCAGCAAAATCCAATGAAGAAGGTCTGATCGAAATCTACAAGAAACTGCGTCCCGGTGAACCCCCTACAGTAGAAAGCTCCGCTTCCCTGCTGAATGGTATGTTCTTCGACCCTAAGAGATATGACCTGGCAAAAGTAGGTCGTTATAAATTCAACAAAAAACTGGCACTGAGAAACCGTATCCGCGGCGCAGTGCTGGCTGAAAACGTAGTTGACCCTATGACAGGGGAAGTCGTAGCAGAAGCAGGTGCTGTCCTGACCATGGAACTGTGCGACCAGATCCAGGATACAGGTGTTGGCTACCTTTATATCACAGTAGAAGATAAGAAAGTGAAGATCCTGAGCAACCAGGCTGTTGCTATCGATTCTTATATTGAAGAATTTGGTCTGAGCGCAGAAGAACTGGGCATCAAGGAAAGGGTTTACTATCCTATGCTGGTAAAACTGCTGGAAGAAAACGCAACAGCAGAAGAACTGAAAGCAGCCATCAAGGAAAACATCCACGAACTGCTGCCCAAGCACATCACACTGGAAGATATCTTCGCTTCTATCAACTATGTGATCCATCTGGATTACGGCTACGGCAACGTAGACGATATCGACCATCTGGGCAACAGACGTATCCGTTCCGTTGGCGAACTGCTGCAGAACCAGTTCCGTATCGGTCTGTCCAGAATGGAAAGAGTGGTTCGTGAAAGAATGACCACACAGGATCTGGCAGTGGTTACACCTCAGGCGCTGATCAACGTGCGTCCTGTCACAGCAGCTATCAAGGAATTCTTCGGCAGCTCTCAGCTGTCCCAGTTCATGGACCAGAACAATCCTCTGTCCGAACTGACGCATAAGAGAAGACTGTCTGCACTGGGCCCCGGCGGTCTGTCCAGAGAAAGAGCCGGCTTCGAAGTGCGAGACGTTCACCATTCTCACTACGGCAGAATGTGTCCTATCGAAACACCAGAAGGTCCTAACATCGGTCTGATCAATACACTGGCTACTTTCGCCCGCATCAACGAATACGGCTTCATCGAAGCACCCTACAGAGTGGTTGACCACAGCGGCGATGAACCCCGTGTAACCGATGAATTCATCTATGTAACAGCAGATGAAGAAGAAAACTACAACGTTGCACAGGCGAATGAACCTCTGGATGAAGAAGGTCATTTTGTGCATAAAAAAGTATCCGGTCGTCATAAAGAAGACATCATCGAAGTGGACAGAAGCCAGGTTCAGCTGATGGACGTATCCCCTAAGCAGATGGTTTCCGTTGCCACAGCGCTGATCCCCTTCCTGGAAAACGACGACGCGAACCGTGCGCTGATGGGTTCCAACATGCAGCGTCAGGCCGTTCCTCTGCTGGTGACAGATTCTCCTATCGTCGGCACAGGTATGGAATATAAAACAGCGAAAGACTCCGGTATCTGCGCCATCGCGAAAAACAGCGGTATCGTAGAAAGAGTTTCCGCTGATGAAATCGTTGTCAGAAACGATAACTCTCAGAGAGATGTATATAAATTGGTAAAATACCAGAGAAGTAACCAGAGCACCTGCCTGAACCAGAAGCCTATCGTAGACCTGGGTCAGAGAGTAGAAGCTGGTCAGATCATTGCCGACGGTGCGTCCACCTGCAAGGGTGAACTGGCACTGGGCAAAAACCCTCTGATCGGTTTCATGACATGGGAAGGTTACAACTACGAAGACGCCGTTCTGCTGAGCGAAAAACTGGTGCAGGAAGACGTTTATACCTCCGTTCATATCAGTGAATTTGAAGCAGATGCCAGAGATACCAAACTGGGACCTGAAGAAATCACAAGAGATATCCCCAACGTAGGTGAGGATGCCCTGAAAGATCTGGATGAAAGAGGTATCATCCGCATCGGTGCGGAAGTTCGTCCCAACGATATTCTGGTTGGTAAGGTAACACCTAAGGGCGAAACAGAACTGACAGCAGAAGAAAGACTGCTGCGTGCCATCTTCGGCGAAAAAGCAAGAGAAGTCAGAGATACTTCCCTGCGTGTGCCTCACGGTGAAACAGGTATCATCGTAGACGTAAAAGTATTCACAAGAGAAAACGGCGACGATGTAGGCCCCGGCGTAAACCAGCTGGTTCGTGTTTATATCGCGCAGAAACGTAAAATCTCCGTTGGTGACAAGATGGCTGGTCGTCACGGTAACAAGGGTGTTGTTTCCCGTGTACTGCCTGTAGAAGATATGCCTTTCCTGCCTAACGGCCGTCCTCTGGATATCGTGCTGAACCCTCTGGGTATTCCTTCCCGTATGAATATCGGGCAGGTATTGGAGACCCACCTGTCCCTGGCTGCGAAAGCACTGGGCTGGAAGATCAGCACACCCGTATTCGATGGTGCCAACGAAATCGACATCATGGATACACTGGAAATGGCAAATGACTATGTCAACACAAGCTGGGAGGAATTCTCCGAAAAATGGAAACCCCTGCTGAATGGCGACATTTATGATGAACTGTATGCAAACAGAGACCACAGAGAAGAATGGAAGGGCGTTGCCCTGGGCAGAGATGGTAAGGTTCAGTTGAGAGACGGCCGCAGCGGCGAACCCTTCGACAACCGCGTAACCATCGGCTTCATGCACTACCTGAAGCTGCACCATCTGGTAGATGAAAAGATCCACGCTCGTTCCACAGGTCCTTACTCTCTGGTTACACAGCAGCCTCTGGGTGGTAAAGCTCAGTTCGGCGGTCAGCGTTTCGGTGAAATGGAAGTTTGGGCGCTGGAAGCATACGGCGCAGCTTACACGCTGCAGGAAATCCTGACAGTGAAATCCGACGATATCGTTGGTCGTGTAAAGACCTACGAAGCTATCGTAAAAGGCGAAAACATCCCCGAACCCGGCGTTCCCGAATCCTTCAAGGTTCTGCTGAAAGAACTGCAGTCTCTGGCTCTGGATATCCGTGTACTGCGTGAAGACCAGACAGAAGTTGAGATCAAGGAATGCATCGAAGATGTGGATGATCTGAATGTAAACATCGACGGCTATGAAGATGATGAATTCCATCGTCCTCGCCCCATGACAGCAGAAGAAGAACTGAGAGATTTCCTCTTCGATGATGAAGAAGGTGTAGTGGCTGACAACAGCGACCTGCTTTCCGATGACTATGCCGGCGATGATGATTACGACGACTATGAGGATGAAGAATAAGAAAGGAGAACAAACCCATGAGCACACAGAATACAGATCAGGGAATCGTATTTGATTCCATCAAGATTGGTTTGGCATCTCCCGAAAAAATCCATGAATGGTCCAGAGGTGAAGTAAAAAAACCTGAAACCATCAACTATAGAACACTGAAACCTGAAAAGGACGGTCTGTTCTGCGAAAGAATTTTCGGGCCCACAAAAGACTGGGAATGTCATTGTGGTAAATATAAAAGAATCCGTTACAAAGGCGTTGTCTGCGACCGCTGCGGCGTTGAAGTAACAAAAGCAAAAGTAAGACGTGAGAGAATGGGCCATATCGAACTGGCTGCTCCCGTTTCCCATATCTGGTATTTCAAGGGCATCCCTTCCAGAATGGGTCTGATCCTTTCCATGAGCCCCAGAGCTCTGGAAAAGGTTCTGTACTTTGCTTCCTATATTGTACTGGATGCAGGCGATACAGAGCTGCAGTACAAACAGCTCCTGACAGAAAGAGAATACAGAGAAGCTTATGATAAATATGGCAATGCTTTCGAAGCAGCCATGGGTGCAGAAGCCATCAAAAAGCTGCTGCAGGATATCGACTTGGAAAAAGAATCCGCAGAACTGAAAGCACAGCTGCAGGATACTACAGGCCAGAAACGTGTTCGTATCATCAAAAAACTGGAAGTTATCGAAAGCTTCCGTCTTTCCGGCAACAAGCCTGAATGGATGATCCTGGATGCCATCCCGGTTATCCCTCCCGATATCCGTCCTATGGTACAGCTGGACGGCGGTCGTTTCGCAACCAGCGACCTGAACGACCTGTACAGAAGAGTGATCAACAGAAACAACCGCCTGAAAAGACTGTTGGATCTGGGCGCTCCCGATATCATTGTAAGAAACGAAAAGAGAATGCTGCAGGAAGCTGTTGACGCCCTGATCGATAACGGTCGTCGTGGCCGTCCCGTAACAGGCCCCGGTAACCGTGCGCTGAAATCCCTGTCCGATATGCTGAAAGGCAAACAGGGCCGTTTCCGTCAGAACCTGCTGGGTAAACGTGTTGACTATTCCGGCCGTTCCGTTATCGTTGTTGGCCCCGAACTGAAGATCTATCAGTGCGGTCTGCCCAAGGAAATGGCAATCGAACTGTTCAAGCCCTTCGTTATGAAGAAGCTGGTGGAAGATGGTCTGGCACACAACATCAAATCTGCAAAGAGAATGGTAGAAAGACTGCAGACAGAAGTTTGGGACATCTTGGAAGATGTCATCAAAGAGCATCCTGTTATGCTGAACCGTGCGCCGACCCTGCACAGACTGGGTATTCAGGCATTTGAACCCGTTCTGGTAGAAGGCCGTGCCATCAAGCTGCATCCTCTGGTATGTACAGCGTACAACGCCGACTTCGACGGTGACCAGATGGCGGTTCACGTTCCTCTGAGCGTGGAAGCTCAGGCAGAATGTCGTTTCCTGCTGCTGTCTCCCAACAACCTGCTGAAACCTTCCGATGGTGCACCTGTAACTGTACCCTCTCAGGATATGATCCTGGGTATGTACTACCTGACACTGGAAAGAGAAGACCTGAACCAGAAATACGAAGCAGATATTGTTGATGCAGAAGGCAATGTCATCAAAAAAGCAGGCGATATCATCATCAAATCCTTCAAGGATGAAAAAGAAGCAATGCTGGCTTATGATAACCACGAGGTTTATCTGCAGGAGGTTATCAGGGTTAGAAGAACTCTGGAATTTGACGGCGTGATGGAAACAAAGATGGTCAAGACAACAGTTGGCCGTATCATCTTCAATGAAGCCATCCCTCAGAATCTGGGCTATGTAGACAGAACAAACGACGAAACAAAATTTGATTACGAGATCGGTTTCCTGGTTGACAAAAAAGGCATCGGTAAGATTATCAATAAATGTATCAACCGCTGCGGCGCAACAGAAACTGCATCCGTTCTGGATAAGATCAAATCTCTGGGCTACAAATTCTCCACAAGAGCTGCTATGACTGTATCCGTATCCGATATGGAAATTCCTAAGGAAAAAGCAGAATATCTGGCAGAAGCAGAAGAAAAAGTAGACCTGATCACAAGAAAATTCAGACGTGGTCTGATGACAGACGAAGAACGTCACCAGAAAGTCATCGAAGCATGGAACATTGCCGATGATAAGATCACAGCAGCGCTGCTGGCTGGTCTGGGTAAATATAACAACATTTATATGATGGCAAACTCCGGTGCCCGTGGTTCCAACAGACAGATCAAACAGCTGGCTGGTATGCGTGGTCTGATGGCATCCCCTAACGGCGGTATCATCGAACTGCCCATCAAAGCGAACTTCCGTGAAGGTCTGTCCGTACTGGAATACTTCATTTCCGCCCACGGTGCTCGTAAAGGTCTGACCGATACAGCCCTGAAGACAGCCGACTCCGGTTACTTGACCCGTCGTCTGGTAGACGTTTCTCAGGATATCATCGTAAGAGAATGGGACTGCTGCGAAGGCAGAAACATCGAAACACCCTGCATGGAAATCTCTGCATTCATGGATGGCAACGAAGTCATCGAAGGTCTGCAGGATCGTATCCGCGGCAGATGGTCTGCTTACGATATCATCCACCCCGAAACAGGCGAAATCATCGTTCCCGCTGACACTATGATCACAGTAGATCAGGCAGAAGCAGTAGAAAAAGCAGGCGTGAAGAAGGTATGGATCAGAACGGTACTGACCTGCCGTTCCGAAGTAGGTATCTGTGCGAAGTGCTATGGCGCAAACATGGCTTCCGGCAGATATGTACGTATCGGTGAATCCGTAGGTATCATCGCGGCTCAGTCCATCGGTGAACCTGGTACACAGCTGACAATGCGTACCTTCCACACAGGCGGTATCGCCGGCGATGACATCACACAGGGTCTTCCCCGTGTCGAAGAATTGTTTGAAGCAAGAAAACCTAAGGGCCTTGCGATCATCGCAGAATTCGGCGGCCGTGTCACACTGAATGATACAAAGAAAAAACGTGAAGTTATCATTACAAACCCTGAAACTGGGGAAACAAAGGATTATCTGATCCCTTACGGCTCCAGAATCAAGGTTTATGACGGCGACATGATCGAAGCCGGTGACGAAATCACAGAAGGTAGCGTGAACCCTCACGATATCCTGAAGATCAAAGGCCTGAGAGGCGTTCAGGACTATATGATCCAGGAAGTTCAGAGAGTTTACCGCCTGCAGGGTGTAGAAATCAGTGACAAACATATCGAAGTTATCGTTCGTCAGATGCTGAAACGCGTGAAGATCGAAGAAAACGGCGATACAGATTTCCTGCCCGGCTCTCTGGTTGACTGGCTGACCTTTGAAAATACAAATGCTGCCCTGGAAGCAGAAGGCAAAGAACCTGCAAAGGGTACAAGAGTGCTGCTGGGTATCACAAAAGCATCCCTGGCAACAGATTCCTTCCTGTCTGCAGCTTCCTTCCAGGAAACAACTCGTGTCCTGACAGAAGCAGCCATCAAAGGCAAGATCGATCCACTGATCGGTCTGAAGGAAAACGTTATCATCGGTAAGCTGATCCCCGCTGGTACAGGTATGACAAGATATCGCAATATCGAAATCGCATCCGAAGGCGCAGAAGAAGAAACAGCAGCTCCCGAGGAAGATGCTGTATTCATCGATGAGGACGAAATGATCTAAAACGAAGAAAAATCTTTCATTATTATATCGGCAAATGAACTGCCGGCAGGGCAGCGGTCGATGGATAGGAAAGTCATTTGCGAAACAAATCAGCCATAGGCCACGGAGCCTGTGGCTGATTTTTCGATTTTTCGAAAAAGTTGGAAATTTCTTCCGATTCGGGACGAGTGTTTATCATGGAAAGACAGAAGAAAAAAACAGCGAAAAAAGCTGATATTTCAAAGAAAAATCCTTGACTTTTACATTTGCCGATGATAGAATTTTCAAGTGTCCGATTTTAGGGGCTTTTCTAAGCGAGCCTATGAGACGGAACAGAATCAGAAAAAATGCAATTTGCAGATGTATTATTTTTATAAGGAGGTGCAGTTAATGCCTACGTTTAACCAGTTAGTAAGAAAAGGCAGAAAAACTGTTGAGAAAAAATCTACAGCACCCGCTCTGCAGAAAGGCCTGAACTCCCTGCAGAAAAAAGCTACAGACGTATCTTCTCCCCAGAAGAGAGGCGTTTGTACAGCGGTAAAAACTTCCACACCTAAGAAGCCTAACTCTGCTCTGAGAAAGATCGCCAGAGTTCGTCTGTCCAACGGTATCGAAGTTACAGCATATATCCCCGGTGAAGGCCACAACCTGCAGGAACACTCCGTTGTTCTGATCAGAGGCGGTAGAGTAAGAGACCTTCCTGGTGTACGTTACCACATCGTAAGAGGTACTCTGGATACAGCTGGCGTTGCAAACAGAATGCAGGCTCGTTCCAAATACGGCGCAAAACGCCCTAAAGCAGCTAAGAAGTAATTCCGACTGCGGGAACAATTTTTTAAAAAAGACAAATCTAATCACTAGAAATGCCTTATACAGATCAATACAATCTGCGATTGCTTAGACGAGATATACGTTGACGAAGATAAGGCATGAAAACACGGACATTAAGGGCCGTGAAGTACCGAGAATAGCATTTATTCATCAAGGAGGGAAGAATCGTGCCTAGAAAAGGACATGTAGCAAAAAGAGAGGTCTTGGCCGATCCTATTTACAACAGCAAGCTGGTGACAAAGCTGATCAACAGCATCATGCTGGATGGTAAGAAGGGTGTAGCTGAAAAGATCGTTTACGGTGCATTCGAAAAAGTAGCAGAAAAAACAGGTAAAGATGCTCTGGAAGCTTTCGAAGAAGCTCTGGGCAATGTAATGCCTGTACTGGAAGTTAAAGCACGCCGTGTAGGTGGTGCTACTTACCAGGTACCCATGGAAATCAGACCTGAAAGAAGACAGACACTGGGTCTGAGATGGATCACACTGTACTCCAGAAAACGCGGCGAAAAGACAATGGTAGACCGTCTGGCTGGCGAAATCCTGGACGCTCTGAACAACGCCGGCGGCGCTTGCAAGAGAAAAGACGAAATGCACAAAATGGCAGAAGCAAACAAAGCTTTCTCCCATTTCAAATGGTAATTACCGCAAAAGCGTTGTCAATGGACGCAGCGGCATGACTGCTTGCAGGCATGACCAAGTGGACATTAGACAACCAAACGAGATGAGCAAGGCGGAGCCTTACGAATATCGTCAACTGCACAGCAGTTGGTTTTTGGATAAAAACGAATGGAAACCAGGTAATATGGAAAGGCTATTTCATAGTCTTTCCATAAACCTGATTATGACTACAAAAAGGAGGATTCCACAGTGGCAAACAGAGAATACCCTCTGGAAAGAACCAGAAACATTGGTATCATGGCGCACATCGATGCTGGTAAGACAACTCTGACAGAACGTATCCTGTTCTACACAGGCCGTAACTACAAAATCGGCGATACTCACGAAGGTACAGCAACAATGGACTGGATGGAGCAGGAACAGGAAAGAGGTATCACAATCACATCCGCTGCGACAACATGTCATTGGAACGACAACAGAATCAACATCATCGACACACCTGGTCACGTTGACTTCACAGTTGAAGTAGAACGTTCCCTGCGTGTACTGGATGGCGCTGTTTGCGTACTGGACGCAAAGGGCGGTGTTGAACCTCAGACAGAAACAGTTTGGAGACAGGCTGATAACTATCATGTACCCCGTATGATCTTCGTTAACAAAATGGACATCATGGGTGCAGACTTCTTCGGTTCCATGAAATCTATCGTAGACAGACTGGGCTGCCATCCCGTTGCAGTTACTCTGCCTATCGGTGCTGAAAGCGATTTCAAAGGCATCATCGACCTGATGAAGATGAAAGCTTACTTCTATGAAAACGCAACAGGTACAGAAGTAGACGAAGAAGATATCCCCGCAGAATATGTAGACCAGGCTGAAGAATACAGAGCAATCATGGTTGAAACAATCTGCGAAACAGACGAAGAACTGATGGAAAAATTCTTCGCTGAAGAAGAAATCACAGAAGCAGAACTGAAAGCAGCTCTGCGTAAGGCATGTATCGCTTGCGAACTGATGCCCGTAATGTGTGGTTCCGCTTACAGAAACAAAGGCGTTCAGAAACTGCTGGACGGCGTTGTTGAATATATGCCCGCACCTACAGATATCCCTGCAATCAAGGGTACAGACCCTGCAACAGGCGAAGAAACAGAAAGACATTCTTCTGACGAAGAACCCTTCTCTGCTCTGGTATTCAAAGTAATGAATGACCCCTTCGTAGGTAAACTGGCATTCTTCCGTGTGTACTCCGGTACACTGGACTCCGGCACATACGTTTACAACTCCACAAAGGGTGGCAAAAAAGAACGTGTTGGCCGTATCCTGCAGATGCACGCAAATCACAGAGAAGAAATCGACAAGGTTTACGCCGGTGACATTGCTGCAGCAGTAGGTTTCAAAATTTCCACAACAGGTGATACAATCTGTGACGAAGATCACGAAGTAATCCTGGAATCCATGGTATTCCCCGAACCCGTTATCTCCGTTGCAATTGAACCTAAAACAAAAGCTGGTCGTGACAAAATGGGTATCGCTCTGGCAAAACTGGCAGAAGAAGATCCCACTTTCAAAACATACACAGATCAGGAAACTGGCGATACAATCATCTCCGGTATGGGTGAACTGCATCTGGAAATCATCGTTGACCGTCTGCTGAGAGAATTCAAAGTAGAAGCAAACGTTGGTGCTCCTCAGGTAGCTTACAAAGAAACATTCCGCAAGGCTGTTGACGTTGAAGGTAAATTCGTACGTCAGTCCGGTGGTCGTGGTCAGTATGGTCACTGTAAAGTACGTTTCTACCCCATCCCCACAGATGCGGAAAACAACTACGAATTCGTAAATGCGACAGTTGGTGGTTCTATTCCTAAAGAATATATCCCCGCTATCGATAAAGGTATCCAGCAGGCAATGCAGAGCGGTATCCTGGGCGGCTATCCCGTACTGGGCGTTAAGGCTGAAGTTTACGATGGTTCCTACCATGACGTTGACTCCTCCGAATCCGCTTACCAGATCGCTGGTTCCATGGCTTTCAAAGAAGCTATGAGAAAAGGTGACGCAGTACTGCTTGAACCTATCATGAAAGTAACAGTAACAGTACCCGAAGATTACATGGGCGACGTTATCGGTGATATCAACTCCAGACGTGGCCGTATCGAAGGTATGGAAGCTAGAAGCAACGCACAGGTAATTCACTCCTTCGTTCCTCTGGCAGAAATGTTCGGTTACTCCACAGACCTGCGTTCCAGAACACAGGGCCGTGGTAACTACGTAATGGAAGTTGACCACTACGAACCCTGTCCTAAATCCGTTCAGGAAAAAGTACTGGAAGGCAGAAAGTAATTCTGCCCTCCGGTTTACGATAACGGAAAGAAAATGCCAAAAAATACGATGCAGAATCATTTTTTGGTATTGCAAAAAGACAAGAAGTCTAATATAATTAGAGTTGATGGGTGCATCACAAAAAGGGTGTAACTTGACTCACAAATAAGAATCTAAAAATTTTTACTAGGAGGAGATTCCAATGGCAAAGGCAAAATTTGAAAGAACCAAACCCCATATGAATATCGGTACTATCGGTCACGTTGACCATGGTAAAACAACTCTGACAGCAGCGATCACAAAGACACTGCATGAAAGATACCAGATCGGTGAAGCTGTAGCTTTCGAAAACATCGACAAAGCTCCCGAAGAAAGAGAACGTGGTATCACAATCTCCACAGCACACGTTGAATACGAAACACCCGCTAGACACTATGCACACGTTGACTGCCCTGGCCACGCTGACTATGTTAAAAACATGATCACAGGTGCTGCTCAGATGGACGGCGCTATCCTGGTAGTAGCTGCAACAGACGGCCCTATGGCTCAGACAAGAGAACACATCCTGCTGTCCAGACAGGTAGGCGTTCCTTACATCGTTGTATTCATGAACAAATGTGACATGGTTGAAGACGATGAACTGCTGGATCTGGTTGAAATGGAAATCAGAGAACTGCTGAACGAATATGAATTCCCCGGTGATGATATTCCCATCATCAGAGGTTCCGCTTTCCAGGCTCTGCAGGATCCCGCTGGCGCTTGGGGCGACAAGATTCTGGAACTGTTCGAAGAAATCGAAAACTACATTCCTACACCTGAACGTGCAACAGACAAACCTTTCCTGATGCCCGTCGAAGACGTATTCTCCATCACAGGCCGTGGTACAGTAGCAACAGGTAGAGTAGAATCTGGTGTTGTTAAAGTACAGGACGAAGTTGAAATCGTTGGTCTGACAGACGAAATCAGAAAAGTAGTTGTAACAGGCGTAGAAATGTTCAGAAAACTGCTGGATCAGGCTGAAGCTGGTGACAACATCGGTGTTCTGCTGAGAGGTGTTCAGAGAAACGAAATCGAAAGAGGTCAGGTTCTGGCTAAACCCGGTTCCATCACACCTCACACAAAATTCAAAGCTCAGGTTTACGTTCTGTCCAAAGAAGAAGGTGGCCGTCATACACCTTTCTTCAACAACTACAGACCTCAGTTCTACTTCAGAACAACAGACGTAACAGGCGTTATCTCTCTGCCCGAAGGTACAGAAATGTGCATGCCTGGCGACAACGTTGAAATGACAATCGAACTGATCACACCCGTAGCTATGGGTCAGGGTCTGAGATTCGCTATCCGTGAAGGTGGTAGAACAGTAGGCGCTGGTTCCGTAGTAGAAGTTATCGAATAATTTTTGATAATCTAATATGTGACTCATCAAAGGGAGTACCCAATAGGGTACTCCTTTTTTTATAGAAAAAGAGACAGCAGAGATTAATGAGAAAGGAGATCCCAAGGAGAGGGATGAAAATGATGTATGAATTTCGGAAAATGAGAGATGGATTTTCTGAAATATTTGATGTCTATTGTATAATATGACGGTTAGTTGTCAGACAAAAGAGGGAGATCAAAAATAGCTCCTGTGCGAAATATATTGACAGAGAAATGACAATAGTGTAAAGTGAAGAAAGGCAAGAAAACAGTGAAACACACGCAAAGATGGGCGGCGTGCTTTTTTTTCGGCAGTATGATTCGCATGCGAAATAATGGGATCTGCCGCCGGGAAGGGCAGCAATCGCTGCCGATCCCAAAGAAAAAGGACAGAGTCCAAAATGTGTGAAAAAATTCCCACAGGAACAGCGTGCCGACGGGGGTTTGGGGGACTGTTTTTTTGTAGGTTTTTTTCCATTCGCCGGTAGTGGAAAATATGTCGGTATTACCAACAAACGCAGCCGTTTTTTATGTAATATTTATCGACAAAGATGTTGACAAATTTTAAACAAAAATGGTATATTCATTGTGGAGGCATTATGGCTTCTTATTGATATGCGCAAGCAAAAAATGAGGAGCTGATAAACTGCGTCCATACGGCAGCGTCGTAAGGAAGTAGGTTGTTTTTTAATGAGACACCCCGATGTGGCCTCATCGTGGATGTTTCAAAATTTTTAAAAAATAGGAGGAATATTAGAATGGATTTCAAATTAACAAAAACTCAGATGCTTCAGCAAGAGTTGTTCAGAAAATTTGCTGAAACAGAAATTAAACCAATCGCTAAAGACATGGACGAAGCAGAAGAATACAGCGCAGAACTGCTTCAGAAACTGCAGAAAATCGGTGCTTTTGGTATTCCTTACAGCAGAGAATACGGCGGCCAGGGTGCAGACGTTCTGACATACACACTGTGCATGGAAGAAATGTCCAAAGTAGATGCTTCCACAGGTATCACACTGTCCGTACATACATCTCTTTGCTGCCCTTGCATCAATGAGTTCGGTACAGAAGAACAGAAACAGAAATATCTGAGACCCCTGGTTGACGGTTCCAAGATCGGCTGCTTTGGTCTGACAGAACCCGGTGCTGGTACAGATGCTGCTGGTGTTAAAACAGAAGCTGCTAAATCTGAAGATGGCAAATACTACATCCTGAATGGTACAAAGATCTTCACAACAAACTCCGGCTTCGCTGATACATTCATCGTATTCGCACTGACAGACAAATCCAAAGGCCCTAAAGGTATGTCCGCTTTCATCGTTGAAAGAGAATCCGAAGGTCTGACAGTTGGTCCTAACATCGAACGTATGGGTATCAGAGCAGCTTCCAACTGTGAAGTTGTTTACGAAAACGTAAAAGTTCCCGTAGAAAACCTGCTGGGCAAAGAAGGCCAGGGCTACAAAATCGCTATGACAGCACTGGGTGGCGGTCGTATCGGTATCGGTGCTCAGTCCGTAGGTATCGCACAGGGTGCTATCGACGAAACACTGAAATATGTTAAAGAAAGAAAACAGGGCGGCAAACCCATCGGTAAATACCAGAACACACAGTTCAAACTGGCTGAAATGCAGACAAAAACAGACGCTGCTAGACTGATGGTATGGAGAGCTGCTGTAGAAAAAGACAACCACGGCAACTACGCTCCTCTGGCTGCAATGTGCAAAATGTTCGGTTCTGAAGTAGCTAACGAAGTTACAAGAATGGCTGTTCAGCTGTTCGGTGGTTACGGTTACTGCCGTGAATACCCCGTAGAAAGAGCTATGCGTGACGCTAAGATCACAGAAATCTACGAAGGTACAAACGAAGCTATGAGAATGATCATCTCCGGCTCTATGAAAGTTTGATCTTGAGAGTAAGACTTGATTAATTGGAAAAGCTTAATTACTAAAAAATTGGAAGGAGAACAACAATAATGAAAATCGTTGTATGTATTAAACAGGTACCCGATACAGTAGAAGTTAAAATCGATCCTAAGACAGGCACACTGATCCGTGACGGTGTTCCCTCTATCATCAACCACGATGACAAAACAGGTATCGAAGCAGCTCTGCAGCTGAAAGAACAGCTGGGCGGCACAGTAACAGTAGTATCCATGGGCCCCCCTCAGGCTGACGTTGCTCTGAGAGAAGCTCTGGCTATGGGTTGTGATGAAGCAGTTCTGGTTTCCGCTAGAGAATTCGGTGGTTCCGATACATATGCTACATCCGGTATTCTGGCAGCAGCTCTGAAAAACATTGGCTATGATCTGATCATCACAGGTCGTCAGGCTATCGACGGTGACACAGCTCAGGTTGGTCCCCAGATCGCTGAAAAACTGCACCTGCCTCAGGTTTCTTATGTAGAAGAAGTAAGAGAAGCTACAGCTGACTACGTAGTAGTTAAGAGACAGTATGAAGATGGTTACCACATCATCAAAATCAAAACACCTTGCCTGCTGACAGCAATCGCTGAACTGGCTACACCCAGATACATGTCCGTAAGAGGTATCGTTGAAGCTTACGAAAAAGAAATCAAAGTTCTGGGCTTCGAAGATCTGAAAGACGATCTGGAACTGGATATGATCGGTCTGAAGGGTTCCCCTACAAACGTATATCAGTCCTTCACTAAAGAAGTTAAAGGCGCTGGTACAATTCTGGAAGGTCTGTCTGCAGACGAAGCTGTTAAAGCTATCATGGACAAACTGGAAGCTAAATTCATCATCTAATTTAATTAGACGAGGAATCGGATACTAAAATTTGAAATATAAGGAGGAAACCCTACAATGAGTAAAGGTATTTTCGTAGTAATGGAACAGAGATACGGCAAGGTTCAGAACGTAGGTCTGGAACTTGTTGGTGAAGCTACAAGACTGAAAGAAGATCTGAAAGATGACGTAGTAGCAGTGCTGCTG
>SFGI01000063.1 GCA_004557645.1 [Eubacterium] saphenum | reverse complement strand
GCAGGAACGGATCATCAGACCGATCAGCAGCACGAACAGCAGAGGCATCAGAACCTTAGACATTTTTTCAATACCAGCAGTACCATGGCTGATGATGAAGCATGTCAGCAGCAGGAAGATCAGAGGGAAGCCATTAACACCCAGCATACCCAGGAAGTAGCCCATGGGGTCAGCATATACTGTCTGAGATTCAACAATGTAAGCATAGATATACTTCATTGTCCAGCCACCAACCTGACAGTAGTAGCACAGGATGATGAAACCGGTCAGGACACCCAGACCACCTGCAAAGGCCCATTTTTCGTTGATCTCACGGAAAGCACCGATGGCGTTTTTGTGTGTTTTACGACCAACTGTGAATTCAGCCATCATAACGGTTGTACCGATAATGGCAACCATCAGGATGTAAACGATCAGGAAAGCACCGCCGCCGCAGTTGTAAGCTTTGCCGGGGAATTTCCAGATGTTACCCAGACCTACAGCAGAACCAGCCGCAGACAGGATAAAGCCTAGCTTGGAACCAAATTGACCACGATTTTCAGTTGCTGTCATAAGAATTCCTCCTTACATAAAAAATAATAATAATAGCATGAATGGAAAAAACCATTCCTGTAGTGAAAAAATTTCGTAAAACGAAACTTTTTCCTGCTGCAATTCCCTCCCTCAAATTTCCTTTCTGCCAAAAAGCGTGTCAGGAAATAAAAATTGCAACAGTGTTTAGGGTCAAGTCTATTCTACCCTATATATTAAATAATTTCAATAAAAATTTTCAAAAAATTGTCTTTTTTTTGTTCATATGTGTGTATTAAAATAAGTACAATGCTGGAAAACGCATCATTTCGCAAAAAATAGCGGATATTTCACAAAGCATTTTTTATATGAATTGGAAAATTTTTACATTAAATTTATTACATAAATGGAAAATAAAGGAAAATATTTTCGAGAAAAACAGCGTATTTTCGGGAAAGAAAATTTCTTGTCTGAGGTTTAAAAATTTTACGCAAAAGAAAAGTGTCGGGAAAGTTTCCCGACACGAAAAATTTTGGGACGCAAAATCAAGGTCGTTTTTCGTCAAAAAGCTTGTAATACTGCCAGTTTTTCAGGAGTTTTACCCATTCCGTCTGTTCTTCGGAAATGGTATTTTTGAAATCCCCTTTGCTGTCTACATAGATATTTTCTGCACAGACGGGCAGTTCTTTCATCAGCCTGTTGTTGGAGCCGTGAAGAGGGGATTCATAACCGGGGACGAACAGCTCCAGCACGGCAGACCCCAGGAACTGGGAACTGATGAGACCATTTTCGGGGAAGCCGATTTCTTCGGCGGTCTGCATATTTTCCAGGGCCTTTGCCCTGTCGTTCTGCCAGATGAAATAGGGTGTTTCATAGACAGCCAGCTGTTCTTCCGGTGTGCCGTTGGCATCGATGGGATAGTCCAGCAGATCGAAAAATTCCATACCGTTGGAGAAACCGGGCAGATGGTCGCCAAAATAGACCAGTATGATGGGCTCATCGGAATTTTCTGCATATTCCTTTAGACGGCCGATCTGTTCATCTGCATCCAGGATGCCTTGGAAATACTGGGTCAGGAGGTCTGTCTGGGTTTCATCCAGAGGAACATCTGTGGAGAAATTAGCAGGCAGTGTGCCGTATTTCTTTTCATAGGGGCCGTGGTTCTGGATGGTCACGGTGAAGGAAAAAAGAGGGGTATCCTTTTCCTTGAGGTGAGCATCCAGGGTTTCGATGATCTTGTCCATGGTGGCTTCTTCATTAATATAGCCGCCATAGCCCTGGGTTGCCAGATCAAAGGAATCCTCCAGGAAATAGCAGGTTTCGAAGCCCAGATCGGGGTAAACGTTCTGGCGGTTATAGAACCAGGCATAGCCGGGGTGGATGGACAATGTTTCATAGCCCAGCTTTGCAAGCTGACGGGGCATACCGTCAAAATCGCTGTGGATAAAGTTATAGGAGGGCAGGGAGCTGTCCAGATAACGGGTAGCGCAGCCTGTCAGCACATCATATTCCGTGTTGGAGGTGCCGCCGCCGAAATTGGGCACCACGATATGCCCGCTGATGGTGTCCTCCTCGGCACAGATTTCCTTGAAATTCTGCAAGGGGTCACGGTAGCTGCTAAAATCCAGATGTTCGTTTTCGCTGAGGTCGGAGAAGGCTTCTCCCATGATCATCACGATGTGGGGATACTGGGTCTCTTCGCCGGGAGCTGCTTCGGGGGCTGCCCAGTCGGTATCTTCCAGTTCTGCAAAGTAGGTGGCATCATAGCCCTCAGGGGCTTTCATTTGGGTGATGTTGAACTGATGCAGGAAGGAATAGATCATCCCCCGGGTGTTGTATTGGTTCACCTGAAAATAAGGGTTATCTACGGTAGGATAGCTGTCGTAAAGGGCTTTATCGGCATACCAGAGCTGATTCGCACCAAAGGCGCAGGCGATGACCAGAATGATACCCGTCAGACGGGGAACAGCGGACAGCTTTACACTTGTGGATTTTCTGAAGCTGAGCACCAGCAGTGCTGCAAAAAGGACAAGCAGTACACCAATGAGAACCAACTGATAGACAGGAAAGGTCTTCAGGATGGCGATGACCTCCTTTACCAGCGTCAGGTCGGTGGGAAGCAGGGGTTCCTGACGCATGGAGACCTTCATGCGGTCTGCGATGGCGAAAAAGATCAGAATCACCCCGGTGCAGCTGACGGAGAAAAACAGCCGCTTCGTCAGGAAGAAGAGCAGCAGTAATACCAACAGCACCGGCAGGATATTCAGCAGCAGCATGGAAGGTGCATGGAGAACTTTCCAGCCTACGTGCAGGATTTTTGTCGTGGTGATGAGATAGACCAGACCGGTGATGAAAACAGCACTGATGAGAAGCGTCACAGCAATGCCCTGGGGTGTGGCTGAAAATTTCTTTATTTTATGGAAAACAGAAGCTTTTTCGGAAGCTTGCTCCTTCATATAAATTCCTCCTTGCAAATCGAATTTTGTATGGTTTTTTCCTTATAAATAGGGATTATACGAGAATTTGTCGGAAAAGTAAAGAAAGGCGGAAAGGGGGAAGGTTGGAAAATTAAGAATTTTGTCCCTTTTCATGTGGGTGAAATCGTGTATAATAAAATAGGATAGACCCGAATTTTATAAGAAATCTATACAAAAGGCAAAAACTGTGAAAAAGTGGAAGGAACGACCATTCCGTTATTGTCAGGGATTGTCAGATTTGGTATAATTATAGGGTTGCAAAGAAATAGACATGATATTGTCAGTAAACTCTGAACTAGAGGAGAATAGAGATCATGGGTGAAAAGAGAGAATACAGAAGACGCCGCAGACCCCCCGATGATATTGAGCTGCGCCAGCGTCAGGTGCGCCGCAGACAGACCCGCGCTCCTTACCCCGAAGAACTGCAAAGAGGGGAATATGACGAACAGACCTATATCGACCCCAGAAGGGTGGCCCAAGGCAGAAGGATGTCCCGCCGCAGGGCAGGACAGCGAAAGAGACGCCACAGAAGTATTTTGCTGATGGTCGCGCTGATTTTGATCCTGATTGGTACATACGCTGTGGCAAAGGTTTGGGTAGCCATGGATCAATGGCAGGGCAAGGCGGAAAATTCCGACTTTGTTGTTTCCACGGCAGATCAGTCCAAGATCAAAGAAGTCGTCAATGTGGCAATCTTGGGGACAGACGAGGATGGTTTCCGTGCCGATGTCAATATGGTAGCCAGCTTCAATACCAATACGAAGGAGCTGCATTTCATTTCCGTTCCCAGGGATAGCTGTGTAACGATGACGGATGAGATGATCGCCTTTCTGGAAAAAGATAATCAATATGTACCCCAGCAGAATGGTGTATATGGGCAGTGCAAGCTGACGGAGGTACACGCCTATGCCGGCAAGGGCAACCGCTGTGCTTTTTCTGTTGCAATGCTGGAGGAAATTCTTGGCGTTAAAATGGATTATTATGTAAAGGTGGATTTGAACGCTTTCAAAGAA
>SFGI01000030.1 GCA_004557645.1 [Eubacterium] saphenum | reverse complement strand
GAAATGGTGCGGCAACGGTGCGCAAACATAGCAGAAAGTATGCAGAAGATAGGCAGAAATAATAAGGTTTTCTCCTGATTGCCCCATTTTGGGAATATTTTTTAAACGGTGGGGCCATCGTGGTCTAGGATAGGTCTCTATTTTTGGAACAACACACCCCGGGGGGATACTGCTCCTCTCTGGCCTGCTCCAGCTTCAAAACGGTGTACTCTGTGGAACTCATACCTCTGTCCCGCCAGGATGCAAAGCCACCGCGGTAGGCGTGCCTGGAAATGATATCCTCTCTAAAAGGCTCCAGACGCTTTCGGTTCTTTCCTGTGCGTAATGCCCGCAGACCTTCATATTCCCTGTTTCGGCTCTGTGTTCGGCTCAGACCGATTTTTTCGCCTGTTTGTACAATCGTCAGCCCTTCATAAAATCGGCATCTGATTGCCGCTTCCTGAATCTCTGGAAGGGTGGAAAGGCATTCCTCTAAAGCATTATGAAGCTGTTTGTGATAGATAGCCGCTTCCGCCTGCTGAAAATCCTCCGCTGCACTTTCATCTTCCAAGGTATCTGCAAGGGTGATATCTTCTTCCCCGATAGGGGTATACAGGCTCTTGCTGTGGTTAAGAGGTGCCTGTTTACTCCTTTGCGTACGTCTGCCGCATATAGCATTAAAAGCATTTTGCAGCGGGTATCTCATGTATGTAAGGAAGGTATGACCCGCTTCCGGCTCAAAGTACTTGACGGCATCCAGAAGGGCAAAATAGGCTTCCTGCTGTAAGTCCTCCAAGGTAACACCCGCAGC
Organism: [Eubacterium] saphenum; assembly: GCA_004557645.1. Taxonomy (GTDB): domain Bacteria; phylum Bacillota; class Clostridia; order Lachnospirales; family Anaerotignaceae; genus Anaerotignum_A. The sequence continues at coordinate 26,109 of SFGI01000030.1, read as the reverse complement.
GGCACAGGTCAGGGGATGCAGGCTGAAATAGTCTCTTGCTTTGGCAGCGGCGAACCGCTCCACCTGTTCCCACAATGAGGGGAGAAGGGCAGTATTGCCCTCTTGGATCAGTGCCGCCAGTTCTTCATTTGTCATGCCGCTCCCCCTTTTTATCGTGTCAAAAAACTATCTCCGTGTATCGTGTCATTAAACTGTGCTGTCCCGCTTCTTTTGCTCATGTTCCTCCACCCGATACAACAGCTTCAGTAGCCAGCAATACCAATTGAATGTGTCTGCATCCCCGGCGGATAAGGCATTGTTTAAATTCTGGAATAGATCAATGGCTTTTGATTTTTTGATGGTTTCCGCAAGGATAGGCTCGGACAGCCGATTTTTTCCACTAGAAACATAATACACAAGGTACGGACGGAAGTTTTCTTTCAGATGTGCGGTAATGCCGTCATAGGCTTTCTTGTATTTTGCAAGCTGTTCCGGCGGCAGGGCGTTGGCTTTGCCCCTCCGAGCTATCTGTGTAACATAATAGGCCGCTTCCTCATCAGATAACAGTTTGATCCTGTCCATGGGCTTCACCTCTCTTTTTGGCAGCAACCTTGGCCCAATACCTTTCGTTGTATTCCTTTACCTTTTCTTTGTTTTTCTCTCTGTATTTCCTGTTTCTCTCGTTTACCTTCTCCCTGTTTTTCTTCCTCCAGTTCCGCATGTACTCGTTGCGGGCTTCTCTAGCCTCGTCTGTCATTATGGCAGCCCTCCTTTCTTACAGGTTTTTGTTTGGGTCATCGTCATATACAATTATCCCAATGCCGCCAAGCACAACAGGGTCTTTTCCGACTGGGTGCAAAGAAACGCTTTTAATTGGATAGCAGAAATCCTGCAATTCACAAAGCGCAGCATTAAGTCTTTCTTCAATCGAATAATCTCCACCGTTTGTGCTGATTGCACCAGATACGATTTTAACTTGTAGCATTGCACTACCTCCTTTCTATTTTTTATTGGAGGGGGCTTCCTATATCCATAGACAAGCCCAACGAGTAAGGAGAAAACCCTTGATTTTAGCGGGTTTCATTTACTCGTTGCCCCCATCCAGTAAATAGCTCTTACTCGTTGCTTATTGCCTTTACTCGTTGCCCCCCCTCCAGTAAACAGAACCATTGATTTTACTGTATTTTTTATTTACTCGTTGGGTTTAAAAAAGGATGTAAGGGAAGTCATCCAGTAAGAGAAATGAAAAAAACCTTGTTTTTTCCATAACCCTCAGAACGATCTTCGATTTTTTGATTTTTTCGCAAAAAGGCTTTTGCATTTTTCAAAGCGTTTTTGCTGATATTCATTGCATTTGCCGTTGCGTCCAATTCAGCGACTTCCTTTTCTCCATCTTTAAGGAAATCGAGGATAAACTCTATCGCTTCTTCCCGTTGTGGTGCCTGGCGTACGGTATAATCAAATTCTGTTACGAAATCCTTATCCTTTCTGTCGGTATACTCCCGAAAGGTAACTTTTTCATTGTCCAGAGAGAAAAGGACGGTATCACCTAAAGCACCATAGTTGCATTTTTCATGGGAAATGTATCGGATGCCTTTTTCTTTGGTTTCTCCCACCATCAAAACGCTGCGGGAGATGTCCCAGATATCCGCACTGTCAGCAATACGCTTTCTGCCCCAAAGTCCAGATTGCTTATTGCTGTGAACGACAATAAGGGAAGAACAGTCGTATTTTTCACCCAGTCCGATCAAGGGGCGCATACAGGTACGCATGGCGTTTCTGTCCCCCATTTTGATATTGGGAGGGACAAAAGCCTGCAGCGGGTCAAAGATCAGCAGGGCAGGACGGTATTTTTCAACCAATTTCTCTAAAAAGTCGCTGTCGAAGCGGATATGCTGGAAGCGGTCATCTGAAATATCAATAGAAAAGATATTTGACAGATTTGCACCATTCTTTCTGAGCCTGCGCCGCAATGTATATTCAAAGGAATCCTCTGCGGAAAAGAACAAAACCCGCTGCCCTTCGCCGCTCTGGAAAGATTCAGGTATCAGATTCTTTACCAGAAAGCTGGGGTTTCCGCTGCTGATGCTTGCTGCAATTTCACACCATACGGTGGTTTTGCCGCTCCCGCCGTCCCCAGCTATGGCGGTAATGCTCCTTTTTGGTATGTAGTCCGTGATAAGCCATTCTGGGGATTTTTCCTCTGCAGTCTCCATTGTTGTCATTTCCAAAGAACAACCATTCTTGTCTTGGTCTTTGCTACTGAATGCTGCTTCTGTTTCGTCAATGAGCCGCAGCAGATCCTCTTTTGTATGGCCTTCTTCTATGTAGTCCGTCACATCTCCTTTTGGTGCATAGGAGGTTTTGACGATCAGAGCTTTTTCCGCTGTCCCTTCCAGGTCTTTATGTACCTTGCTTGCAAGGGTCAATCCCGGTTCATCGTTATCGGGAAGGATCACAACATCTGCCCCTTTGAAATATGGAGCATACTCTGGTTTCCAGTCGTTGACGCTGCCTGCTGTTGTGGCGGCAAATCCAAGCTTTTCTAAAGTCAGAACGTCTTTTTCTCCCTCCACATAAAAAACTCTTTTTCCTTTGGATATCGCACCAATCAGGTTTGGAAGATGAAATAAGGTTCTGTTTCTGCCATGTAGACCGAAAGTAAATGCTTCCTTTTGCTGGTCATATACACCAATCGTCATATCTTTGTCATGGAAGCGGATTTTTTCATAAAGATAACGTCCGTTTTCGTCTGTATATTTGTAAACGGCGGATACCGTTTTTCCTTTTTGGTCTTCCAATTTTTCTATGTATCCATTTTGTTGATCTGTGCTGTCGGATATATCTGCAAAAGTAAGCCCGACCGCGGCAAGGATATCCTCTGTTTTGCAACCGGCAAAGCAGTGAAAGAGGATCTTATCTCCGTTTTTGTCAATGGAAAGACTTGCTTTTCTGTCATCATGGCAGGGGCATTTGCAGACAGCCTTGTCCATGCCGCTCATTTTCACGCCTTGGAAGCGGGATAATACATCAGTGTATTCCATGCTGTCACCGCCTTAAATCGCAATGGGGCGGATTTTACCCGTTTCCTTTGCCGCTTCCTGCTTGGTATCCCCGTATTGGAAGAAGTGTTCCACATCCTCCATGGATACCAGTCTTTTGTTGCCGATCATAATGCTGGGGATGCGCTCATCCAGTACCAACCGCCGAAAGCCTGTCATGGTGATAGCAGTGTTTGGGTCGGCTTCTTTGATTTCTGCAAATGCTTCTGAAATCAGTCTCATTCTTCTCATAGTATTCCCCCCTTCCTCAGGTTAGTTTTCTTTGATTTTGTTAATGTCCACATTGAGTGCAGAGGCAATTGCAAGGGCGGTCTTTTCAGAGCATCCCTTCCCGTTCTTTATATAGCTGAGGGTTTGAGCGGAAACACCGCTTGCCTCAGATAGCTTGCGGATTGTGTAGTCTTTTTTTGCCAATTCGGTAATGAATTTCACTCTGTCGATTCTCATGTGCATACCTCCTTTTTCTTTTGATTGAATGTTGTTTTAGTATATGTTAGCACAATACAGTAGAATAATCAACTAAAATAAACATAGAATAAAAATAGAATATATCAATACAAAAATATTGATTTTTTAAAGAGTTGGATTTATTATGTAATAAAAGAACACAGGAGGTGCCTGTCATGAATGAATTGAATATTTTTAGCGAACGATTAAAAGAATTGCGAATGGAGCTTGGGATGTCACAGCGTCAGATGGCTGAACTGGTAGGCTGTACTGCCGCAACACTTTCCGCCTATGAGAAGGGAACGAAAAATCCGTCTTTGGAAATTGCAAGAAATATAGCTAAAAAGTGTAATGTATCGCTGGATTGGCTGTGTGGGCTGAGTGAGAGTAAACGTGTATCAGAAAAAGCGGAAACATATGCAGATATTTTTCGAATTTTGGTTGAGGTCGATAAGGCTATTTATCTTAATGTTTACAGAAGAGCGGAAGAAGATAGCCGTTTTGTGATGCTTGCGTCCAATTCTGTGGTACAAGATTTTTTATCTTCATGGTCTGAAATGTTGTACTTATATCACAATAAGACAATTAACGAAAAATTATACACTTTGTGGCTTCAAGATAAACTAAAGGAATACGAAGATTTTAAATTTAACAGTGAAGAAGATGTAATAAATTTTTTGGAATTGAAGGATGCGTTAAACTACGAAGATAAATAATCTTTAATTCTTTATTGTTTATATTGATAGAAAGGAGGGGCTTATATGGCATCCATCCGAAAACGAGGAGACACTTACCAGATCAGAGTATCCGCCGGCTATGACATTCACGGCAAACAGATCATCAAAACCAAAACATGGAAGCCGGAAGCGGGTTGGACAGCGAAGCGCATCGAAAAAGAATTGAATAAGGCAGCGGTGCAGTTTGAAAACGATGTAACCACAGGGCATTATGTGGACGGCTCTATCCGCTTCGGGGAATTTTCTGAAAAGTGGATGAAGGAATATGCCGAAAAGAACCTCCGGCAGAAATCCATTGCCAGGTATCGGTCATTGCTGACAAGGATACTGCCCGCCATTGGGCATATCAAACTGGAACAGCTTCAGCCGCTGCATTTGATGGAGTTCTATAACAACCTGAGTGAAGCGGGCATCAAAAAGGCCAGTGTAAGTCACCCTATTGTGGATATTGATGCGGAGCGTAAGAAACAGAAGCTTTCTAAAATAGAGCTTTCTCGGCAGTCCGGAGCCTCCTATGATGCCGTAGTTAATGCCTGCAAGGGTCGGAATATCAAAAAGCAGAGTGCAGAACTGCTTGCAGATACCCTTGGTCTGGCCTATAAAAAAGCCTTTGAGGATATCAAGACGGAGGAGAAGCTTTCCAGTGGCACAATAGCCCAGCATCATAGGCTGATTTCTTCCATGATGGAAACGGCTGTCAAGTGGGGGCTTGTGCTGGATAACCCCTGCCGCAGGGTGCAGGCTCCGAAGGTAACGACTAAGAAGGGCGTAACCCTGAGCAGTGAAGAAACCATCAGGATGTTTGAATATCTGGCCGATGCGCCGGAGAAATACAGAACCGCTATCACAGTGTTGGTTTATAGCGGCTTACGCAAAGGGGAACTGTGCGGCCTGAAATGGGCTGATGTAGACCTTGAAAGGGGTATACTAACTGTAAACGGCGGTCTGGAATATCTCCCCTCTGTGGGCTTATATGAGGAAGCACCAAAGACGGAGAACGGGAAGCGGTCTATCAAGCTGCCAACAACGGCAGTGACAGTCTTGAAGGAACACAAGAAGCGGCAGGCGGAGGACAGGCTTGCCCTGGGCGATAGATGGAAGGATACGGGCTACATCTTCACGGGCTGGGACGGTGCGCCCATGCACCCGGATAGCCTTTACCAGTGGTTTGCAAGCTTTGTGAAGCGGAATGATCTGCCCAATATTACCCTCCATTCCCTGCGCCATACAAACGCCAGCCTGATGATCGCCAACGGCATAGACTTAGCCACAGTATCGAAGCGGCTAGGCCATGCGGATACCTCCATCACAGCAAGGGTCTATACCCATGCCATCAAGGAAGCGGATGCGGTGGCAGCGGAAGCCTTGGAGAATCTCTTTCTGAGAAGTCCGCAGGTGGCAAAAGAAGCATAAAATTTGCACAACAATGGACAAATAATGGACAGAATTGAAAAATTGAATATTTTTTGCAAAAATAAAAACCTCGGAAATGCTGATTTTCTGGGGTTTTCTTATGCTTAGTATCATTTAGTATCGTCGATTCACATATTCATCAATGACAGATTTCTTGCTTTCCTCCTGAAACACCCCCTCCTCCCGCAGGCGTTTCAAAATGAGGGGACTGGTGGAGTGGAGGATGATATTTTCCTCTTCAATGACGATCTCGAAAAGCTTTCCTTTTAAAAATTTGCTCCGCACCTTTACGAAATAGGCTTCTACGCCCTTAAAATCCAGCATCCGCAGGGCAGTCAGGGTAGCTCTATCCTTTTTGCTGTAGTAATAATTGCTCTTTTCCAGGTAGTCCCGCTTCAGTTCATAGTCCATATCCCGGGTAGTGCTGATGGTCTTGTTTTCCTTTGCCAGCGCGTTGTAATACTGGTAATTGAACAGGGCCTTCTCCACCGTATCCATATTGCGGAAAGGGCCAATATCCCCATAGACCACCGCTTCATAGTTTTTCTGGAGATATTCCCGTTTGGTCATATCGCCCTTGGCGTATTGGTCGATCAGGCTTTGTCTGTATTTGAAATATTTCTGAATGGCGTTCATATCGGGCCTCTTTCCATCCTTTCCCGCTAGGCATGGTCGCTTTTGCCCTGTTACAATGGGGAAAAGGCGCGCGAAGGGGGAGATTTTTATGCGGACTTTTTTGGACTACTATCAGCGGAAAATACAACCGCAAATAGAAACGATAGATATTTTTTTGAAAACGGAAGACCCGCCCTACAGCATAGATGCAGTGGCGGAGGTGTTGGAGCTTTCTTCCCAGAGGGCAGAACAGCTTCTGGCGGAGGAGAAAGTCTCTTTCATTACCAAAGGTGTTTTTTTCCGCCTGATGCAAAAGGGAACATCGCCCCTTTGCGGTATGTTTCGCAGAGCCATTGCCTGCAATCTGCCGGAAAGCTATACCCTGGAAGAAGTGGCGTATATTTTTGCTCTTCCCCTGCCTGCTGTGCAGCAGGCAGCAGAAGAGGTAGGCGAAGCATCCTATTCCGAAGAGATGCTGCCTCTGCTATTCCAGCGTATCTTTATTTGCGAAAAACGATATCAGCAGTAAGGTCTTCCGCTGTTTTTTCATCGGTCAGCAGCTCTGCCAGCTTCAGGGCGAAGGGAATAGCTGTGCCGGGGCCGCGAGATGTGACCACATTGCCGTTGACACAAACTTCATCTGTCACAGGCTCTGCGCCGATGAGGTGTTCTTCCATACCGGGGTAGATGGTGGCTTTCCTGCCCATCACGATACCCAGAGCGCCCAATACCATGGGAGCAGCACAGATGGCGCAGACCCATTTCCGTGCTTCATACTGGGCCAGCAGCAGCTCTGCCAGCCCCTGATGGGCCTGCAGGTTCAGTGTGCCGGGCATACCGCCGGGCAGCACCAGTGCGTCAGCGTCTGCATCGATCTCTTCAAACAGCAGGTCTGCCTGATAGGTGATGCCATGGGCACCTGTGACAGCCTTGCTGCCTGTGACAGATACGAATTTTGCATCTACGCCCACACGGCGCAGCAGGTCAACGGGGGTTACGGCTTCCATTTCTTCAAAGCCCTCCGCAAGGAATACATATACTTTTTTCATGGGTAGATCCCTCCTGATTTTCTTAGTTTGTCCGAATATTTTTATTTTACAGGAAAATGAATGTTTTTTCAACCGAGGAAGAAAGACTGTGGTATACTATACCAAAGGACAGAGGAAAAGAAAATTTTAGAAAGAGAACCAGAATATGATTAGAACGTTTGAAAAAGGTGACCTTTCCCCAGTGATGTAGCTTTGGCTGGAAACGAATCTGCAGGCCCACGGGTTTATTCCCGCAGCTTATTGGGAAGAAAATTTCCCTTTTGTGCAGGAGGCATTGCCCCAGGCAGAAGTCTATGTCTATGAAACGGAGGGGAAAATCAAGGGATTTCTTGGTATTACGGGGGAATATATCGCTGGCATTTTTGTGGACAAAACAGCCCAGTCTGGGGGCATCGGGAAGCAATTATTGGATCATGCAAAGCAGTGTAAGACTCATTTGACTTTGCAGGTATATCAGAAAAATAAGCGGGCGGTAGCGTTTTATCGGAGAGAAGGCTTCTTGATACAGCAGGAAGCTGTGGAGGAAAACACAGGGGAAAAAGAATTTTTGATGGCATGGAAGAGATAAAAGAGGCGAGAAAGATGTATCGGAAAAGTATGGAAAAGGATTGCAGAGCCATCTATGATCTGATCTGCCATATGGAACAGAAAGAACTGCCCTATGGGACCTTTGAAAAAATCTATCTGCGCCAACTGCAGCGGCAGGATATGTATTGCCTGATTGATGAATCGGACGGAAGGGTTAGAGCCATGCTGAATCTCCGCTTTGAAGAACAGCTCCACCATTGCGAGAAAATCGCAGAGATCATGGAATTTGTGGTGGATGCCGACTGCAGGAATCAGAACGTAGGAAAAAGGATGCTTGCAGAAGCGGAAAAGGTTGCTTTGGAGTATGGATGCAGCCAGATAGAGGTGGCCTGCAATCAGCTGCGGAAGGATACCCACCGATTCTATATCAGAGAGGGAATGCATAATTTCCATTATAAATTTTCCAAGAGATTGATTGGTGAAAATAGTGATACGAATGTTTTGGGCAGATAATTTATGAGGAGGAATAATATGGAAATTGAACGGAAATTTTTGACGAAACACATTCCCTTTGATATTACGGCATACCCCTGCCTTCAAATCTCTCAGGCATATATTTCCTTTTCCCCCACCATCCGTATCCGCCAGAGCAATGAAGACTATATTCTGACGGTGAAGGGAAAAGGCCACTTGGCAAGGGAGGAATTTGAACTGCCCCTGAGCAAAGAGGATTATGACAGGCTTTTTCAGAAAACAGAAGGCACACCCGTCATCAAAAAACGGTATCTTGTTCCCTTGGCAGAGGGCCTGACGGCGGAAGTGGACATTTATGAAGGAGAACTGGCAGGTCTGATGACAACGGAAGTGGAATTTCCTTCCCTGGAAGCGGCAGAAAGCTTTATTGCACCCCAATGGTTCGGCAAGGACGTCAGCCAGGAAAAAGCATATAAAAACACATCCCTTTCCTTATACGGGATGCCGAAAGAGGCGTAAGAGAACTGCGAAAGCAGTTCTTTTTTTTCTTCTCCCCTCATACCCTGTAACAGTGATGTCTATGGAAAAAAGACAAGCAGAGCGGAGGAGGAAGGGTATGTATAACAGACGATATGATAAGGTATTCCTGATGCTGCGGCAGGAGGTGGCAGGCTATGCCCTGGGCAAGCGTCCCCCTTGGGGCAGCTGTGTCATGGAATTGAAGAATGGCAAGGGCAAGCTGCACCTGACGGTACAGGGGCTGAAGCCTTTGGGACGGGGCTATGCCGTTTATGTCATGGCGGGAGAGGAAAGCATTTTCTGCGGAGAACTGCGCCCCGACAGTAAGGAAGGACACGGGGAATTGAAATGGGAATTTCAGCCCGATGCCCTTGGTACGGGGAAAAAAGCCGAGGACTTCCATACAGTTTTAATTCTGGCGGAGGATGGAAAGGGCGGCGTTTCTGCCCCGTTGACAGCTTATTTTGGAGAAAAGAAGAATTGGAAAAAGAATTTTAAGCCGAGAGAAAAGATGCTGCAGCCCATAGAAGAAATGAAACTGCAGGCAGGGGAAGAAGAAATCAAGCTTCAGGCGGCGGAAGCAGCGGTTTTGACGCCCCCTGTGGTGCAGATCATACCTGCTGTTTCTGAAAAGGAAAAAGAAGGGACGGAACCGCCCAAGGAGCCCAATGGCAAGGATACCAATGCCAAAGTGGCAGAAACCCAAAAGACCAGCTATCACGGCAGCTTTCAAGGGCTTTTGGCAAAATTCCGACAGGAACTGGAAAATCTGGAGGAAACGGGCATTTTGACCCCACAGGAAACGGAAAATATCTGCAGTCTGGGGGCGAGCCCTATGCCAATTTCTAAGGAAAAACCAGAAGAAAAGGAAGAAGAGACAACAGAGAAGGCAGCCGAAGGGGAAAAAGCAGAAGAAAAAATGCCTTTGCCGGAGCCGGCAGCGGAGGAAAGTTCCTTTTTCTCCAAGAATCGGGAGCTGGAGCCCTTCGGGGATGGAGAACGGTGGAAATGCCTTTCTTTGGAAGAACTGGCGCTGTTATCTCAGATCCCCTTGAAATGGCAGCGGGAGTTTTTCTTTCTCCTGCCCTATCGCCGCTATCATCATCTGATCCTGCAGGAGCAGGCGGATGGCATCTGGCTGGGGCTGCCCGCATTTTATGATGAAAAGGATGCAGCCGATGCCAAGTCCTTTGGCTTTCGTGAATTCCGCCGGGTGGATGATGAATGGGGCTACTGGATGGCTTTTTTGGAGCGGGAAGGTTGAAAAAATAGGGATTTCCATGTATACTCTATTGAGATATTTTTGAAATTTCAAGCATTAAAGGAGTATATATATGAGAGTCAGAAAGAAACCCTGGGCAGCCCAGGAATTATTGGAGAACAGCCTCGTCATCAACGATGCCCCTGAAAAAAAGGGCAAATGGAAGGAATATTTCGGCAACGACAACCCCATTTATGTGGAGATCGGCTGCGGCAAAGGGGGCTTCCTGCGGAAAAATGCGGAAACCTATCCCGATGTGAATTTCATCGGCATCGAACGGCAGGAAACGGTGGTAGCCATGGCTGCCAGAAGAGCCGACGAAGAACTGCCCAATCTGGCTTTTGTCTGGGATAATGCCAGCAACCTGTCCGATTTGTTCGAAGTGGGGGAATTCCAGAGATTATATCTGAATTTCAGCGACCCCTGGCCAAAAAAACGTACGTATAAACGCCGCCTGACCTATCGGGGCTTCCTGCAGGAATATCGCCGTATCATGGGGGAAAATGCGGAAATCTTCTTCAAAACAGACAATAGAGGGCTGTTTGAATTTTCCCTGAATGAATTCTGTGCCGATGACTGGAAGCTTTCCAACATCAGCCTGGACCTGCACAACAGCGATTATGAAGGCAATATCATGACAGAATATGAAGAAAAATTCTCTTCCCAGGGCGCACCCATCTACCGCCTGGAAGCAAGAAGCCGGAAATGATATGAAGAAGGAATTGCAAAAGGTATTCCCTTTTTGGGAGAACCTGAACCAAGAAGAACAGGCTTTAGTGGCGGAGAGCATCGTAAGCCGAAAAATGCAGAAGGGCGAATCCATGCACCGGGGCTGCGGCGAATGCAGCGGCATTGTCTATGTTGCCAAAGGGCAGCTGCGGGTCTATATCGTTTCCGAAGAAGGCAGGGAAGTGACCCTTTATCGGGTCCATACGGGGGATCTTTGTGTCCTGTCGGCTTCCTGCCTGATGGATGCCATCGTGTTTGATGTGCTGATCGAAGCGGTGGAGGAAACGGAGCTTATTGTTTTGCCATCCCCCGTTCTCAATGGCATCATGGAGAAAAATCCTCTGGTGGAGCTGTCCCTTTACCGCACGGCAACGGAACGTTTTTCCGATGTGATGTGGACCATGCAGCAGATCTTATTCATGGGGGCAGATAAAAGAGTTGCCCATTTCCTTTGGGATGAAATGGCGAAAACAGGGGAGACCACCATCCGCCTGACCCATGATGAGGTGGCGCGCTTCATCGGCAGTGCCAGAGAAGTGGTGTCCAAGGTGCTGAAATATTTTGCGGAAGAAGGGGCAGTGGCCCTTTCTAGGGGGAAAATCGAGATCATCGATAAAGGAAAACTGCGGAACTATCTGTAATGTAAGTTTGTCACAGACGGAACATCCTCTTTTTGATAGAATCCTATCATCGAGAGAATGTTCCGTTTTTGGTTATGGGAGAAAGAGAGGGAAAGCGATGAGAAAGAAAAAATGGGCAGTGCCCGATGAGAAAATTTGCGTTTCCTGTGGTGCCTGCAGAAAGGTCTGCCCCAGAGAAGCCATTTCCATCTGGAAGGGCTGCTATGCGGTGGTGGATGGGAAAAAATGTGTGGGCTGCGGCATTTGTGCCAAAACCTGCCCCGCAGGCTGTATCGAGATCAAGGAGGAAGAGGTATGAAAAAGAAACATTGGTATGACTATCTCTGGATTTGGGAGATCATCTATTTTACCCTGGGCTTTTTCAATATCCTCTTTGCGTGGCTGGGGATGATCGAATTCCTGCTGCCTCTGCTCATTGCCATCATCGGGGGGAATAAAGCCTTCTGCAACAATTTCTGCGGCAGGAGCCAGCTCTTCACAAAGCTGGGTACCACCTGCAAATGCTCCAGAAATCGGCCCACCCCGAAATTTTTCTATTCCAAGGCATTCCGCTATGGCTTTCTGGTGTTCTTTATGACCATGTTTGCCAATATGGTTTTCCAGACCTATCTGGTGGCATCGGGAGCAGGGACGCTGAAAGAAACCATAAAGCTTTTCTGGACCTTCCGTGTGCCCTGGGGCTGGGCCTATACGGCAGGCACAGTCAGCGATTGGGTGGCACAGTTCAGCTTTGGGCTCTACAGTATGATGCTGACAGCTACGCTCATCGGGCTCATCGTAATGGTATTGTTCAAACCCAGAACATGGTGTACCTTCTGCCCTATGGGCAGCATGACGCAGGGCATCTGCAAACTGAAAGCAAGATAAATCAAAAAAGCGACTTTGAGATTTTCGTCTCAAGTCGCTTTTGTTATTTTTATGTAGTTATTCCCCGGGATCTTCTTTTTCTCCCTGGGGGAATTCTTTATCCTCCGCCGCCAGAGAAGCCAGAAAATTGCGGTAATACTGATTCACATGCTTGCGCCAGTTGCGGCAGATCTGCTGTGCCTGGGTCTTGGAAACTACAGAAACGCTGATCTCCATAAGGGTTGCGCCGCTGTCGTCGCAAAGACCGCATTTTACCAGATAATCTCCGTTCAGCTCGGGGAAATAATTTGCCGTCACGGCATATTCCGCCCGAATACGTCTGCTGTTTTCGTGAACATAGGTATTGATCTCGTTTTTCACCTCATCGGAAATGCGGTTGATGAAGTAATTGATGACTTCCTCCCCATCGTCCGTCAGGGTGTAGCGGGTGTTGTTCTGTTCCCGGGTCTTTTCCAGCCAGCCTGCGCTTTCCAGTTCCGCCAGATATTGCTGCACAGAAAAATAATCCATATAGTTTTTTTCCAGCAGGAACTGACAGATTTCGCTGTTGGAAAGGGAAATACCCATTTTCTGCAAAAGATGCAGGATAATGAGCTTATGCTCCGCCAGCTTTTTGGTGGAATACTGCATGGACATGGAAAGACCTCCTTTCAAAACATGATTTTCTATCTTTTATCATAGCACATTTCCCGTTTTGTTGTAAACAATGGCGTTAGTCAATTTTGCAGTTCATACCCTGTCGTATCTGATTTTCTTTCAGATATTTATGGAGAGTATTCAGAACATCCCGCTTCCGCAGGCTCCACAGGGGCGCCAGAAGGGTATTTTTATCCCCATCCCCCGTCAGACGGTGGATGACGATATCCTCCCGCAGATGGGCGATGCAGTCCCCCACAAGGGCGATGTATGCCTCTTTGGTGAGGGGGATATACTCTCCTGCTTTGTAAATCTCTGCCAGATCGCTGTCGGAAAGAACGTGCAAAAGCTGCAGCTTGATGCCCTCTATGGGCAGGCGGTTCACACAGTCGATGGTGCGGAGAACCGTTTCCCTCGTTTCCCCGGGCAGGCCAAGAATGACATGGACGACCACAGGGATATTTCGTTCCGCCAGAGCATAAACAGCCTGTTCGAATACGGAGAGGGGATAGCCGCGGCGGATGCGCCGGGCGGATTCCTCATCGGCAGTCTGCAAGCCCAGTTCCACCCAAAGCTTCGTTTTTCCGTTCAGCTCCGCCAGCAGGTCCAGCACATCCTCTGGCAGGCAATCGGCCCTGGTGGCGATGGAAATGCCCTCTACACCGGGGCAGGCAAGGGCTTCCTCATATTTCCGCCGTAGTTCCGCCACGGGGGCATAGGTGTTGGTAAAGGCCTGAAAATAGGCGATATAGGCAGGGTCCTTCCATTTTTCAGAGGTCTGGGCTTTGCCCTGTTCGATTTGTTCGGTAATGGAAAGGGCGGCGTTTTCCGCAAAATCGCCGCTGCCGCCGCTGCTGCAGAAAAGGCAGCCCCTTGTGCCCCGGGTGCCATCCCGATTGGGGCAGGTGAAGCCCCCGTCCAAAGAGATTTTTGCCGTTTTCCGTCCAAAAATCTCCCGATAATATTCATTTAAGCTGCGGTAGGGTTTGTTTTCCACAGAGGTACTTCCTTTTAATGCTGAATATTTCTTTGCCGCAATTTTTCGCAGAGGGAAGTCAGGGCGTCCCACTGCTGTTCATTTTCTGCTGTCTGGTGGATGAGCAGGAGAAAATCCGCTTTGCTGCTTTCCAGAAAATTACGGGTGCGTTCGGCTTTTGGTTCCTTGCAGGCGGAAAGAAAGAGGGAAAAGCTTTCCTCCGTCACCGCCAGGGGGATACAGGTCTCTATCTTTTTCAAGATTTCCCCCACAGTTGCTTCGCCGCAGGTCTGCTTTGCCAGGTGGTGATATAACGCACGGCTGTTGAGAAAAATCACGTTGGGGGCGGGAAACAGCTCCTGCCCGCCGATTTGATTTCGCAATAGAGATAAATAGCCGCAAAGATCTTTGCGGCTGATGGTCTGATTCAATGAAATCACCTCAAAACGATTTTGAAATGGTCGTTCGGAGATAATATGTGCAGTTCCTATGGTGTTTACGATAGCAATTTTTTACGCTTCCACCCACTGCTTCAATTCCTGCAGCAGGGCTGCATTGTGTTCGGGAGAAAGGATGCAGAAGCGCAGGAAGGTTTCATCCAAAAAGGTGAAGGAAGATGCATCACGGATGAGCATTTTTTTCACGATACATTTTTCAAATAAATCGTGGGCGGTCACCTTGTCCGTTTTCAGCTTCAGCAGGATGAAATTTGCTTCGGAGGGGTAAGCCTTGATGTTTTTCCATGTGGAAAGCTCTGCAAAGGCTTTTTTTCTTTCTTCGGAAACCAGCTTCTGGGTAGCTTTGTGGAATTTCACATCGCTGAAGATATGCTGACCGATGAAATCCGCCAGACTGTTTACGCTCCAAGGGTTCTGGTTTGCCTTCAGCCGATCCAAAAATGCCTGATTGGAGGACATCCCATAGCCCAGACGGATGCCGGGGGCAGCAAAGAATTTGGAGGTGCCGCGGATGACGAAGAGGTTATCAAATTCCGCCACCAAAGGGATGGAACAGATTTCCGGCAGGATATCGGAAAATTCGATATAGGTTTCATCCACCATCACGGAAATGCCGTTTTCCTTACAATGGGTCAGGATTTTCCGCATTTCATCGGTGTGGATGGCTGTGCCGGTGGGGTTATTGGGGTTGCAGGCGATGAACATGCCGATTTCGGGGGTCAGTGCCGCCAGCAGTGCTTCCAGATCCAGACGGAAATCATCTTCTTCTTTCAGAGGGAAGTATGTGAAGGTGCCGCCGGTCAGGGAAACCTCTCTTTCATATTCAGAATAGGCAGGCCCCATGATGATGGATTTTTTGGCATTGACTGTCTGGATGAAAGTGGAGATCAGTTCAGTAGAGCCATTGCCCACCACGATATGGGCAGGGTCTGCACCGGTATATGCGCCGATGGCCTGTTTCAGTGCCAGATAGTTTTTATCGGGGTAAGTTTTAATGAGGTGCAGATTTTCTTTCAGGGCATCTTCCGCCTTTTTGGGGAAACCCAAGGGGTTGATGTTGCCGCTGAAATCGATGATCTCCTCTCTGGGGATGCCATAGGCTCTCTGGATGGCGTCCAGATCGCCGCCGTGGGCGTGGGTCAGTGCTGCCATGATAACATTACCTTCTTTCAAAATTTTTTCGTCAAAATCAGGATTTTGTTTTATATATTTCAGAAGATTTCATCAATCTTCTCTTGTTCGATGATCTTAGGGCTTTGCTTGGTGACACGGGGATACATCAGGTAGGGGTTGCCCTTGCCTTTTTCCACGATCTCCAAAGAAAGCGCCATGGTTCTGTTCTGGGTGGGGTAGAGCATCAGTTTGCTGCCTGCCTCGATGGGAAGATCCTGCAGGTCTTTGCCGTTGGCCTTATTGATGGAACGCTTGGAGCCCCTGGCGGAATATTCCACGGGGAAGCCGTTCCGGTCGGGCACAGAAAGCAGATAATCCGCCATTTCTTCCATGCAGAAGGCGGCGCAAAGGTCTCTGCAGAGCAGGTTCACATCCATATCCTGTCCCACTTCGATGACCTTCCAAAGGGCATCGTCACTGGTATGGGAGACCTTGATGGAAAGGACATCGGGGACGACCTCCATCAGGAACATTCTTTCCCTGGTCCGCATTTCCGATTCCTGCAGCACAGCTTCCAACAGCTGTTCATAGGGCAGGGTACGGGGCATTTTCTGCTTGTCGATTTCCTTGGATGCGGGGTCGGCGAAAAGCTCCTTGCCCAGTGCTGTCAGGCTGTAGTAGGTGGGGGGAGTGAATAATTCCGCCCCCAAGTTATGCTCCATCAGCACCAATGCCGCCAGATTATTCACCAAAGAAAAGAAGCGAATGGGCGTAAAGGCAATGGGGCGGATAAAGTGGAAGAACAGGCACATGGGGGTCAGGAACCATTTATCCAGCATGATGCCAGTAAATAAGAAGGAAGAAACGATGGATTTTTCCTCCGCACTCAGGTTTTCGGGAGGGGTTTTCCAGATCTCCTCGATATTGACGTCTACTTTATGATAAAAATCTACGAAGATGCGGTCTACTTCCTGATGGTTTTCCAATAAGTGATAGAAAAAATCGGGAGTAGCGATGCCTTCCTCCAAATCCATAGACCAGGTGAAGCGTTCGGAAGCCAGCGTACAGGCTGTTTCGCCCAGCTGGAAGAGGATATCCCTCGTTTCCTGAGAAAAGAAGAAGTCACATTCCGCTGCAGGCTGTACCCTTTGGGTATGGATGGAGGGCATGGGAACCAGAAGACCATGGAGCCATGCCAGCCTGGTCAGATATTCCAGATAGAAATCCGCCTTCAGGCTCAGCTGTTTCAGAATGCCGTCTTTTTCTTGGGGCAGGAGCAGTCCGTTTTCATCTGTGGCACGGTCGGGGGTGCAATAGCCGATGAGGGCCTGCAGGTCATCCACCAGGGGATGGCTTTCCGTAGAGTAGCCCACCAGAGCAAAGCTGTATTCAGAGATAAATTCTGCATCTGGCTGTTCTTCCGCGGGCTTTGTCCGCATCACATAGGCATATTCTGTTTTTTCGTCTCCATCCTTTTCCAGATCCAAAGCCAAAATATTGGCAGGGGAAAGGATGGTTTCGGAGGCCAGTGCCGTATAGTGCCATTTGCCGAAGGCCAGAGGGGCGATATCCAGCAGAGGGCGGCGACAGGAGGCATCCATTTTTTGACGCATATTTTCATATCCGTTCAGGAACAGCCCCAAAAGAGGAGCGTGCTTTGGCTGCACGGGTCTTGCCTGTTTCATAGTATCAAAACTCCTTTTGTCTGCGGCTTTTTCACCGCAAGCCTAATTCATTTATTGTAACAGAAAAAGAGGGATTTTGAAACCGAAAAGCAGAAAAAAACATGCTTTTGCGGAAAAACCAACAAAAACAAGGGAAAAAAATCAAAATTTCTTTATACAATGACAAAAATTCATGGGTCGAGGACATTTTTGTTTTTTTGTACTTGCCAAGGAAAGATTTTTATGATATAGTCCTTTTGTCAAAAACAAATGTTTTTAAAAGAGAAACAGGAGGAAAGATTTCGTGAAAGAAGATAAGAATTTTTATATCGTTGATAAAAGCGTACTGCCTGAGATCTTTTTGAAAGTCATGGATGTAAAAAATCTGCTGGAGAGCAAGAAGGAAAAAACGGTTCAGGATGCCGTAAATCGTGTGGGCATCAGCCGCAGTGCTTTCTATAAATATCGTGACGCGGTACATCCTCTTTACGAAAACACCAGAGGCAAGACCGTGACCATCTCCATGAATCTGGACCATACCAGAGGTCTGCTGTCCTCTGTTTTGAACGGCATTGCCACAGAAGGCGCAAATATCCTGACCATCAACCAGACTATCCCCATCAATGGGATCGCCAACGTGACCGTTACCATCGAAACCAACGAGATGCAGGGCGAACTGGGCAGATTGATGGCACGCATCGAAGGGCTGCAGGGCGTACAGTCCCTGAAGATCATCGCAAGAGAATAATATGCATAAAAGGCGGCTGCCAGCCCCTTGAAAATACTTTCATCATAAACTAGGAGGGAACAAATCATGATTCATATTCAGATCCCGGCGACATCCGCAAATATGGGTCCCGGCTTTGACAGCATCGGCATCGCAGTTCAGTTATACAATCACATTTGGGTGGAAGAGCAGACGACCGGCTTGACCATTGAAGTGAAGCAGAAACAGGCGATTCCGGTTCCCACCGATGAAACCAATCTCATTTATCAGACCATGAAATATTTTTATGACCAGAAGGGATTGAAAATGCCCGGTGTGCATATCATCCAGGAAGATCATATCCCCATGGTAAGAGGCTTGGGCAGCAGTGCAGCCTGTATCGTAGGCGGTCTTTTTGCAGCCAATGAACTGGCAGGCAGACCCTGCCATAAGGAAGAACTGGCGCAGATGGCGGCAAAGCTGGAAGGTCACCCCGATAATTCCAATCCTGCTATCTTCGGCAGTATGGTGGTGGGCGCTCTGGATGAAAAAGAGATGAAACATGTGCGTTTGGAGTTGCCTGAGGATTTGATTTTTGCTATAA
The DNA here is from genome assembly GCA_004557645.1 of [Eubacterium] saphenum. Taxonomy (GTDB): domain Bacteria; phylum Bacillota; class Clostridia; order Lachnospirales; family Anaerotignaceae; genus Anaerotignum_A. The sequence goes on along the minus strand of SFGI01000030.1, from coordinate 7,631 downwards.
TGGTTCCGGATTTTCCAGTTTCTACCGAAAAGGCCAGAAGCGTGCTCCCGGATGCCTATTCCCGTGGAGATATGGTGTTCAATGCATCCCGCGCGGCTCTTTTGGTGGCATCTATGCTGACGGGGAAATATGAGAATTTCCATATGGCTATGGAGGACAGAGTGCATCAGCCCTACCGCAGTGCACTGATCCCCGGCATGAATGAAATTTTTGCCCATGCCAAGGAGCTTGGTGCTGTTGCCAGCTATCTGAGCGGTGCAGGCTCTACCCTGATGGCCATCGTAACAAAGGATAAAGCGGAGGAATTCGAAAGAGGAATGTCTGAATATTTACACCAATTGGAGCATCATTGGGAATTGACCTTATTAGAGCCCGATATGGAAGGCGTAAAAATCGAACGGGAATGAGTTCCCCTTCGCAGATGGGAGGATCTCATCTGAATAAGACAGAATAACAGGAGGAAATAACGATGTTGATTGTGCAGAAATACGGCGGTAGTTCCGTCGCAGATGCAGAAAAAGTGTTCAATGTTGCAAAGCGCATCATGCGAACAAGAATGGAAGGCAATGACGTAGTGGTTGTGTTGTCTGCACAGGGCAAAACAACAGACGGATTGATCGCGAAAGCCAAAGAGATCAACCCGAAACCCAGCCGCAGAGAAATGGACATGCTCTTGTCCACAGGGGAACAGCAGTCTGTAGCCCTGATGGCTATGGCCATCAGCGCCATCGGCGGCAGAGCAGTTTCTTTGAATGCTTCTCAGGTTGGGATCGAAACAACGAATACATACAGCAATGCACGTATCCGTACCATCAATACAGAACGTATTGAAAATGAACTGGATGAAGGCAGTATCGTTCTGGTAACAGGCTTCCAGGGCGTGAACCAGATCGGCGATACTACAACATTGGGCCGCGGCGGTTCCGACACTTCTGCCGTTGCGCTGGCAGCAGCCCTGCATGCGGATATTTGCGAGATCTATACAGACGTTGAAGGTGTTTACACAGCGGACCCCCGCGTGGTGCCTGATGCAGTCAAACTGGATGAGATCAGCTACGACGAAATGCTGGAGCTGGCATCTTTGGGTGCAAAGGTGCTGCACAGCCGTTCTGTAGAAGTAGCCAAAAAATACAATGTGAAACTGGTTGTACGTTCCAGTATGTCTGAAGCGGAAGGTACAGAAGTTAAGGAGGACGTAAAGATGGAAAGAATGCTGGTTAGCGGCGTTGCAGCGGATAAAAAAGTTTCCCGTATCTCTATTATGGGTATCAATGACGAACCTGGTAAAGCCTTTGAAGTTTTCTCTCTGATGGCAAAGGAAAAAGTAAGTGTAGATATCATCCTGCAGTCTACCGGTCAGGATGGCAAACAGAATATCTCCTTCACCATCGGCGAAGATGACTTGGATATCGCCCTGAAGGCTCTGGAAAAGAATAAAGAACGCCTGACTGCAAAAGAAATCCTTCACGATGAAAATACAGCAAAGCTGTCCATCGTTGGCGCAGGTATGGCTACAAACCCCGGTGTTGCAGCAATGTTCTTTGAAGCAATGTATGATGCCGGCGTAAATATCCAGATGATCTCCACTTCCGAAATCAAGATCACGGTCCTGATCGCAAAGGATGACGTGGATGCAGCTATGGTAGCCGTACATGATAAATTCAAAATGGCTTCCGTGAATATGAGAAAAGCTGCCATCGGCGAAGATGAATAAGAATTAGAAGCAGAAAGACACTATCGAAAGATAGTGTCTTTTTTTATCTCTTGTATTCTTGTTGTAAAACTTTTTCATACAGGTCATAATGCTCTGTCAAATCCACATCGCCGTAATAATAGGTCAGCTCCAATATCTTTTGCCCGGAAACCAGATACAGTTCTGTGGCATCTCCTCTTTCTTTCAGAACGGCATAGTCGAAGGGGGTATCCGTCAGGGTGGTATAGTTCTCGCCGGAATGCCAAGGCAGTTGGAAATATTCTTCCAAATATTCCCTAGGAGAAACGAAGGAGGACAGTTCTTTATAGTCAACCCAGAGGACAGATTCATAGGGTTCTCCGCTGGCGTCCAGCTTTCCATCAATGCGTCCTGCCTGATTGAAGGAAATATCCATGGGGGCGCCGATGCTAGGCTCCGAATAGGCTCGATTGGCTTCCCGTTCCCACCATTCCTCTTTTGGTCCATTGTCCCTTTGGTAATAGGTTTCCACAGAATAGAAATCGGGGTCGTTTTCCAGCTCCGCCAAAGATACCATAGGCAGCGGGTGCTTCAGTTCTTCAATGGGCTTATCGGAAAAGGTGAATGCCCAAGGCAGCAGGGGAAAGAAAAAGGATGCCAAAAGACCAATATAGCCCATATAATGCAGCCTGTGTTTCCACCGCAGGCGGGTATCCATCCAATCTCCGTCTTGGGGGTGGGAATTGCCTTCTGCCAAGGATTTTTGCAGTCGCTGCATCCCTGCCAGCCTTTGACCGGGAAATAGGGAAAACAAGATCATGGGAAGGGTATCAAAGGGCAGTTCCATATCATGCACCCAATCATAAGCGGTTTTATGCCGAAGGGATAGGATTTCTCCAATGACAAAGGCGGCAATCAGTACCCCATAAAAGCAATAAAGGAAGCGTGAACTGTTCCAGAAGCGTTCCTTCTTTGCATAGGTCTGATAGCATTTGCTTTCCTCTTTCGGATCATCAAAATAATCCGCTGTGCCTTCTTCGGCTGCGTAAATAAAGAAATACTTCCCCAGCTCCGTAACAAATTCCCAGCCCTTTTCCTTGTGAGATTCCTTTTCCTTGTCGGCAGGTCTGTCGGGCAGCCCGTCCAGCTTTGCTTCCATGCGGTAAATCATCCGCTTTTCTTCTTTTTCCTCAAAGGTGGCGAAAAAGGTGTTGGCAGCATAGAGATGCAGCCCTTCTGCGGAAAGGTCGGAAAACCAGCGTTCCAGCGCATCGATTTCATAAGGTTCTACGGGTATCAATTTTCTTACATATCTCATAGGATTGCCCCCTTATCCTGTGCTATGTCTTTTTTTCAGTATAGCAAGGCGAAAAAGAGCGTGTCAACGGAGGGGTGGTATTTGTAAGAAAGTCTTAAGGATTTAAGGCGTTCTCTGGGATTTTTGCAAAGAAAAAGAACACCGATAGATCGATGTTCTTTCAGTCTGCTTATTTTTTGCGGCATTCTGCACAGGTACCATAGAGGATCAGCTGTTCACATTCAATGTCAAAATCCAGATCCGGCACCAGTTTTTTTGTTACCTCTGTCAGTGCTTCTATACGCAGGTCTTCCACCCGACCGCATACCTTGCAAACGGTGTGTGGATGACACTGTACCACAGCGTCATAACGGGAACTGGGTTCACCAACATTCAATTCGTTCACCAGCCCAAGCTGCTTGAAAAAATCCAGTGTTTTATATACGGTAGCAAGGCTCATGGTGGGGTTGGTGGGTTCCAGTGTTTTGTAGATCATTTCCGCATTGGGATGCTCGTGGCTGTTGCAGAGCATATTATAAACGGCAATGCGCTGTGGGGTGACTTTCAATCCTTTTTCTCTCAGGGTCTGAGCAATTTCCTTCATTTGTTACACCCCTTTCCAACGAATAACTATTGTTATTTAATAATAATATAGATTCTTATTTGCGTCAATGGGAAATTATACTAAAATACAAGGAATTTCATAAATTAAGCAAAAAAACGGTCATAAAGGGTTTAGTCATTTTGCTCGTCAGGCTTTTGCCCCATAGTTGTTTTTTGGAAATGCCTGTGCTACAATATTTTTCAGAAATTTTCCAGAGAAAGGAAGGATAACGATGCATATCGTCTTGCTGGAACCGGAGATCCCCCAGAATGCAGGGAATATCGCCCGCACCTGTGCGGTGACCAATTCTGTGCTGCATCTGATCAAGCCCTTGGGATTTTCCGTAGAGGATAAATACTTGAAGCGGGCAGGGCTGGACTATTGGAAGTTGCTGGATATCCGCTATTATGAAAATTTTCAGGATTTTTGTGAGAAGAATCCGGAGGCAAAAATATGGATGGCATCTACAAAAGCCCGCCATGTCTATTCTGATGTGACTTATGGGGAAAATGATTATATCATGTTTGGCAAAGAAAGTGCCGGCATCCCCGAAGAGATCTTGATGGACAACGAAGCCAATACCATCCGCATCCCTATGCTGGAAGCGGCACGGAGCCTGAACCTTTCCAATTCTGTTGCCATTATTATCTATGAGGCCATGCGCCAGCAGGGCTTCCCTGGCATGCTGATGGAGGGACAATTGCACCATCATAAGTGGTAAGACCGAAAAGAAAAAAGGCTAGAACCCATTGGTTTTAGCCTTTCTTTTTTCATTATTCGGTTGTTTCTTCGGGCACATCGCCAAGGGATGCTTCCCCAGCCGGTTCCTCCGCAGGGGGAGCAGGGGGTTCCGTTGCCGGGAATTTTACATAAGCCTTGAACAGATCGCCTTCGATTTCCAGAGAGAATTTCCCTTTCTGCAAGCCTACCAGGGACTGGGCGATATTCAGCCCCAAACCACTGCCCTCCGTATGACGGGAGCTGTCGCCGCGGACAAAGCGTTCCATCAGTTCTTCCACGGGGATATTCAGGGCGTCTTTGGAAATATTTTTCATGGAAACTGTCACAAGGTCAGATTCCTTCTTGATATCGATATAGAGCCGTGTATTTGCTTGGGAATATTTGCAGGCATTGCTCAAAAGATTGCTCAGCACCCGCCAGGTCAGGTTGCCGTCTACCATGGCATAGGTGGGGGATTCCAAACCATTGAGGACCACTTCCAAATGGGCTTTTTCCAGCCGTTCTTCATATTCCGCCACGGCTTGGGCCACCAATTCGCCCATATCCGTAGGGGCCAGGTTCACTTTCAGGTTGCCGGTAGATGCTTTCGATGCTTCCACCAAGTCTTCCGTCAGCTTTTTCAATCGTCTGGACTGTCGATCCAGCACCTCGATATATTCTGCTGCCTGTCCTTCCAGACCTTCCTTTTTCAGCAGGTCAACATAGTTGATGATAGAGGTCAGGGGAGTTTTGATATCGTGGGAAACATTGGTGATCAGCTCTGTTTTCAGGTGTTCGCTCTTCATCTTCTGTTCCAGGGCAATGGAGAAGCCCTTGGAAATGCTGTTCAGGTTTTCTCCGTGTTTGCGGAACATGGAAAGCATTCCTTTGGTGTCGATCTTGTGGTTCAATTTGCCCTTTGCCAGAGCCTCGCCGCCTTTTTGCAGCTTCTGGGCTTGGGATGCCATCAGGCAGAAAATGAACATCAGTGCAAGATTTAAGAGAACCGCACCGAATCCGCCGCCCACATAGACGGAAGAGATCACCAGCCATGCCACAGCCACCTTCCACATGGCAGGCAGAGCTTTGAGGGCATCCACCCCTGTGCTGAAGACTGCTGCAAAAAGCTTCCAGCCCCAGTGCAGCACTTTATAAGTAATGGTGTGCTGATAAAAATATTTGCCTAGCTTCAGACGGGTGGCGCAGGTCAGGATGGTTGCCAGTGCCAGTATGGAAAGTACCAGAATCCCAATGACTTCCCGTCCGATGGATTCCATCTGGTTGAGGGGGTTTCCATCCAGACAGAAGATCTCAAAGGTGATCACGGCAGGAACAAGGACTGCCAGATACAAATCCAGGGGAATCTTATCCTGCAGGTTGGGGACGATTTCGTCAGTCCCATTCTGATGCCCTGCGGCGCAGAGCAGATAAATCAGTGCTGCTGCCAGAATAAGGGCGCTGCCTGCCAAAATGAGGATGAGCCAATTATGCATATCGAAGGTCAGCTGATACAGCTGATAGCTGATCCAGTAATGGTCGGAAACGGTCAGGGGCTCGGCCACATAGCAGCGCATGGTGACCAGCACCGGTTCGCTGTAGGCAACAGCTTCTGTTGCTGCCTCCCCATCAAAGGTGATGGATATACTGTCGCCATCCTCTATTAGAATACCGTTGCCGTAATCATTGTAATCATAGTACAGAGAAAAACGATATTCTCCTACATAGGTGGCAGGTGTTTCCTTCTTGTCAAAATTAGAGAGCATCGGTTCGTTTTTTGCGGAAAACAGCTCAAAACGGAAATTTGTTCTGTCAGCCCCAAACCGTTCTGCCACCTCCTCCAGTGCCATATTGGAATTGAGCCGATCCATCACCTGCTCCGCATAGGAATAGGTGGTGCTTTCACAATAGGGGGTTTCTGAATAGGAAAGGGGCTGATTGCCATAAAAGCCGCTTGCTCCTGCAATAAAGACCCCCAGCCCGCTGGCAAGGGTCACAAAGCCCATGATGATGACCAGAAAACAGGCAAACACCTTCATTCCCAGGTTATGGGAGAGTTTTGTCATTCATTCGCCTCCTTCTCGATCTTATACCCCAGACCCCAGACTACTTTCAGATAGCGGGGTTCGGAAGGGTTGATCTCGATTTTTTCTCGCAGATGACGGATATGGACTGCTACCACGCTGCCGGAGCCATAGGCATCCTCGTTCCAGATCTTTTCATAGATCTGGGTGGAAGAAAACACTCTGCCGGGGTTTTCCATCAGCAGCTTCAGGATGTTGTATTCACTGGGGGTCAGGTTTACCACTTCCCCGTCCACTGTCACGATCTTTGCATCATCATCCAGATCGATGCCGCCGATGACCAGGTGGGAGGCTTTCTTCGCCATGCCGCCCAGGGATGTATAGCGGCGCAGCTGAGAACGCACCCGTGCCAATACTTCGATGGGGTTGAAGGGTTTGGTGATATAATCATCCGCCCCGATATTCAGCCCCAGGATCTTGTCGCTGTCCTCGCTTTTTGCCGTCAGCAGGATGATGGGGATGTTGGAAGTTTCCCGCAGCTTGGCTGTGGCAGAGATGCCATCCATCTGGGGCATCATGATATCCATTAAGATCAGGTGGATATCGTTTTGCGCCACCACGTCCAGGGCTTCCTGCCCGGTGTATGCTGTGAAGATTTTGTAATTTTCTGTGGATAAATAGATGGACAATGCGGATACGATATCCTTTTCGTCGTCGCAGATCAAAATGTTATACATGGTGTTGCACCTCCGTCATGCTGTGATTTTATTTTACCTGAACGGTTTTAAGGAACCAGCAGGAAAAGTTTTAAGATTGCTTTAAGATTGCGGGTTTTCTTTTTTTAGAATTTTATCATATTCTTGCGAAAAAGAGTAGGCTGAAGTAAGAAAAAGAAAAGTTTGGAAATTATAAGGAAAAGAAGAAAAATGAGCCGTGTTGCCTGCGATTTTTGGTCAATTTAAACAAATGAAAATATTTTGTAAGAAATAATACAATAAAAAATGAATAAAATTATTGAAAAAATATGGAATATATGTTATATTTGACGCAAAGTCAGACAAGATGGGGCGTTTGGCTGATAAAAAGCAGAATATTCTGCTTAGGGCGATTGTGGGGAAAACGCCGCAGGGGCGGCGATTCCATAAAAAGACAGGAAAGGGGGGTTATTTTTATGGAGAAAAACAGGAAAGGGGGGATGAGAGAGGTTATATGAACTGCGAAGGCAGTTTATATATTAAAATTAGAAGAGAACAAAAGAAAGGAAGAGATAATGAGAAAGCATAATAAAGTATAGAAATTAGGGTCAAATAGTATAAA
>SFGI01000029.1 GCA_004557645.1 [Eubacterium] saphenum | reverse complement strand
GACGCCGTGATAGGCTCTTTGAAAGACATCGAAAAAACTATTGAAAAAATGTAAAAAATAACGAACAATAGTGTTGTATTGTTAACATATATTTGTTATAATGCATTTGAAAGTGGAGTGAAAATAGGCAGGCATTACGGCTCAATGTCTGCGCTTTTCGCTATTCCTTCCTCCGCTTTTTCCTATGTATTCATTTGTTTCATTTTTTAGGAGGAAACACAAATGGCAACAAATAAGAAAAAAGTATTTGGTCTGAGTTTTTTGACTGTTTTCCTTTGGGCATCGGCATTTCCGCTGACAAAGGTGGCCCAGGAACAGTTTACATCGATCCCTCTGGGGTTTCTGCGCTGTTCCGCAGCGGCAATTTTTCTCATTATCATTGGGAAATTGTGCCACATCAGGCTGCCCCAGAAAAAGCATATCCCTTTGTTTTTCGTATCTGGCGGTCTTGGTTTTACGGGCTATATGATCACCTTTAATACGGGTATCCTGACCCTGACCTCTGCCACATCCAGTATCATTATTGCAGTAACACCCATTCTGACCGCAGTAGTGGCATCCAGGCTCTATGGGGAAAAGATCAAGCCCATCGGTTGGGCGGCGATCCTCTCTGCTTTTATCGGCGTGCTGATCCTGTTGTTGTGGGAAGGTGTTTTCTCCATCAATATTGGGCTGATCTGGACATTGGGCGCATCCATCGTATTCTGCGGCTACAACATCATGACAAGAAAGCTTTCTGCTATGGGCTATAATGCTCTGGAAATCGTAACTTACAGCATGATCTGCGGTGCCATCCTTTTGGGCTTCTGGGCAGGGGAAGGCTTCCGACAGTTGGCAGGGGCAAGCACCAGCCATATCATTGCGCTGCTGTATCTGGGTGCATTCCCCAGTGCTACTGCATATTTTCTGTGGGGGAAGGCCATGAGCTATGCGGAACGCACCAGTGAGGTAACAAACTTTATGTTTGTGACTCCTTTGCTGAGCACGATCATGGGCTTTATCATTCTGAGCGAGATCCCCAATGCCGGTACATTCATTGGCGGTGCCATTATCATCATTAGCATCGTGGTATTCAATCTGAAAGGAAAATAAAATGCTGAAAAGGAGTTTTCATGGCTCCTTTTTTGTTGCATTTTTTGAAAAAAAGGTGTACCTTGTCTAAAGATGAATCTGAAAGGGAAGAAGAGGGGAAAAATGACAACACAAAAAAAGAAAGTGATCGGATATAGCCTGTTTACCATTTTTCTTTGGGCATCGGCATATCCTTTGACAAAAATCGCCCAGGAGCATTTTACAGTTGTTCCTCTGGCGTTTATCCGCAGCTTTATTGCAGGCTTTTTCATGTTGGCGGTTGGGAAGCTGCAGGGGATGCAGATGCCCAGAAAAAAAGATATCCCACTGTTTTTTCTGTCGGGGGCGTTGGGGTATGTGATCTACACGGTTGCAATGAATATTGGCTTGCAGACCTTGCCTTCTGCCACCTGCAGTCTCCTTGTGGCAACATCGCCTATCATGACAGCCATCATCGCAGCGAGAGTATATAGCGAAAAAATCAATCTCATCAGCTGGTGTGCTATTTTTATTGCCTTCACAGGGGTAGTCATCCTGTTGCTGTGGGACAGCGGCGGTACATTTTCCATTGATGCAGCCATGCTGTGGATGCTGCTTTCGGCTGCATCCTGGGCAGGATATAATATTATGACGAGAAAACTGGTCGCCATGGGCTATACTTCCATGCAGATCACCTGTTTCAGTATGCTGGGGGCAGCAGTTTGGCTGTGCTTCTGGTCCGTAGATGGATTTCGTGAAATGGCAACAGGGGAGGGGAAGCACATCCTTTCTCTGTTGTATCTGGCGATCATTTCCAATGCCGCAGGCTGTATCCTTTGGGGGAAAGCCATGGCCTATGCGGAAAAGACCAGCGAGGTGGCGAATTTTATGTTCCTGTCTCCGCTGCTGTCTGCGCTGATGAGCTTTTTGCTGCTGGGGGAAGTACCCGGTATGGGAACCTTCATTGGCGGTGCAGTGATCATTTCAGGGCTGCTGTTATTCAATTTAAAAGGGCAGAAAAAATAAGAAGAGGCGTGGATTTCCACGCCTCTTTTGTGTGTCAGGATATTAGTATGCTCTGCCCCAATATACCATGTGTTTCGCTTTTTTGCCGCAGCAAACGCAAACGTCAGAGATTTCTTCCTGTTCAAAGGGAATGCATCTGCTGGTTGCTGCTGTTTTTTCTTTGATGGCATCTTCACAAGCCTGATCGCCGCACCACATAGCTTTGATGAAGCCGGGTGTTTCGTTAATGGTCTTTTCGAATTCTTCCATGTTTGTTGCTGTGTATGTTCTGGAATCACGGTGTTCTGTTGCTTTTTTCAGCAGGTTTGCCTGAATTTCATCCAGCAGTTCGGGCACCTTTGTTTCCAGTTCATCCAGAGAAACGAAGATCTTTTCGCCTGTATCTCTTCTTGCCAGTACACACTGGTTCTGTTCGATATCCTTGGGACCGATTTCCAGACGGATGGGAACACCCTTCATTTCATATTCGGAGAATTTCCAGCCGGCGGATTTATCGGAATCATCCAGTTTCACACGGCAAACCTTTTTCAGTCTGTTTTTCAGTTCTGCAGCCTTATCCAGTACGCCTTCCTTTTTCTGGGCGATGGGAACGATGATCACCTGTGTAGGAGCGATTCTGGGAGGCAGTACCAGACCGCTGTTGTCGCCGTGAACCATGATGACAGCGCCGATCAGACGGGTTGTCATGCCCCAGCTTGTCTGGTGTACGTACTGCAGTTTATTTTCTTTATCTGTATACTGGATGCCAAAAGCCTGGGCAAAGCCGTCACCAAAGTTGTGGCTGGTACCGGACTGCAGGGCTTTGCCATCATGCATCAGGGATTCGATGGTGAAGGTGTGTGCCGCACCGGCAAAACGTTCCTTTTCTGTTTTTTCGCCTTTGACTACGGGGATCGCCAGTACTTCACGGCAGAAATCTGCATATACGTTCAGCATCTGGATGGTTCTTTCCTGAGCTTCTTCTGCTGTTGCATGGGCTGTATGGCCTTCCTGCCACAGGAATTCCATGGTTCTCAGGAAAGGACGGGTTGTTTTTTCCCAACGAACAACGGAGCACCATTGGTTGTACAGCTTAGGCAGATCTCTGTAGGACTGGATGATATTTGCGTAATGTTCGCAGAACAGTGTTTCAGAAGTGGGGCGAACGCAGATACGTTCTTCCAGCTTCTTTTCACCGCCGTGGGTAACCCAAGCTACTTCGGGTGCAAAGCCTTCTACATGGTCTTTTTCCTTCTGCAGCAGGCTTTCAGGGATGAACATGGGCATATAAACGTTTTCTACGCCTGTTTCTTTGAAACGGTCATCCAGCTGTCTCTGCAGCAGTTCCCAGATGGCATAGCCATAGGGACGGATGATCATGCAGCCCTTCAGGCTGGAATACTCTGTCAGGTCAGCTTTTTTTACAACGTCCGTATACCACTGGGGAAAATCCACTTCCATATCGGTGATGGATTCTACAAATTTCTTTTCTTTTGCCATTTTGTATTCCTCCTTAAAAAATCTAAGACCGTGGGACGCTGTCCCACACCCTGGCAGGGAAATGATTCCCCTGCACCCCCATTTGCAAAAACATGTATATGTTTTTGCGGTATCGGGTCAAGGGGCTGAGCTCCTTGTGGGAGTTTGAGGGTAAAGCCCTCAAGAAGGCGAAAAAAAAGCCTTCGTCCCCAAAAAAAGGGACCAAGGTCATTCGGCGGTGCCACCCTTATTGACAGCAACTGCTGTCCTCTCGGAATCGTTAACGCCGAACTACGCCGCATTTTCCCTGCGGAACTCGAGGGGCAGGTTCAAAAAGGTTTGCCAAGGCTCGCATCGACCGCCTATTTTCTGGGGGCAAGGGGCTTTTTTACTATTCCCTGTCATTGTTTTTCACAAATATTATGATAAACCGAAGAAGCCGCCTATGTCAAGGGGAAAGGCGGGAAATCTGAAGAATTTCCTTGACAGTCAAGAGGTACCTCCTTAAAATATTGAGAGGTACCTCTTGATCTGTAGCGAAGGATAGGAAGGAGTATTGTGCATGGGTTTCAGAGATGAAGAGATTGTGAGATTGTTTTTTGATGTGATGAAAATGAGCAGATATTTTGCAAAAACACATAACGGCAGTACCAGTCCGTTTGTGGGACAATACCGCTGCATTTATACATTGAACGAGACGGGAACGATCACCCAGAAAGAATTGGCTGAGATCCTCCAAATTCGTTCCACATCATTGAGCGAATTATTGCTTAAGCTGGAGAAAAAAGGATTTGTAAAGCGCATGCCATCGACCCAGGACAAGCGAACACTGTTGGTTTCATTGACGCAGGAAGGGCATGAAGAAGCGCTCCAATATCAAAAACTACGGGTGAATGCCTATTGCGATATGGTATCTCCCCTATCGGAAGAAGAAAAAAATCAGTTTTACAGCATTTTAAGTAAAATCAAGAATCATTATATGGAAATGGAGGAAGAAAGCCATGCATGATGTAGACAAGGTCACCGATAAAAAACGGATACTCATATCCATCAATATATTGATCAGCTGTATTGCTTCATCCATGCTTGCTACAGCCTTGACAACTGCATTGCCCCCGATCATAGAGGATCTGCATATCAGCGTTACCACAGGGCAGTGGCTGACCAGTGCCTATTCTTTGGCAATGGGGATCATGATGCCGCTGACGGCTTTTCTGATTACCCGCTTTCCCACCAGAAAGCTTTATTTGACTGCGATTCTATTGTTTATCACAGGTTTGTTTGTCTGCGGCATTGCGCCTAATTTCCCGATCATGATGCTGGGGCGAATCTTTCAGGCTTCCGGCAATGGCATTATGACTGCAATGGCTCAGGTCATTCTTCTGACGATCTATCCGCCGGAGATGCGAGGGTCTATTATGGGCTGGTATGGGCTTTCTGTAGGGGCGGCGCCGGTAATCGCACCTACATTAGCCGGTGTATTGGTCGATGCATTTGGGTGGAGAATGATTTTTTATATTTCTATTGCAATTATGGTTATCGCTTTGATCACGGCGTATTTTGTGTTTGGCAATGTATTGCCTACTGCTCAGAAAAAATTTGATATGGCATCTTTTGTGATCAGTGCATTCGCTTTTGGCGGCATTACGTTAGGCATTGGGAACATGGGGGCTTATCCCTTTGTCAGCCCACAGGTATTGCTCATATTGGTGATCGGCTGTACTGCGGCTGTGATGTTTGTATATAGACAGCTTCATCTGGAAGAGCCTTTCCTTGAGTTAAGGATATTAAAGAATAAAGAATTGATGCTGAGTGTCATAGGCAGTATGCTGCTTTACTTTGTCATGATGGGTTCCTCTATCATCATGCCCTTGTATGTGCAGTCGATCAAGGGGTATTCCGCAACGATTTCCGGACTGGTGACATTGCCCGGTTCTCTGGCTATGGCGATCATCAGCCCCTTTGCCGGAAAAATTTACGACAAAGTGGGAATGAAGATACTGTTCGTGACCGGTGCCTTTTGTATGGTGATCAGTAATATGGGTATGTTCTTGATCAGTATGGAAACTTCGGTATGGATCGCTTCCTTCTATAATGTTGTTCGTTGTATGGCAATCGGGTGTTTGATGATGCCTCTGGTCACATGGGGAACCAGCAAATTGAATTATGAAGCAATGGCCCATGCAACGGCCCTTTTGACTTCTCTGAGAACGATTTCGGGGGCCATCGGTTCTGCCATTTTTGTGGGGATTATGACGACAGTGGCGCAAAATTCTATGGTCACATATGGAGAAAATGCATCTATCCATGGCTTGAATATGGCCTTTTTAGCAATGGCAGGGGGAAGCCTTGTTTTGCTGTTGGTTGCGGTTTTTGGTGTGAAAAAAACTGCTAAGATCCATTAAAATGGGGTGGTTTTGTCAAGGAAGAAGGGGAGAAATCGTAAGAATTTCTTAGGAATTTTGTTACTGTGCTGTAACCTTGGAGTGCTATGATGAAGAAAAGAACTTTGGCATGATTTGGCAGACAGCAAAGGAGGAAAAGGGTATGAAGAAATTTTTTGCAATGATGCTTGCGATGTGTATGATGGGGACAACGGCGTATGCAGCGGAATCACCTGAAAAATATGTGACGGCAAAGCCAGCTGTGCAGGAGGTAACGCTGGATGGGTATAGCGAAATGATGCAGTGCTACAATATCAATGGCTATAACTATTTCCGCCTGCGGGATGTGGCACAGGTGGTAACAGACTATATGAAGAATTATATCCATCTTTTTGATGTGAAGTATGATGCTGATACAAATTCGATTAACCTTATAAACTGGCAATATACATTCGGAAGAGAACCCTATACGCCCGTAGAAGGTGCAAAACCGTATGTTATGGGAGCAGAAGAGAAGCAGGCGGTATGTTCTAAGATGCCTGTTATGTTTGGCAGAACAGATGTTGTGGCACAAGGGCTTCTGGAAGGGTACAATATTGATGGATATACTTTTTATAAATTAAGAGATTTGGCTGAATTGTTTGATATCAATGTGGAATGGTGTGAAGCGGAACAGGTAATCGAATTGGCTTCCTTGCCTTGGGAGTATGAGGATGGCACACCCATTGTATATAGAAAGCCCATCCTCTATCTTTACCCTGAAGAAACAACCGATGTTTCTATAAACGTCGACTGCGACCTGACAGTGACCTATCCTGCCTACAACGATGGCTGGAAGGTAACTGCCCAGCCCGACGGCACTTTGACAAATCACGCCGACGGCAGAGAATATTCCTATCTTTTCTGGGAAGGGGAAGGCTATGGCGAAATGGACTTTTCTGAAGGTTTCGTAGTGAAAGGGGAAGATACCATTGCTTTCCTGCAGGAAAAGCTCTCTGCTATGGGTATGACCCCCGGAGAATATAATGAATTCATCGTTTATTGGTTGCCTTATATGCAGGATAACGCTTATAACCTGATTTCCTTCCAATGGGAAAGCTATGACGAATCCGCAAAGCTGAATATTACCCCTGAGCCCGACAATATGCTCCGTGTGTTCATGGCATTCAAAGCATTGGAAGAGCCTGTGGACATTCCAGAACAGAAACTGCCTACCTTGCAGAGAGAAGGCTTCACTGTTGTGGAATGGGGCGGCACAGAGATGTAAAGGCAGTTGACTTGAAAGAAATCCTTCTCCATGGTACACTAAATGCATTATGAATCAAGTTCACCTGGAAACAGGGAAAGGAAGAGGGAAAATGAAGAAAATTTTGATCGTAGTAGATATGCAGAATGACTTTATCGATGGTTCTCTGGGGACAGATGAAGCGGAAGCCATTGTAGATAACGTAGTGGCAAAGATCAAAGAATATCCAAAGGATCAGGTATATGCCACAAGAGATACGCACCAGGATGACTACCTACAGACTCAGGAAGGCGAAAACCTGCCCGTGGTACACTGTATCGAAGGCACCCACGGCTGGGAGATCAACGACAAGGTAAAGGCAGCTCTGGGCGGTGCAGTCGTCATGAATAAACCCACTTTCGGTTCTTTAGAGCTGGCAGATATGATGGTGATGGAATTTGCAGGTCTGCCTGCAGAGGAATGTGAGATCGAACTGGTTGGTCTTTGCACAGATATTTGTGTTGTTTCCAATGCGATGCTTCTGAAAGCAAGACTGCCCGAGGTAAAGATCAGCGTGGATGCTTCCTGCTGCGCCGGTGTCACACCGGAAAGCCATGAAGCTGCTTTGAAAACCATGCAGATGTGCCAGATCGCTGTGAAGTAAGGAGTGTAACATGAGAGACGAAAGATTGGAAAAACTGGCAGATGTGCTGGTAAATTATTCTACAAAGGTGAAAAAGGGTGACCGCGTTGCCATTTCCGCTGAGGATGCCGCTTTGCCTTTTATCAAAGCAGTGGCGAGGGCAGCGGTGAAAAAGGGCGCGCTGGTGGATTATTATGTGGACATACCCGATGTGGATGCGGAGATTTTGAAAAACGGCACGGAAGAGCAGTATGCCAGGGAAAATATCCGTTTTGGTGCCTGCGCCAGAAGTGATGTTTGGCTCAGCGCATGGGGCAGTGAAAATACAAAAACCATGCAGTCCATCGATGGGGAACGGCTGAAACAAAAACGTCTGGCAAACAGAGAAAACCGCAAAGCCTATTCCGAACGCATGGGCACAGGAGAACTGCGCTGGTGCGGCACCCAATTCCCCACCAATGGCGATGCCCAAAACGCAGGTATGAGTCTGGAAGAATATGAGGATTTCGTGTATGCTGCAGGCTTCCTCTATGAAGCCGACCCTGTGGCGAAATGGGAAGAAATGGCTGCATGGCAGGAAAAATGGGTAGACTACCTGAATGGGAAAAAGGAATTGCATATCCTTTCCAAGGATACAGATATTCGGGTGAACATCGATGGCAGAAAATGGATCAACTGCTGCGGCAATGAAAACTTCCCTGATGGTGAAATCTTTACTTCTCCCGTGGAAGATGGTATTGATGGTTACATTACCTTTTCCTATCCTTCCATTATGAATGGCAACGAATTTTATGAAGTGCGCCTGACGGTGGAAAAAGGGCGTATCGTGGATGTTTCCTGCAAAAACGGGGAAATGCTGGATACCCTCCTTTCCTATATCGATACGGATGAAGGTTCCCGTTATTTTGGCGAGGTTGCCATCGGCACCAACTACGGCATCCAGCGCCATACGAAAAATATCCTGTTTGATGAAAAAATCGGCGGTTCCATGCACATGGCTATTGGCGAAGCCTTTCAGGAAGCCGGCGGGAAAAATGAATCTGCCATCCATTGGGATATGATCAACGATATGACCAAAGAAGGTAAGATCTATGCCGATGGGGAATTATTCTATGAAAATGGAAAATTCAAGGAAGATTTGCTGGCAAAATGATTGCGGATGCAAAATCTTCGTGCTATACTTTTTATATTAAGGTAAAAAGATTGGAGTTGAAAAGATGTTCAAGTTTTCTTGCTAATTTTTAAATCGGTATGTAAAAGAAACGGTTATTTTCACAAAGTGTTTCGACCTTTGTTTCTTTGTTATGCCCGCAGCAGGAAAACAAGAAAATCTTACAGCTTATCCCATCAAAATATAGAGGGCGGTCCTGCCTGTTTTTGTATGAGTTTTTAGCCATAGGAATTTGTTTTCCTGTGGCTTTTCTATTTTGCAAAAATAAGGAGGAAAACCATTATGTCTTATATTCAGGTCACAGATTTAACCTTTGCCTATGAAGGCAGTTATGATAACATTTTTGAAAATGCCAGTTTTCGTCTGGATACAGACTGGAAACTGGGGCTCATCGGCAGAAACGGAAGGGGAAAGACCACGTTTCTAAAGCTGCTGTTGGGGCAATATGAATACAGCGGCACCATCTCTGCGGATATGGAGTTTGCCTATTTTCCATATGAGGTAGAGCATAAAGATTGGCTCACCATGGATGTTCTGCGAGAGCTCTGCCCCCTTTGCGAGGATTGGGAGATCATCAAGGAAGTGTCCCGTATCGAGATCGGGGAGGAAGAACTTTGGCATCCCTTTGACACCCTTTCTGATGGGGAGCAGGGGAAAGCCTTGCTGGCTGCGTTGTTCTTGAAGGAACACGCCTTTCTGCTCATCGATGAACCTACTAACCATTTGGATTTGGAGGGCAGAAAAGCCATCAGCAAATATCTTCAGCAGAAAAAGGGCTTCATTTTGGTTTCCCATGACAGAATCCTGCTGGATGCATGTATCGACCACGTCCTTGCCATCAACCGCAATACGATTGAAGTGCAGCGGGGAAATTTCTCCTCTTGGAAGGAAAACAAGGACAGGCAGGATGCCTATGAATTTTCTGAAAATGAGAAGCTGAAAAAGGATATCAAGCGGCTGGAAAAGGCGGCGAAGCAAACCTCTCATTGGTCGGAGCAGGTGGAAAAAACAAAAAATGCCGACAGGCGAACCACCAGAGATGCTGGCGTAAAGGCGGATAAAGGCTATATCGGACACAAGGCGGAAAAGATGATGCGCCGTTCCAAAAGCTTAGAGCGGCGTCAGGAAACAGCCCTTGCGGAAAAAAACTCCTTGCTGCGGAATATCGACATCGCCGATGATTTGAAGTTATCTCCATTGAAGTCCCGTCAGAGCTCTGTTGTCTACCTAAAAGACGTTACTGTAAGGTATGGAGAAAAAGTTGCTTGCCGGGGTGTTACTTTTGAGATAGAGGCAGGGGAGCAAGTGGTTCTGCGGGGAAAGAATGGATGCGGCAAATCTACCATCCTGAAGCTGATTTATGGGGAAGAGATGGATATGACGGGGGAATTCCGCAAGGCAACAGGCCTGAAGATTTCTTATGTGCCCCAGAAAACCCATGGACTGCAGGGGGATCTGCGAGATTATGCAGAGAAATATAGCATTGATGAAAGTCTATTTAAGGCAATCCTGCGAAAACTGGGCTTTTCCCGGGAGCAATTCGATAAGCGAATGGAGGACTTCAGCGATGGGCAGAAGAAAAAAGTTTTGATCGCCCGCAGCCTTTGTGAAGAAGCCCATCTTTATATCTGGGATGAACCTTTGAACTTCATCGATGTTTTTTCCCGTATGCAGATAGAGGATTTGTTGCAAAAATATAGACCCACATTGCTTTTCGTAGAACATGATGCTGTTTTTTGTGAAAAAATCGCAGGAAAAATCGTGGAGCTTTAAGAAGTCTTAAAAAATGAAATTTCTGTACAAAGAATGATAAATGGAAAGTTATGTCAATCAAAAGGTCGGAAAAGGTCGGAATTCCCGCTTTTCTTTCCAAGAAATGCGAAAAATTAATGTAAACTTTTGCAGAAAATGATTGACAGGTTTATTACTTTTTTATATACTAAATGTAACAGATTTGTAACAATTTCAAGTGAAACGGTTTGGAGGAGAATCCAATGGGCATAAATAAAGCAATCAAACAGATTTGCCTGACAGCAGCTTTTGTTGTTCTGGGCACAGTGACAGCTCTTGCTGCCAACGCTGGACAAGCTTCCGGCACAAACGTAAATGTACGCGCCGAAGCAAGCACAAGCGCAAATGTTCTGGGTAAGATCAATAAGGGTACAGAATACACAGTTTTGGACAAAACAGGCGAATGGTTCAAAATTTCTTATAATGGTGCGACAGGTTTTGTTTTCGCAGATTATTTTGAAGTGACAAAAGCAGATGCGAATATCGATGGTTCCAGCGTAAACCTGAGAGAAAAGGCTTCTACGTCTTCCGATTCCCTGGGCAAATTTGCCGATGGTGATTCTGTAACAGTGACAGGTCAGAATGACAGCTGGTATCGTGTTTCCTACAAAGGCGGTTCTGCTTATGTCAGCAAGGATTATGTATCCGGTGATTATGTGAAATATGTTCCTGAAATTGCCAACGAAGCGGCACAGGAACTGGAATCTACCTACGGTGTAGTTACAGCTGAAACAGGCTTGAAGCTGAGAAAAGAAGCATCTACCAATTCTGTTGTTTTGACAGTTCTGCCCTATGGCACAGAAGTAGACGTAGACAGAGTTGGTCAGGAATGGATCAGAGTTGTTACGGACGGCGGTCAGAAGGGCTACGTTAGTGCAGATTACCTTTCCGTCAGAACAGGCACGAAAACCACACGTTCCGCTGCTTCCTCCAAAGGGGCAGAAGTGGTTGCATACGGCAAGCAGTTCATCGGTACTCCCTATGTATGGGGCGGTACGAACCTGAGAACAGGTGTTGACTGTTCCGGCTTCGTATATGCGGTTTATAAAAACTTCGGCATTACCCTGAACAGATCTTCCGCAACGATGGTAAATAATGGTGTGGAAGTTTCCAAGTCCAATCTGCAGGCCGGCGACCTGGTGTTCTTTAACAGCGGCGGCAACAGCGGCATCTGCCACGTTGGTATCTACTGCGGTGATGGTACATACGTTCATTCCACAGACGGCGCAGCTTATGGCGTAACCGTTACAAACCTGAACAGCGGCTACAGCGCAAATACATACGTAACAGCAAGACGCGTGCTGAAATAATGGAATAGAGAAAAATGACCCCTTCTGCAGAAGCAGAGGGGGTTTTCTTAGTAAAAAAGAAAGCCACAAGTTTTGACCTGTGGCTTGTTTCATTTATGCTAGGATGGCATCGCAGATCAGTCTGCCCATTTCCTTTGTACCAACCTTTGTTGTGCCATCGCTATAGATATCCGGTGTTCTGTATCCGGCATCCAGCACCTTTGTTACAGCATCT
The DNA here is from genome assembly GCA_004557645.1 of [Eubacterium] saphenum. GTDB lineage: Bacteria > Bacillota > Clostridia > Lachnospirales > Anaerotignaceae > Anaerotignum_A. The sequence continues at coordinate 15,015 of SFGI01000029.1, read as the reverse complement.
TCAATGGCTTTGGATTCTTCCACCAGACCAAAGGAGAATTTCAGCATCATGGCTGCGGAAAGGATGGTGGCGATAGGGTTTGCCATGTCTTTCCCTGCGATATCGGGGGCGGAACCATGAATGGGTTCATACATCCCAAAGGCACCGTCTGCCAGGCTGGCAGAGGGCAGCATACCGATGGAGCCTGTGATCTGGCTAGCTTCGTCAGAGATGATATCACCGAAGATATTGGAGGTTACGATGACATCGAAATGCTTGGGATTGCATACCAGCTGCATGGCTGCATTATCTACATACATATGGTCCAGTGCTACTTCGGGATAGTCCTTTGCAACCTCTGTGACCGTTCTACGCCACAGCTTGCTGCTTTCCAGTACGTTTGCTTTATCGATGCTTGTCACCCGTTTATTCCGCTTCATAGCGGCTTCAAAGGCCTGTACAGCGATGCGTTTTATTTCAAATTCGCTGTAGGCTTCCATGTCGTAGGCTTCCTGACCATATTTGCCTTCCCGATAGCCTCTTTCGCCGAAATAGATACCGCCTGTCAGTTCACGCACTACAAGGATATCCAGACTGTCGCCAATGATTTCTGCTTTAATGGGGCTGGCTGCACTCAGTGCCTTATGGATGATGGCAGGACGCAGATTTGCATACAAACCCAAGCTGCTTCTCAGCTTCAGCAGAGCGCCTGCTTCGGGGCGCAGGTTTGCAGGCAGATGATCCCATTTGGGGCCGCCAACGGCACCCAGCAGGATGGCATCGCTGTTTTTGCACGCTTCCAATGTTTCATCGGGCAGAGGTTCGCCGTATGCGTCATAGGCACAGCCCCCAGCCAGTTTTTCGTTGAAGTGGAAGCTGTGACCGTATTTTTTACCAACACATTCCAATACGCCCATGGCTTCGGTGACGACATCGGGGCCGATGCCGTCGCCTTTCAATACTGTTATGTTATAGGTTCCCATTTTTCTCACCTTATCCTTTGATTTTTTCTTTTGTATAAGTTACCAGACCGCCGGCAGCCATGATCTTCTGCATGAATGCAGGGAAGGGATCTGCTTGATATTTTTTGCCTTTTGTTTCATTTGTGATGATGCCTGTGTTGAAATCAACGGCTACGCTATCACCGGCTTCGATATCATTGGCGGCTTCTTCACATTCCAGAATAGGCAGACCGATATTGATGGCGTTCCGATAGAAAATTCTTGCGAATGTGGAGGCGATGACGCAGGAAACCCCTGCACATTTGATCGCCAGAGGGGCGTGTTCCCTGGAGGAACCGCAGCCGAAGTTTTTTGTGGCGACGATGATGTCGCCTTCCTTTACATTATTTACGAAATCTGCGTCAATATCGATCATGCAGTATTTTGCCAGTTCCTCTCCGCTGGATACGTTCAGATATCTTGCGGGGATGATAACGTCTGTATCGACATTGTCGCCATATTTGAATACTTTTCCTTTTGCTGTTTCCATTATTTGTTCCCTCCTGCGATCTCTTCGGGGTCAGCGATATACCCTGCAATAGCGGAAGCAGCTGCCACAGCGGGGCTGGCCAGATATACTTCGCTTTCTACGTGACCCATTCTGCCTACAAAGTTTCTGTTTGTTGTGGAAACACAACGTTCGCCTGCCGCCAGAATACCCATGTGACCGCCCAAGCAGGGGCCGCAGGTGGGGGTGCTGAAAATGGCACCGGCTTTTATGATATCTTCCACATAGCCCAGCTTGATGCAGTCCAGATAGATCTGCTGGGTAGCAGGGATGACGATGGTACGAACCTTGGGGTTTACCTCTTTGCCCCGCAGGATATCTGCGGCAATCTTCATATCGTTCAGTCTGCCGTTGGTGCAGGAGCCGATGACTACCTGATCGATGGCAATTTTTCCGGCTTCGTCCACGGTCTTTGTATTTTCCGGCAGGTGATGGAAGGAAACGGTGGGTCTTAATTTGCTCAGATCGATGGTATAGACCTCATCGTATTCTGCATCTTCGTCTGCTTCATATACAACGGGTTCCTTCAAGGAATGTTCCTTTACATATTCCATTGTTTTTTCATCTACGGGGAAGATGCCGTTTTTCGCGCCGGCTTCAATGGCCATGTTTGCCATGGTGAAGCGGTCATCCATGGTCAGGTACTGGATACCATCGCCAACAAATTCCATGCTGCGGTATAATGCACCGTCTACGCCGATCATCCCAATGATATGCAGGATGATATCCTTCCCGCTGATCCATTTGGCAGGCTTGCCTGTCAGCACAAATTTGATGGCACTGGGTACCTTGAACCAAGCTTCCCCCGTTGCCATACCGATGGCCATATCTGTGCTGCCGATGCCTGTGGAGAAAGCACCCAATGCACCATAGGTACAGGTATGGGAGTCGGCCCCGATGATGACCTGCCCGGGCACTACGATCCCTTTTTCGGGCAGAAGGGCATGTTCAATACCCATCTGTCCTACGTCGAAAAAGTTCTTCACTTCCATATCATAAGCAAAGGTGCGGCAGGCTTTGCACTGTTCTGCCGCTTTGATGTCTTTGTTGGGGGTAAAGTGATCCAGTACGATGACTACCTTGTCCTTATCAAAGACTTCCTTTGCGCCTGTTTTTTTGAATTCTTTCAGAGCAACGGCTGTTGTGATATCGTTGCCCATCACCACATCCAGCTTTGCCTGAATGAGCTGTCCTGCTTTTACGCTTGCTTCCCCTGCATGGGCCGCAAGGATCTTTTGTGTCATTGTCATTCCCATGATGTTATCCTCCGTATTTTATTCGATGATTTTGTTTGTTGTGCTGACGACGGCACGCAGAGAAGATTTTGTCACGTTGCTGGATGTGCCTGCGCCAAAATACATACCGCCTTCGTTATCGGCGATCTGGATATAGGAAATCGCTCTGGATTTTGTGCCGTGGGACATGGAGTGTTCCCGATAGTCCACAACTTCCATTACGATGTTGAATTTGTCTTCGATGGCATGGCAGAGAGCAGAGATGATACCATTGCCTGTGCCTGTCAAAGTGACGGGTTCCCCGTGATAATTGCACTGGGCTTCGATGGCGACATCTTCATGGTTTTTCAAAACGATCTCTTTATAGCCTACCAGCTCCAGAGGGGCTCTGTTGTCAACATAATGGTCTACAAAGGCTTCATAGATATCGGCAGGGGTCAGGTCTTTATGACGCTTGTCGCTCATGCTGGTTGTAACTGTGCTGAAATCCTGCTGGAATGCCTTGGGCAGATACAGACCGAAATTCTGTTCCAGAATGAAGGCAACGCCGCCCTTGCCGCTCTGGCTGTTGATACGAACGATGGGGTCGTAGTTTCTGCCAACGTCCATAGGGTCGATGGGCAGATAGGGTACTTCCCAGCGGTCGGGGTGCTTCTTCATGGCTTCCATGCCTTTTCTGATGGCATCCTGATGGGAACCAGAGAAGGCTGTGTATACCAGAGAACCGGCATAAGGATGTCTGGGGGAGATCTGCATTCTGGTGGATTCCTCATAAATTCTGACAGCGTCATCAATATGGCTGAAATCCAATTCGGGGTCGATGCCCTGAGAGAAGATGTTCATGGCTACGTTCATGATATCTGTGTTGCCTGTTCTTTCCCCGTTGCCAAACAGTGTGCCTTCCACACGGTCAGCACCTGCCAGCATAGCCAGCTCTGTTGCCGCTACGGCTGTGCCCCGGTCGTTATGGGCGTGGAGGCTGACATAGATGCTGTCTCTGTATTTCAAGTTTTCGCAGCAGTATTCGATCTGGTCTGCGTAAACATTGGGTGTTGCCATTTCTACCGTAGAGGGCAGGTTGATGATGGCCTTATGGTCGGGGGTAGGCTGCCAGATATCCAGCACTGCGTTACAGATTTCCACAGCGAAGGGCATCTCTGTGCCTGTAAAGCTTTCGGGGGAATATTCAAAAAAGAATTCCGTTTCAGGCATTTTTTCCGCTTCTTCCTTCAGCAGTACAGCCCCGGCTACCGCCAAGTGGATGGTTTCTTCCATAGAATTGCCGAAAACAACATCTCTCTGCAGGGTAGATGTGGAATTGTACAGATGTACGATGGCCTTTTTCGCACCTTTCAAAGATTCGAATGTCTTTTTGATGATGTGTGGTCTGCTCTGTGTCAGAACCTGTACGGTTACATCATCGGGGATCAGATCATTTTCGATCAGTGTTCTTGCGAATTCAAATTCTGTATCGCTGGCAGCGGGGAAGCCGATCTCGATTTCCTTGAAGCCGGTGTCTACTAAGAACTGGAAGAATTTCAGCTTTTCAGGCAGGTTCATGGGGATCTCCAGAGATTGGTTCCCGTCTCTCATATCAACGCTGCACCATATGGGAGCTTTTTTGATGGTGTTGCTGGGCCATTTTCGGTTGGACATATCCATGGGGGGATAGGGTCTGTACTTTGTGTAATTCATTATTTGTTTTTCCTCCTTGGTTTTCTCTTCGGTTTTTGTTTGATTTTATCTTTGGTTCGTGTAGGCGATGTATTGGGAATTGCAGAGCTTCGTTGTGCAAGCACAACTCATGTGCGTTGTCGCACAATCGGTATTCAAAAGAAAGCGTCTTTTGCTATGCAAGCATTTCAAAATCCACTTCTTTTTTAACCGGCTCTGCTCGGTAGGTAGCAAAAAGAAAAGCCTTTCATCCCTGTTTCAGAGACGAAAGGCCATAAACTTCCGCGGTACCACTCTTTTTTATCCCCAAAGGGGGATACGCTTTCACAGATACGGGCTAAAAAAGCCGATATCCTGTCGGGGTAACGGTCGACTGCCGGTTGCACCTACTGCATTTTTCTTTCAGTGAACCACTCCGAGGCCAGTTCGATCTTCCATCCGCTGCCTGCTCACACCAGCCGCAGGCTCTCTGAAAGCATTTGGAAAATCTACTATTCCTCTTCTTCGTGTTTTATCTTTTGTACTCGAATGAATACAATTTAAACACCGAATTGTATTTTTGTCAATACAATTTTAAAATTTTTTTGGAAAATTTTTCTGTGACAGAAAATAGAAATAGTGCTGTCAGAATATAGAAAGATGTGGTATAATCAAATGATAATATGCGAGAAGTTCGTATATAAAAATCTCCAAAACAGGAGGGGTAATGATGAAAGGGAAAAAACAGCTTGCTTCTATTCTGGCCTGTGCCATGCTTTTGAGCGCAGCCCCTGTGGAAGCAATGGCATACGATGTGCCCGATACTGTCCGTGTCGGGCTGGAATCCATCTGTAAAAACGTTTCTTCTGCCTCCATTGGCGTGTGGGAACTTTTGATCGGCATGGAAAGAAATGGCAATTTTAAAGAAGGCGGCGTGGTCACTTCCAGCGGTATTTTCACAGCGAAGCCTGCCACAGGCGAATTCATCGCCGTTGATGAGGAAATGGACTGCGAGGATGCCCTGAAGCTGGCGAAAAATCTGTCTAATATGGGCTTGGATGCCTATGCAGCATATTTGGGCGGAGAAGATTGGACAGTCTATGTCAAAGGTTCTTCTGTTTCTGCTGTGGAAACGGCATCCAGAGAAACTGCAAAGAAAGTATCTGGTTTTGAAGGATACAGCATTACCGGCGGCGAAGCCCCCGTTATCGTGCCCGAAGATACGGTGCTGATGGGCGGCAATGTGGATGATACCTTTAAGGTGAATAGCATGCCTTACCGGGGCATGCTGACCTTCTCTGTCAATGGGACAACAATGACAGCGGTAAATATCGTTGGTCTGGAAGAATATCTTTATGGGGTCGTGCCTTCTGAAATGCCCCAGAGCTACGCAAAAGAGGCATTGAAGGCTCAGGCGGTGGCGGCAAGAACCTATGCTATGACGAAATTGGGTGCCCATACGGGCAGCGGCTATCAGCTTTGCGATACCACAGCCTGCCAGGTATACAAAGGATACAGCAATGAAGCGGCATCTACCACAGCGGCAGTAGATGCTACAGCAGGGGAAATTGCCTGCTACAATGGCTCTCCCATCGAAGCGGTGTTCTCTGCTTCCACAGGGGGCTACACAGAAAACAGCGAAAATGTCTGGTATGCGACAGTGCCTTATCTCCGTGCTGTGCCTGAATTGGGCGAATATGGCGATAACAGCTGGAAAAAAGAGCTGACATTGGATGAACTGACAGACCTGCTGAACGCAAAGGGGGAAAGCATTGGCTCTGCTAAGGATATCGTCATCACAAAGCTTTCTACCGGTGGTCGTGTGCAGGAACTGCAGATCGTTGGCACCAATGGTACAAAAACATTGACGAAGGAAAACATTCGTACTTATTTCTCCTCTGCCTGCGGCAGTCTGCCCAGCAAGATGTTTACCATCAATGGCAAAGGCGGAGAGATCGGTCAGTATGGCGGCATAGGATCCACAGCAACGCAGACGACTGCATCTGCAAAAGGCGGCAGCCTGATGGCGGCAGCGGCAAGTCAGGGGATTATTGTAAAAACGGAAGGGGCTCTGTCCTATCTGAATGGCAAAAACCTGTCTGTAGATGTGGAAGCAAAAGGATCTGCAAACAAACCTTCTGTTTCCGTGGATAACAGCGCGTATGCAGTATATACTGTGAATATCAGCACTGTGAAAAACGGTAAATTCGTATTTGAAGGCATCGGCGTGGGTCATGGCGTTGGCCTGAGCCAGAAGGGTGCCCAGGCAATGGCACAGATGGGCTATGATTACGAAGATATCCTGCATCATTATTATACAGATATCACTATCGAGGATTGATGATCGGGGATGAGACAGATGAAAGATTTGAGAGGATTTCTGCTTTCTAAAAAGGGCTGGCAGGATGGAAAAGGAAATACCGTCGTTTTTTCCGATCGAGGCTTGTTTGAGGAACCGAAAGGGGAAGAGCTTTGGCTTTATCTGGACGAAGGGCTGCGCTGCGGCGGGATGCACCGACCCATCGAACCAACGAAAGAAGCAGTGCGGGATGCTCTGCTTGGCGTAGGAAAGACGGAACTTTGGGAAGCCATTGAAAAGGACTGGAACGAGGAGGAATGAGAAATGTTTTGTGAAAAACTGACCGAAGCGCAGATCAGAGAAGTCATGAATGTGATCTCCGATGACGGGGAACTGACGATTTTGAAGATTCGTACATATGATAGCAGCTTTGAGGATGCCGTTGCGGTTTCTAATGTGCCCGAGGTAACGGCAAAATTTCAGGAAGATATCGAAACCTATCAGCTGCATGATTACCATATCAAAGGCAAAAACCGTGCCGGTGCCGGTTCTGACTATGTGTACAGAACTTTGATGTATAAATGGTTTGGTGCTGACTATGCCATCCAATATCTGCTGGAGCATTGAGGGAGGGAAAGATATGTTTGTAAAAAGACTGAAAGACCATGAAATTGCACAGATCATGCGAGCTGTTTCCGATGACCCTGAATGTGAAGTAGTGGATATCTTCCGTAAAGTAACAGACCCTGAGGTAACCATCAATTCTCAGGATATGGAAGAACGCTATGTGCTGCATGATTATGACATTGAGGGCTTCGATTACCTGCCCGATGATGCGACGATCACCTATCGGAAGGAAATGCTGAAAATTATTGGTATCAAATATGCTGAGACATATTTAATGAAAGGAACAAGATGAAAACAAGTGATTTTTACTTTGACCTGCCGGAAGAACTGATCGCCCAGGAACCCCTGAAGGACAGAGCTTCCAGCCGCCTGATGGTGGTCCACAAGAACAGCGGCGAAAGAGAACATCGGCATTTCAGAGATATCAAGGAATACCTGAGAGCAGGGGACTGCCTTGTGATCAATAATACGAAGGTGCTGCCTGCCCGATTGTACGGCGAACGGGTCGGCACAGGCGCAGCCATGGAGATCCTTCTTCTCGTGAGAAAAGATTTGGATACATGGGAAGTATTGGTGCGCCCCGGCAAAAAGGCAAGACCGGGGGATAAGATCTCCTTTGGCGGCGGCAAGCTGGTGGCGGAAGTGCTGGAAGTCATCGAAGGCGGTAACCGTATCATCAAATTTGAATATGAAGGCGTCTTCGAAACGATTCTGGACGAGCTGGGCGAAATGCCCCTGCCTCCGTACATCACCCATAAGCTGGAGGATAAGAATAGATATCAGACTGTTTACGCGGAACATGAAGGCTCTGCAGCGGCACCTACAGCAGGGCTCCATTTTACGCCTGAACTGCTGCGGGAAATCGAAGAAATGGGCGTAAAAGTTGCCCATGTGACCCTGCACGTTGGTTTGGGGACTTTCCGCCCCGTAAAAGTGGATAATGTACTGGATCATGAAATGCACTCCGAATATTATGTGGTAGAGCCGGAACAAGCGGCTATCATGAATGAGACAAAGAAAAACGGCGGCCGTATCATCGCCGTCGGCACCACAAGCACCAGAACATTGGAATCTGTGACCGATGAAAACGGCATCATCCAGCCGAAAAGCGGTTGGACGAAAATCTTCATTTATCCCGGTTACGAATTCAAGGCTGTGGATTGTCTGGTGACAAATTTCCATCTGCCCGAATCTACCCTTATCATGCTTGTTTCCGCATTGATGGGGAAGGAACTGGTGATGGACAGCTATGCAGAAGCTGTTCGGGAGAGATACCGTTTCTTTAGCTTTGGGGATGCGTGTCTTTTTTTGGCAAAAGAATAAGCGAGCAATAAAAAATCCTTACTGTGATGACAGTAAGGATTTTTTTGTAATGATATCAGCCAATGCCGCCGTTCAATGCGCCTAAGAGCAGCACAAGGAAGCAGATGGGACAGAATACATATTTACAAAGAGGATAGAACCAGCCGAACATGGGCTTGTTCCGTCCTTTGTTTACCTGTTCCTCTACATATTCCTTTTTACAGAACCAGAAGAACATGATGCCCGCAAGCCCTGCGCCCAGTGGACAGATATAGATGGACAGTACATCCATCCAGCCGGAAACGATGCCCTGGATACACAGGGAAACCGCTGCGCCGATCACGCCGATGATGATGCAGGCAGGAATACGGCTGATATTGAATTTCTCCTGCAGGGTGGCAATGGGTGTTTCATACAGATTCAGCAGAGATGTCATACCTGCGAACAGTACCGCCACAAAGAAGATGATGGCGAAAAGAGAACCACCAGGCATATTGTGGAACAGATGTGGCAGGAAAATGAACATCAGCCCGGGACCACCCTGATCCAGCTGGGAGCCTGTAGTCGCCATAGCGGGGATGATGACCAGTGCCGCCAGGCAGGCTGCCAGTGTATCGAAAAAGGCAACACGAGCTGCCGATGCGGGGATGTTTTCTTCATCCGGCAGGTAAGAACCGTAGATGATGGTACCATTGCCTGCGATAGACAGGGAGAAGAACGCCTGCCCCAATGCGTAGATCCATGTCATAGGGTCTGCCAATGCCACAGGGTCTACACGGAAGAAATAGCGATACCCCTCTGCCGCACCGGGCTGGAATGCGATATAGATACCAAGTCCCACAAAGAGCAGGAAAAACAGGGGCATCATGATTTTATTGGCTTTTTCAATGCCCTTGCCGATGCCCATCATGGTGATCGCCATACAGATTGCCAGTGCAGCGATCTGCCAGCCATTGTTGCCGAAGGCGCTGGCTGTGCTGCCAAAGGCGGCACCATAGCCATCAATATCTGTGGCAGCCAATGTGGCTCCGGTAAATGTGCCGATGGCATATTTGAGGATCCAACCGACTACAATGGTGTAGCCGATGGCCATAGCCAAAGCCCCAATGGAGGGGATAAGCCCCAAGGCTTCCCCCAGCTTGCGGTTGCCCTTATTTTCTGTTGCCATACCGAAGGCGTTTACCGGGCCAGAGCGTGTGGCACGACCGAATGCCATTTCCCCAATCACCCCGGTGGATGCGATCAGTACTACAAAAATAAAATAGGGGATCAGAAAGGAACCGCCGCCATACAGGGACACTCTGGTGGGAAACATCCATAAGTTCCCCATCCCTACGGCAGAACCGATGCAGGCCAGAACGAATCCCAGCCTTGTTGCAAAAGAATCACGTTTTTTCATAAGCCTCTCCTTAAATATTTCAAAATGTTCGAGTAGTATAACATTTTTTATGAATAAATGACATAGAAAACTGTAAAATTTTTCTGTATTTTCTGGTCTTTTGGAAGTACAAAGCTTTGCTCATTTTGTGTTGAAATAAAAGAAAATCTACTATAAAATATATTAGATATTGTTTGAAAGAAATGCCTTGAAGAGATTTTGATTGGAAAGTCGGTGAAAAAATGGACTTATTTGAATATAACCGCAGCCTGCAGGGGGGGAAGGATGCCCCTCTGGCGGCTCGTATGCGCCCCACAACCTTGGAGGAATTTGTTGGGCAGGAGCATATCGTCGGCAAGGGGAAATTGCTCTATCGTGCCATCAAAAGTGATCGGCTCAGCTCTGTCATTTTCTATGGCCCTCCCAGCACAGGCAAGACCACCTTGGCGAAAATTATTGCCAATACGACGAAAAGCAAATTTCGCCAGATCAATGCCACCACTGCTGGTATCAAAGATATCAAGGAGACGGTGGAGGATGCCAAGGCGGAGTTGGGGATGTATGGTAAAAAAACGATTTTGTTCATCGACGAGATCCATCGTTTTAATAAAAGCCAGCAGGATGCATTGCTACCCCATGTGGAGGATGGCACCATCATTTTGATCGGTGCGACCACGGAAAACCCTTATTTCGAGGTGAATAAGGCTTTGGTTTCCCGTTCCATTGTATTTGAACTGCGCCAGCTGGAGGATAAGGATATCAAAACGCTGCTGCAAAGGGCACTGACGGACGAAAAAAATGGTATGGGCGTTTACCATGCCAAGCTGGATGAGGATGCCCTTTCTTTCCTTGCAAATACTGCCAACGGCGACGCCAGAACAGCCTTAAATGCACTGGAACTGGCAGTCCTAACCACAGACCCCGGGAAAGATGGCATTATTCATATCACTTTGGAAGAAGCCCAGGAATGTATCCAGAAGCGGGCATTGAATTATGATAAGGACGGGGATAATCATTATGACACCATCTCTGCCTTCATCAAAAGTATGCGTGGCTCCGACCCCGATGCGGCATTGTATTATCTGGCGAAGATGATCTACGCCGGGGAGGATCCGAAGTTTATCGCCCGCAGAGTCGTCATCTGTGCATCAGAGGATGTAGGCAATGCCGATCCCCATGCCCTGCAGGTGGCAGTGGCAGCTATGGAAGCAGTGAACTTCATCGGCATGCCAGAGGGACGTATCCCCCTGGCACAGGCAGTTACCTATGTTGCCTGTGCGCCGAAAAGCAATGCGGCCTATGTGGGCATCGATAAAGCCCTTTCCGACGTGCGGAATATCCGCATCCGTACCGTTCCGCCCCATCTGAAGGATTCTCATTACAGCGGTTCTCAGGATTTGGGGCATGGCGTTGGTTATAAATATGCCCACAGCTACCCCGGTCATTATGTGGAACAGCAGTATCTGCCCGATGAATTGGTGGGTACTGTATACTATGCCCCTACGGATAACGGCATTGAACGCCGCATCAAGGAACATCTGCGCCGCCTAAAAGGGGAATAAGGCAATATTTCTGTTTTATCCCTTGACTTTCAGGGTGGGTGTGATAAAATAATTTTTGTTATGAATATCTAACGACTGTGAAGATGAAAAGTATGTAGTGAAACTGCGCCAGAGAGAAAACCTTCGGAATCAAATTCCAGAGCTGTAAGGGTTTTTCGTATGAGAAGCTACAGAAGTTCCCATCGGAGTCGGCTTCCTGAAAAGAGAGTAGGGGAGTCCGTTTCATGCACGTTACGCATCAGAGTGCCTGTGATAGCAGGAATTTGGGTGGTACCGCGAGCCTTCGTCCCTTTGTGTGACGAAGGCTTTTCTATTTTTGGGGCGCTGCCTCAAACCCCGACAGGGAAAGATTTGACAAGATATTCCTGGCGGGAGCTCAATGACTGCCAGCACCTTGTGCTGGTCAGTTTCGCACTGCGAAGCAGTATTATAGGGTAAAACCCTCAAGAAAGAGAGGAGAAAACAAAATGAAGGATAAGTTAAAACTGATCCAGGAAAAGGCACTGGCAGCGTTCCAGGAAGCCAAAGAAATCAAAGATGTTGACGAACTGAAGGTAAAATTCCTTGGTAAAAAAGGCGAGCTGACAGCGATCCTGAAAGAAATGGGTAAGCTTTCTGCAGAAGAAAGACCTATCATTGGCCAGATGGCGAATGAAGTAAGACAGGACATCGAAAAAATGCTGGAAGAAAGCAAAAAACGTCTGGAAGCAGCAGAACTGGCACATCGTCTGGAAAAGGAAAAAATCGACGTAACTATGCCCGGTAAGGAAAGACCCGAAGGTCATAAGCATCCCATGAGCATCGTTATCGATGAAATCTGCGATATTTTCAAAGGCATGGGCTACGAAGTGGCTGACGGCCCCGAAATCGAAAAAGACTACTATAACTTTGAAGCACTGAATATTCCCGCAAACCATCCTGCAAAGGATGAACAGGATACTTTCTACATCAACGGCGATATCCTGCTGAGAACACAGACATCCCCCGTACAGGTTCGTACCATGGAAAAAGGCAAACTGCCTATTCGTATGGTCTGCCCCGGTGCGGTTTATCGTTCCGATGAAGTTGACGCAACCCATTCCCCTGTATTCCATCAGCTGGAAGGCATGGTAATCGATAAAAACGTTACTATGGGTGACCTGAAAGGCGCACTGGCAGTATTTGCAAAAGAACTGTTCGGCGAAAATACAAAGGTACGTTTCCGCCCTCATCATTTCCCCTTCACAGAACCCAGTGCGGAAATGGACGTAACTTGCTTCGCTTGCGGCGGGGAAGGCTGCCGTGTATGCAAAGGTGAAGGCTATATCGAGCTGCTGGGCTGCGGTATGGTGCATCCCAAGGTTCTGAAAATGAGCGGCATCGACCCTGAAGAATACAGCGGCTTTGCTTTCGGTATGGGTCTGGAACGTGTAGCAATGCAGAGATACGGCATCACAGACCTGCGTCTGCTGTTTGAAAATGACGCGAAATTCTTAAAACAGTTCTAAGACCTTGAGGGCTTTGCCCTCAAACACCCACCAAGGGGATCATCCCCTTGGAACCCGATACCGCAGAAACATATATATGTTTCTGCAAATAAGGGTCCTAGGGAAATTATTTCCCTAGCAGGGTTTGGGACAGCGTCCCAAGGTTTTGTTATTTTAAATTTGAGAGGAGAGTTAATTTCATGGACGTACCTATGTCTTGGATGAAAGAATATGCACCCGTAACAGCGGATATCAAAGACTTTATTGAAGATATCACACTGTCCGGTTCCAAAGTAGAAGGCTATACAACCGTAGCCGGTGAAATCAAAAACGTAGTCACAGGCTATATCAAAGAAATCGTAAAACACCCTGATGCAGATAAACTGGTGATCTGCACTATCGATGCAGGCCAGGGCAAAGACCTGACCATCGTAACAGGCGCACCCAACGTAAAGGTTGGTGATTATGTACCCGTCGCACTGGATAACTCCGTTATCGCTGGTGGCAAAGAAATCTACACAGGCGAACTGCGCGGCGTTGTTTCCGAAGGTATGCTTTGCTCTGTGGAAGAACTGGGATGCGACAGACACGACTTCCCTGAAGCAACTGAATATGGCATCTATATCTTCCCCGAACCCGTTGAACTGGGTAAGGACATCGTAGAAGTGCTGGATCTGAAGGATGAAGTAGTGGAATACGAAATCACATCCAACAGACCCGACTGCTTCAGCGTTTTGGGTATCGCAAGAGAAGCTGCTGCAACCTACGATATTCCCTTCCACTATCCTGAAATCACAGTAAAGGAAGAAGCAGAAGGCAAAGCAGAAGATTTTGTTAAAGTAACCATTGAAAATGCTGAACTGTGCCCTAGATACGTGGCAAGAGTTGTAAAAAATGTAAAAATCGGTCCTTCTCCCAGATGGATGAGAAAGAGACTGCGTATGGCAGGCGTTCGCCCCATCAACAATATCGTTGATATCACAAACTATGTGATGATCGAAATGGGTCAGCCTATGCATGCTTTCTCCATCGAAACCATCAAAGACAGCCATATCATCGTTAGAAACGCAAAAGAAGGCGAAACTATTACAACACTGGATGGCGTAGAAAGAAATCTGGATCCCTCTATGCTGGTGATTGCCGATCCCGAAAAAGCAGTTGCCATCGCAGGTGTTATGGGCGGCGAAAACTCCATGATCGTGGAAGGTTCTCAGGCTGTCCTGTTTGAATCTGCAAACTTCGATGGCCCCAATGTACGTATCACAGCGAAAAAAGTTGGCCTGCGTACAGATGCATCCAGCAAATTTGAAAAAGGTCTGGACCCCAACCTGGCTCTGGAAGCAGTAAACCGTGCAGTACAACTGGTAGAACTGCTGGATGCCGGTGAAGTTGTTCCCGGCGTGGTAGATGAATACCCCAACAAGAGAGAGCCTTGGGAACTGTCCTACAACCCCGCATGGATCAATAAATTCCTGGGTACAGATATTTCCGAAGAAGAAATGCAGAAGATTTTCGAAAAGATCGAACTGAAAGTAGATCCCGTGAACCATATCGTAACTGTGCCTACTTTCCGCCCTGATCTGGAAGCACAGGCTGACTTGGCAGAAGAAATTGCTCGTTTCTATGGCTACAATAAGATCGAAGCAACTCTGGCCAGCGGTACACCTACCGTGGGTAAGAAAACATACGAGCAGACCATTACCTCTCTGGTAAAAGATACTGTGATCGCCGACGGTCTGTGCGAAGCAATGACATACAGCTTCGAAAGCCCTAAAGTATTCGATAAACTGCTGATCCCCGCAGACAGCGACCTGAGAAAAGCCATCGTGATTTCCAACCCTCTAGGTGAAGATTTCTCTATCATGAGAACAGTATCCTTCAATGGTATCCTGACCTCTTTGGCAACAAACTACAACAGAAGAAACGAAAGTGCAGGTCTGTTTGAAGTTGCAAAGGTTTATATTCCCAAAGAACTGCCTCTGAAAGAACTGCCCCACGAAATTCC